>NZ_OZ244205.1:2025000-2325000 GCF_965216895.1 Nisaea sp.
TTGCACCGCTCCCCGCCCGCGCGGCTAATACCTCGCGACTTATACAGGGCGGGCGCCTCTCGTCATACCGACCGTCCGTCCGATCGGCAGGCGGACCGGGCACGGGTCACCGGTTCGGGACAATGCCGCGATCAGGCCCCTTCTTCTCCTCCGCTGACAGAGATATGGCCGAGTGCCAGAATGCGCCGGCACGAAGCTCGGTTGCGAGTGCCGCCCCGGATCAGCGAAACTGGTCCTGTCGGTTTAATTTTTCGCTTTAAGTTTGCATCACCATACGACTGATTCAATTGCACTAAATCTTGACTTCACAATCGCCTCGCAACAAGATCGGCGGAAATAGCGTGTTTTTTGGGGTCGCTTTCATGATTCACCGGGTTCGCTCACGTTCGGCCGTTACCGCCGGCGTTCTCGGCTCCGTTCTTCTTGCCGGCATTACCGTGTCCGCGCTTCTCGGCACCATCGGCGGCCCTGATTCAGATCCGACGACGGCCGACGCATCGAGCGCGGTGCCGGCCCTGATCGGCGAGGCCAATGCCTTTTCGATCAGCGCGCCCGGCGGTTCTCCCGCCTCGGTCCAGACCAAGGCGGTCACGGTGGAGCGCGGCGACACGTTGATGAAACTGCTGACCCGCAACGACATCGACCGGCGCGATGCCCATGCGGCGATCACGGCACTGACCGAGGTTTACGATCCCCGGCGGATGCAGATCGGCCAGCTCTTTGAGCTGTCGCTGGTCGACGGCGGAGCCGAGGAAGCCGGTCCGAACCTGGTCTCGCTCACCTTCAAGGCCGATCCGGCACGCAGCATCCAGGTCCGCCTGACCGACGAGGGCGCCTACAAGGCGGAAGTCAAGGAGAAGGCGCTGAAGCGCGCCGACGGGTTCGGTGCGGGAACCATCAGGAGCAGCCTCTACGAGGCCGCGGTCGACGCCGATATCCCTGCTGCCGTCCTGCACGACATGATCCGGATCTTCAGCTTCGACGTCGATTTCCAGCGTGACATACAGCCCGGCGACAGCTTCGAGGTTCTCTACGACGAGCATGCGACCGACGAGGGGACCGTGGTGCGCGTTGGCGAGATCCGCTACGCGGCGATGACTCTCTCCGGCAAGGAACTCGCCTATTATCAGTATACGCCGAAGAGCGGGGTCACCGACTACTTCAATGCCAAGGGCCAGTCGGTGCGCAAGACGCTGATGCGCACTCCGGTCAACGGCGCCCGGCTCTCTTCCGGATACGGCAAGCGCAAGCACCCGATCCTCGGCTATACCAAGATGCATCGCGGGGTGGACTTCGCCGCTCCGAGCGGCACTCCGATCATGGCCGCGGGTGACGGCGTGGTCGACTTCATCGGCCGCAAGGGCGGCTACGGCAAATATATCCGCCTGCGCCACAACAGCACCTACAAGACCGCCTATGCGCACATGTCCGGCTACAAGCGCGGCCTGAAGCGCGGCGACCGGGTGAAGCAGGGCCAGATCATCGGCTATATCGGTTCCACCGGTCGCTCGACCGGCCCGCACCTGCATTACGAAGTGCTGGAGAACGGCAGGCAGCGCAATCCGATGAGCGTGAAGCTGCCGGCAGGGGAGAAGCTGGACGGTCAGGATCTGAAGCGCTTCGCCGCCTCCCTTCCGGCCCTGCAGCAGCGTATCGCGGTCGCCCGCGGCGAAGGACAGTTCCTCGCCCAGGACTGATCCCGCGCCGCAGGTTCCGGGACGCGGGCCGGACTCCACGCGTCAGGTCCGGCGCGGCGCCGCTCCCGGCGCCGCGAGTACCCGCCTCAACACCAGATAGCCCAGAAGCGCCGAGACCAGCGATCCGGCGAAGACACCGCCCCGGGATGCGGTTTCGTGCATGCCCGTGCCGAAGGCGAGGCCACCGATGAAGAGGCTCATGGTGAAGCCGATTCCGGCGAGCAGCGAGCAGCCGAAGAGCTGGGACCGGCTGACATGCTCCGGCAGCTTCGCGAGGCCGCTCTCCACCGCGATCAGAGCGGCGGCAAAGACGCCGAGCGGCTTGCCGACCACGAGACCGAGAAAGACTCCGAGCGCGACGCTGTTCCATGGCCCGGCATCGGCGAAGGCGGCAAGCGGCAGCCCCGCATTGGCGAAGGCGAAAAGCGGCAGGACGAAGAATGTCACGTTGTCGTGCACCGCCTCGTACATCCGGCTCAGCAGGGCACGGCGCCGGTGCCGGTGCGGATCCGCCGGGATGGCGAGCGCCGTCATCACCCCCGCCACAGTCGGATGCAGGCCGGCCGACAGCAGGGCGACCCAGAGCCCGATTCCGGTCAGCAGATAGGGCACCGCGGCCGAGACCCGGAACCGGTGCAGCGCCAGAAGGACCGAGACGCCGGCCAGGATGGCGACGAACGGCGCCGGCGCCATGGTCCCGGTATAGAAGACGGCGACGATCAGCACCGCGATCAGGTCGTCGGCGATCGCCAGCGCCATCAGGAAGAGCTTCAGGGCCGAAGCCGCCCGGCCGCGGAACAGGGCGAGGACGGCGAGCGCGAAGGCGATGTCGGTCGCAGTCGGGACTGCCCAGCCGCGCAGCACTTTCGGCGCCTCCCCGTTGAGCGCGGCGCTGTTGACGGCGAGGAATATCAGTGCCGGAACAACGACGCCGCCGAGCGCCGCCAGCACCGGCAGCGCCGCCTGCTTGCGATGCGCCAGCGTGCCGTGCGCGTAGGCCCGTTTCACTTCGAGCCCGATCAGGAAGAAGAAGACGGTCATCAGGCCGTCATTGATCCAGAAGCGGAGATCGTGACCGATCTCGGCCGATCCGACGGTGATCATCACCGGCAGGGCGAGGAATGCGTCATAGGTCGCGGCGAAGGGCGAATTGGCGGCCAAGAGCCCGAGCAAGGCGGCCACGCCGAGCGGCAGGCCGCTGTCCGTCTTCGCGCGCAGCAGCAGTTTGACCGGGAAGACGCTCATCGCGGAGATGTCCGACATTGGGGCTTGTCCATTCGCCAGATGATCTCCTTACAGGACGCCGCTGGCAATGCGGCGGTGAAGCGCGGGTCGTCCTGCCGGGACAAGGCGGGAAAATGACGGATTTTCGCCGCGTGTCGCAATTGAGAGAAGTTGTGACGCGCGTCAGCCATCCGGACGCCTTCACTCGCCTTACATCGGAGAAAAGCGCGATCCTGCGCGATGCCGATATTGAGGAGAGCGCGATGGCCGCTGGCATGTCGGATATCCAGGCCCTGATCCGGGGCTTCTCTGTCGAGACCACGCCCGGTTCGGCCGCCAGGGTCGACGATTTTGCCGCGCTGCTTCCCGCCGGCACGATCGTCAACGTGACCCAGCTTCCCGGCTCCGATCTCTCCGACACCATTGCCGTCGCGAAGCGCCTGCGCGCCGAGGGCATGGAGCCGGTGCCGCATATCGCCGCCCGCAGCCTCTCGGGCGCGGACGAGCTCGCGCGCTATCTCGACGGCCTGGTCGGCGAGGCCGCCGTCACCGAGGTCCTGGTGATCGGCGGCGGAGTCGACCGGCCGGCCGGCGCCTTCTCCGAGACCATGGACGTGCTGAAGAGCGGCCGGCTCGAGGCCGCCGGGATCCGCAAGGTCGGCGTCGCCGGCCATCCGGAAGGCTCACCCGACATTTCCGGGGCCGGTCTCGCCGGGGCGCTCAAGGCCAAGAACGCCTGGGCGAAGGATACCGGCATCGAGACCTATATCGAGACCCAGTTCTGCTTCGATGCGGGCGCCATCCTGAAATGGGAGAAGACGATCCGGGCCGCCGGCAACGCGCTGCCGATCCATATCGGCGTGCCCGGCCTCGCGACGCTGAAGACGCTGCTGAAATTCGCCCAGGTCTCCGGCATCGGCCCCTCGATGCGGGTGCTGACCCGGCAGACGCGGAACATCGCCCGGCTCCTGACCGTACAGGCGCCGGACCGGCTGCTGGTCGGGCTCGCCGACGGCATCCAGGCCGATCCCGACTGCCTGATCAGGCACCTGCATTTCTATCCCTTCGGTGGTCTCGCAAAGACCGTCGACTGGATCGACCAGGTCCAGGCCGGCGCCTTCGCGCTCGACGGCAGGGGAGGCTTCGAGACCGCCCCTTTGGCGCCGGGCGCGGCGGCGGCCTCGTGACCAGAATCCTCGGCCTCTTCCAGGGAGACAAAGCGGAATGACCGACACCGTCATCAGCTCGGCGACGAAAGAAATCGTGATCGGTTTCGAGCGCCCCTTCTGCGTCATCGGCGAGCGCATCAATCCGACCGGCCGCAAGCTGCTCGCGGCCGAGATGGCGGCGGGCGACTACAGCCGCGTGGAGGCCGACGCCCTCGCCCAGGCCGCGGCCGGGGCCACCATGCTGGACGTCAATGCGGGCATCCCGCTGGCGGACGAACCGGCGATCCTCGCCGAGTCGATCAAGCTGGTGCAGTCGCTGACCGACCTGCCGCTCTCGATCGACAGTTCGATCGTCGCGGCGCTCGAGGCCGGGCTCTCGGTCTACCGGGGCAAGGCACTGGTCAATTCCGTTACCGGCGAGGAGGAGCGGCTCGAGAGCGTGCTGCCGCTGGTGAAGAAGTACGGCGCCGCCGTGGTCGCGATCTCGAACGACGAGACCGGGATCTCGGAGGACCCGGACGTGCGCTTCGAGGTGGCGAAGAAGATCGTCGAGCACGCCGCCGATTACGGCATCCCGCGCGAGGATATCGTGGTCGACCCGCTGATCATGCCGGTCGGGGCGATCAACCTCGCCGGACGCTCCGCCTTCGATCTGATCGCGCGGCTGCGCAACGAGCTCAAGGTGAACACCACCTGCGGCGCCTCCAACATCTCCTTCGGCCTGCCGAACCGGCACGCCATGAACGCCGCCTTCCTCTCGATGGCGATCCATGCCGGCATGACCTCCGCGATCATGAACCCGCTCCACGCCGAAGAGATGGGCGCGGTGCTCGGCGCCGACGTGATGATGGGGCACGATCCGGAATGCCGCCGCTGGATCCGGCGCTTCCGCGAAGCGCCGGCGGAGGGCGAGGTGGTCGGCGCCCGCGGCGCCCGCGAACGCCGGCGCCGCCGGGCCTGATCCCGCAGAGGAGGGCTCATGTCAGAAGCCGACCCAGCCGCCGACACCTCCGCAGACGCACCCGAAGACGTCTATGTGGTCTTCACGCCGTCAGGGCGGCGCGGCTTCGTGCCGCCCGGCACCACCGTGCTGGACGCGGCGCGCGCGCTCGGGGTCGATCTCGATTCGGTCTGCGGCGGCCGTTCGATGTGCGGGCGCTGCCAGATCCAGCTCTCCGAGGGCGAGTTCGCCAAGTTCCAGATCACCTCGCGGGCCGAGGCGATCAGCCCGGCGACGAAATCCGAGCAGCGCTATGCCGAGAAGCGCGGCCTGAAGCCGAAGCGACGGCTTGGCTGCAACGCGCAGGTGCTCGCCAACTGCGTCATCGACATCCCGCCGGAAAGCCAGGTCCACCGCCAGGTCGTGCGCAAGCGCGCCGAGGTGCGCGACATCGAGATCCGGCCGGTCACCCACCTGCATTATGTCGAGGTCCGCGAGCCCGACCTGCACGACCAGTCGAGCGATTTCCGCCGGCTCTGCGAGAGCCTGCGCGAGCAATGGCCGAACTGGGGCATCGCCGACGACATCTCCTGCGACCATGCCGTGCTGACCACGCTGCAGAAGGCGCTGCGCGAGGGCCAGTGGAAGGTCACCGTCGCGCTGCGCGAGGGCAACCGCGTCACCGGCGTCTGGCCCGGCTTCCGCGACCGGATCTACGGCCTCGCCGTCGATATCGGCTCGACCACCATGTCCGGCCATCTCTGCGATCTCGCGACCGGCCGGGTGCTCGCCTCGGCCGGCACCATGAACCCGCAGATCCGCTTCGGCGAGGACCTGATGAGCCGGGTCTCCTACGTGATGATGAACCCCGGCGGCGAGGAGGAGATGACCCGCGTCGTGCGCGAGGCGGTGAACTTCCTCGCGACCCAGACCGCGGCCGAGATCTCCGCCGGCTCGGACGAGATCGTCGAGCTGGTCTTCGTCGGCAACCCGGTGATGCATCACCTGATGCTCGGCATCGACCCGACGGAGCTCGGCGGCGCGCCCTTCGCGCTCACCATCGACACCGCCGTGGAGCTCAGCGCCTCGGAACTCGACCTCTACCTGCATCCGGGCGCGCGGGTCTATGCCCTGCCCTGCATCGCCGGCCATGTCGGCGCCGACACCGCCGCCGTGGTGCTCTCCGAGACCCCCTACAAGAACGACGAGATCACCCTGATCGTCGATGTCGGCACCAATGCCGAGATCGTGCTCGGCAACCGCGACCACCTGCTCGCCTGCTCGAGCCCCACGGGCCCCGCCTTCGAGGGGGCGCAGATCTCGTCCGGGCAGCGCGCCGCGCCGGGCGCCATCGAGCGCGTGCGGATCGATCCCGCCACGCTGGAGCCCAGCTTCCAGATCATCGGCAGCGACCGCTGGTCCGACGAGGAGGATTTCGAGGCGACCGCCGAGGAGATCGGCGGCATCAGCGGGATCTGCGGCTCCGGCATCATCGAGGCGATCGGCGAGATGTTCATCGCCGGCATGATCACCACCGACGGCATGATCGACGGCGCCCTGTCGGCGAAGTCGGAGCGCGTCTATGCCGACGGCCGCACCTTCTCCTACCGGCTCTCGGAGACCGTCTCGGTGACCCAGACCGATGTGCGTTCGATCCAGCTCGCCAAGGCCGCACTCTATGCCGGCGCCCGCCTGCTGATGGACCGCCGCGGCGTCGACGCGGTCGACCGCGTGGTTCTCGCCGGCGCCTTCGGCAGCCATATCGACCCGAAATACGCCATGGTCCTCGGCATGATCCCGGACTGCACGCTGGAAAACGTCACCTCGGTCGGCAACGCCGCCGGCACCGGCGCCCGCATCGCGCTGCTGAACGGCCAGGCGCGGCGCGAGATCGAATGGGTGGTGCGCACCATCGAGAAGGTGGAGACCGCGGTCGAGCCGCGCTTCCAGGAACATTTCGTCGGCGCCATGGCGCTGCCGCACAAGACGGATCCCTACGCAAGGCTGCGCGCGGCGGTGACGCTGCCGGAGCCGCGGAGCCTGACAGGCGCGGACGGCGAAGGCGGCGGACGGCGGAGACGGCGGCGGGGGTAGGATCGCGCCCGGCGGCCGTCCCCCACACAGTCGTCATCCCGGACGGAGAGCCGGGACCCGGCTTCTCATAGGGCAAGGGCGGCGGCGAGATGGACTCAGATTTGATCTCGGGTCACAGCACAGCGGCTCGAACAAAAAAGCGCTCCCCATGTCGGGGCAAGCCATATCCAATCACGTCAAACTCTGAAAATCAGCCAAACAAGCTTGAATTACACCGCACCGATGCCGCACAATTTAGAAGCTATATGCACGCGCACTTATTCTATGCGGAACCTCGAAGATCAGCATCATGTCAGACTACGGAATAGAAGATTCAGAGTCAGAAGAACCTGATGAGGTTGTCGAAGGCGACACCGACCCAGATGAAGAATCAACCCCAATCGTATCTTATGACGTGTCAAGCTTTGGCTCGGACCCGGAAGTTGAAGGTATTGTCAGCCGCCTAAGGAGAGGAAGCATAAAGATACCAGAATTTCAAAGAGATTATGTATGGAGACTCCCAGAAGCCTCTCGATTCATTGAATCATTACTTTTAGGATTGCCTGTTCCTGGCATTTTTTTGGCTGTCGAACCCAATACAGGGAAACAATTAGTCATTGATGGACAACAAAGACTTAAAACTTTACTATTTTTTTACGACGGGTACTTCGATCCGAAACCCAACGAACAACGACGAAGGGTTTTTTCTCTTAGCAAAGTGCAACCCGCGTACGAAGGAAAAACATACAAGACCTTAGACGAGGAATCTCGAAACAAACTAGACACAGCAATAATACACGCCACAACCGTCAAACAATCATCACCACCAGAAGACGATACAAGTCTGTATCACATATTTGAGCGACTAAACTGTGGCGGCAGAAAACTATACGACCAAGAAATGAGGATAGCGGTTTATCATGGAAGCCTAATCGATGAATTAAAAAATATTAATACTTACATAAATTGGAGAAATATATTTGGAAAACCCAGCAAACGCTTAAAAGATCAAGAATTAATATTGCGTTTCTTTGCATTATTTGAGAATCGCGCCTCGTATTCACGGCCAATGTCAGAATTTTTAAATAAGTACGCATTAAAAAATCAAAACGCACCGCAAAACAAACTCGAATATCTTGCAAATATTTTTAGCGACTGCCTCGATGTATTGGCGACTATATACTTGACAAACCATCGACTCGCCACCATTTGACTAAGTGTCAGATGGAGAAGAGAAATGTCCGCAGTCGATCTTACCAACCCGGTCTTTCAGGATGCGCAAGCAGCGCGTGAATATCTGGAGTCTGTCCGGTGGCCGAATGGCCCGGTTTGCCCGCACTGCGGAGAGGCGGAAGAGATCGCGGCCCTGAGGGGCAAAGCGCATCGTCCGGGCCTCTACAAGTGCCGCTCCTGTCGTGGTCAGTTCTCCGTGACGGTCGGCACCGTTTTCGAGCGCAGCAAGATCGCGCTGAACAAGTGGCTGCTGGCCTCTTACCTGCTTTGCGGTTCGAAGAAGGGTTTCTCGGCCCATCAGCTACACCGCATGATCGGCGTGACGTACAAGACCGCATGGTTCATGGCGCATCGCTTGCGCGAGGCCATGCGTGAAGGGAAAGCCGCTGATATGGGCGGTTCCAACAAGGTTGTGGAAGCCGACGAGACTTACGTTGGCGGCAAGGCCAAGAACCGCGCGTTCAAGGAGCCGCCGAAGAAGGAAGCGGTTGTCGCTCTGGTCGAGCGTGACGGCAAGGTGCGCAGCCAACATGTCCCGAACGTGACATCAAAGACGGTCCGCGAAATTCTGGTGACGCAGGCCAGCCGTGACTCGTTCCTGATGACGGACGAGAGCCCGGTCTATCGCAAGGTCGGTCGTGAGTATCAGGGCCACGGCTCCGTGAACCACTCGATTGACGAGTATGTGCGCGGCGGCTTCTACCACACGAACACCGTGGAGAATTACTTCTCCATCCTGAAAAGGGGCATCAACGGCACCTATCAGGCGGTCAGCAAGCAGCACCTGAAGCGGTATTTGGGCGAGTTCGACTTCCGGTACAATTTCCGGAACGTGGACGACTGGAGCCGCACCGCCGAGGCCCTGAAGGGCGCGGACGGTAAGCGCCTCTTCTATTCGACGGCCCCCGCAAATTGAAGGAGATGGCGTGGCAATAAGAATGCGTCCCGCCTGCTGACCCGTCTACGGCGCCCGCTTCGCCTCTGGGTCAAAAGGCAGGAGGCGAGCCGCCGTGGCTATCACCGATGTAAGAGAAGACGGAATTAGATACACTCTCGGCCCTAGGAACAACCTGGGCGCTTGGCGCGGGAGTGGGCTTTTGGTTCGTGTGCACGAAGATGCAAGAAGTTGTGTTGCCTACATCGGCCATGAATCTGCTGGTGATGTCATTCCAGAGGGAACGGCGTTTTCGATAGCGCACGAAGGATATCCATATCTCGTTACTGCTGGTCACGTTGCGAGGCAGATAGAAAACGGCCCGTTTGGGATCAAGTTTGCCTCAACGGATTGGTACTCCGGGAAAAGCTTTATTGAACGCGGGAAGTGGACCTATCATCCGGATAGGTCCGTTGATGTTGCTGTTTTCCCCGGATCGCCTGAGAATTGCCCGACGTTCAAAAACATTATGGATGACGTTTTCATCCTTGATGAGGATATCGGCCCCGACGGAGTTGGCGTCGGCGATCTGGTCCATACTGTAGGAATGTGGAAGCTCCTCGAAAGCGAAGAGAAACACGTCCCGCTCGTTCATACGGGCCACATCGCAATGGTGCCGGGCGATGTTAAAATTCCCGTAGAGCCAATTGGCGGCGGGAAGACGTACGAGGTTGATGCGTATCTAGTCGAAGCGCAGGGCCTGAAGGGGTTAAGTGGGGCGCCGGTATTCGCTCGTCAGACTGTCACTATGTCCAAGAACCCACGTGCGTACTCTTACGGGAGCCTCAAGCTCTTGGGGGTCTGGCAAGCTTCTTGGGAGGCGCTGGCCAGCAACGCCAGACAAGAGCAGGTGGGCTCAGATCGTCCCATAACTGTTCCGCTCGGGATGGGTGTGGTTATTCCTGCCCAAAGGATACTGGAGGTGCTTCAATTGCCGGAAATGGTCAAGATTCGCAGTGATGCGACGAACAAGAAAAAGTCCCGTGTGGCAGCCACGGAAAGCGCCGCTCCGCCGGAACTAAAGCCAATCGTGGAGACGATCCTGAAGGCGCCGCCGAAGCCGAAGGGCGGTGGTGACGCTTGATCGCATACGTCAGTGCGGACGCCTTCCTTGTCCGCTGTCAGATGCGAGATGCTTTTGAAGTAAGGTGGTCATCTCCTGAGCTTGGCTTCTGGTCATTGCCAGAACAATCGGGACTCCAAGATGCGTTCCAACTTGAAGGACCAGATGCTCTCCGTCTCCGGATGTTCCAACCTTCATCTTCGTGACGTGATACGGGGATACGATCTCGTCGAGATTGGTCCCGGCAGGTCTCTTCTGCCGGTCATTCATGGTCATACGACCGAACGCCTGAAGCGCGGTTAGGATCTGCGGAAGCGTCCCAAAGTCGGTGTGAAAGGATGCAGCGTTGCCGCCTTCTAGTCCAAAGGTAAAAGAAACCTGTTCTCCGTGAGATATGGAGCCCCCGCCCAGAACGCCCATGATTTTGGGGCCGTCCTCGAAGGGCGGATTTTTTTTATCGGTCATATTCACCTCCATAGAGCGTATGGATTAAGTGAACGAAAGAGAGGGCTATTTTGGATTGTCGAGCATCTCGCCCGCCCACTTCAGCGTCTCAAGCGTGCCAATCGGGTCAGAGGGAAACTCCCGAATCTCCCGATAGAATTTCTCAAGGTGTGCGTCGAAGCGTTGGGGAAAGGATTCATCTTGTTCACCAAGCGTTCGAGCGAGCGCGGCAAACAGGGCGGCGATCGCCAACCTGGTCTGAGCTTGATCGTTTAATGGAGATGCCATCATAACCTCCCTCAATGGTTGAGGTATCGTTCAACCGATAGAGGCGAGAGTCAACGATGGTTTGTTAGGTATATAGTCGCCGATGTATTTTTATCCGCGTTAAAAGAAGATGTTTTTCGCCCAACAACAAATTTAAACGTCGCCGTATTCGACTCTTGTATGGTTGGTATGGCTGAGAGACTGACGAATAAGCCAGACAATCTCCCCAACTCAAGTGCCGTTCTAGAAGCGTATACCGGCTTGCTTTCGAACGAAGAATATCAAACGTGCACCTCTCGCTCGACGGCCGATACGGCATTTGTTCACACGCGCATCAATATGGCCATCCAAGCTTTTAGCGAAACGTAGCGAATGCGAACACCCCGGCTCCGATCTCAATACGATCAACTGTGTTGGTTGATCAGCACAGTGAGCGCCCTGGATGCCGACCAGAACGAGCTCCGGGCGCATTGGGCAAAGTATGTGTGCGTTTTGGCATCGGGATTCCTCGAAAACGCTATAAAGGAAATTTATTCTGAGTATGCGAAAAGCAGCAGTTCACCGGCTACATTTGGCTTCGTTCGGAGCTCTTTGAATAAAATACAAAACCCAAAAAAAGAGAAATTCATTGAGATATCACGCGCCTTCAATACCGATTGGGGAAGTGAGCTAGAAGATTTTCTTGATGAGAGCGGGAGAGGAGACGCAATAAATTCAATCATCTCAAACCGGCATCTCATTGCTCATGGACGTGACTCACAAATTACCTTACCACGAATCAAAGAATACATAACAAAGAGCGCAAGCGTGATCGAATTCATTGAAAATCAATGCGGTGTTCACAGCTGAATAATAAAACAATTGCCGAGGGATAGGACTTAATTCCAAGAAACGCGAGAATACACATCCTGTTTCTGGGCCTTACTCAGATAATTCGCCCCGCGTAAATAACATGCGCTCCTCAACTCTACTCATCATGAGTCCTCCGTTGAATTTTGGAGAGAGCGTTCTCGGCTTTCGCTCGCCTCGTCGCGGCGGCAATCGATTTGCCGCGACGCCGCGCTTGTTGCTCAAGATGCTTGAAAACTGCGGTCCGCCACCCGGAAAGCATCATCGCGTAAGCGCTTCCATCGAATGGATCGAGAGAAAATTCTCGATAACCCTCCTCTCCCCAGCAAGTGAACAACGCTCGCCTACATGCCGAAATTGGCAATTCCGCGAGGTATGCCGCTTCGATATGCGGCATGATGTTGTGCGCAAGGTCTCCACCTTCGACATAGCGATCCCGCAATTCAGGACCAGTCAAAAAATGCGACCTCTGCAGACTAGTCCGGTTGACCTCAATCCAGACGGCGCCATTCCAATCTGATCGATAGGGCACGAAAGAGCGCCACGAACTCACAGGATAACGATCCCGATATTCGGCAGGATCGAAATTGAGAAAGTCGAAAAGACTGAGTCCTCCGATGTGACGCACGAACGGGTAATTTTTCGGGCCGTTGCTCGTGCCCCAACGTTCGTTTTCTGGAAGATCCGGTTCGACAAGAACAGCCTGGCTCTTAATGATCCCAAGAAAACGCTCGGGATGAGTCGTGTGCCATAACTTTCCGTGCAGCTCCGCCCAGAGCGGACCTATTTCTCGCAGTGTCTCGGGGTCAGGATCAGATCGTCCAATGAGTCGCGACGCCATCACAAGATCCAACGTTAGAATTGCGAAGTCATCATACGCGCACTTTCTGAGCAAATTCCGATTGAGCCTGTACAAAAGCCTAAGATTCGCGGAACAACAGGAAATTGACGGACGCGTGACCTAATTCATCTGTTAACCCCGCCGTAACGTGATCCCTCATTTCCACCCTCGACCGCATCGCGACCGGGGAGCCGGGATCAAGCTTTCCATAGAACCGTGACAGTGGTGATATGGATCCCGGATCACGTTCGGGAGGGCGGATTGCGGTCAGCGATCCGCAGTATCCCGCCCCTTCTTTCTGCTCCCTCACTCCCCAACCCCCGGAGAACCCCCATGGACTTCAACGCCCTGCCCTTCGATTCCGACGCCATGTGCGACGGCCTCCGCCCCTGGATCGAATGCGAGAGCCCGACCCACGACGCCGCCGCAATCGACCGGATGATCGACCTTGCGAGCTACGACCTCGCCGCCATGGGCGCGACGATCGAGCGGATTCCGGGGCGCATGGGCCTCGGCGGCTGCGTCCGCGCCACCTTCCCGCATCCGAAGGCCGGGGAGCCGGGCATCCTGATCGCGGGGCACATGGACACGGTGCATCCCGTCGGCACCCTCGCCCGCCTGCCCTGGCGGCGCGAGGGCGGGAAATGCTGGGGACCCGGCATCCAGGACATGAAGGGCGGCAACTATCTCTCGCTCGAGGCGATCCGCCAGCTCGCCGCGGCGAATATCGAGACGCCGCTGCCCGTCACCGTGCTGTTCACCCCGGACGAGGAGATCGGCACGCCGGCGACGCGGGAGCTGATCGAGGCCACGGCGCGGGGCCAGAAATACGTGCTCGTCCCCGAGCCGGCCCGGCCCGACGGCGGCGTGGTCTGGGGCCGCTATGCCATCGCGCGCTTCAACCTCCGCACCACCGGCACCCCGATCCATGCCGGCGTCGATCCGCGCCTCGGGCGCTCGGCGGTGCGGGAAATGGCCCGGCGCATCCTCGAGATCGAGGAGATGACCACCGACAGCTGCACCTTCTCGGTCGGCTGCGTGGTCTCGGACCAGCTGCATGTCAATTGCGTGCCCTCCGGCTGCTCGGCCGAGGCGCTCTCCATGGCGAAAAGGCAGGCGGATCTGGATGCGGGCGTCGAGAAGATGCTGGCGCTGAACAATCCGGCCAACGACCCCGGGGGCGATGTCGGTTTCCACGTCGCGCGCGGCGTCACGCGGCCGGTCTGGGAGCCCAGCGACGCCGACAAGGCTCTGTTCAAGCATGCCAAGAGCCTCGCCGCGGATCTCGGCTTCGGGATCACGGCCCATATGGCGGGCGGCGGCTCGGACGGCAATTTCACCGGCGCGATGGGCATCACGACGCTCGATTCCCTCGGCCCGCGCGGCGCCGGCCTGCATACGCTGAACGAGCATATCGAGATCGAGAGCCTCGCCGAGCGGGGCAAGCTGATGGCCGGCCTGCTGGCGACGCTGAAGTAGGATCGGAACCGGCGCGGCGACGGCCGGGCGGGGCGCTCCGTCCCTAGAGCCGCGCCGTGCTTTCCGGGTCGAACAGGTGGATGGCGCTGTTCGCGGCGAGGTTGATGCGCTCCGCGCCGGCCTCGAACTGGCCGCCGACGCGCACGGTCACGAGGTGGCCGGCCTCGCCCTCGAGATGCCCGTGGATCAGCGTGTCGGCCCCGAGATGCTCGACCAGGTCGATCTCGAGCGAAAGGCCGACGCTGCCCCCGGTCGGGCTCAGATCCTCCGGCCGGATGCCGAGGATCACGCGCCGCCCGGCGAGATCCGCGCGGGTCTCCGGCAGGGCGACCGCGGCGCCGGAGGCCAGCACCACGGCGCTGCCGTCCTCCGAGACCGTGGCCTCGAACTGGTTCATCGAGGGCGAACCGATGAAGGTGGCGACGAAGGTCGTCGCCGGGCGCTCGTAGAGCTCGATCGGGGTGCCTATCTGCTCGGCCCGGCCGCCGTTCATCACCACCAGCCGGTCGGCCATGGTCATCGCCTCGACCTGGTCGTGGGTGACATAGAGGCTGGTGATGCCGAGGCGGCGCTGCAGCCGCTTGATCTCCACCCGCATCTGCACGCGCAGCTTGGCATCGAGATTGGAGAGCGGCTCGTCGAACAGGAAGACCGACGGCTCGCGCACGATGGCGCGGCCCATGGCGACGCGCTGGCGCTGGCCGCCGGAAAGCTGGTTCGGCCGGCGGTCGAGCAGCGCGCTCAGTTCCAGGATCTCCGCCGCCTCGCGCACCCGCCGGTCGATCTCGTCCCGCGCCATGCCGCGGTTCTTCAGCCCGTAGGCCATGTTGCCCTGGACCGTCATGTGCGGGTAGAGCGCGTAGTTCTGGAACACCATGGCGATATCCCGGTCCGCCGGCTCCAGCTCGTTGACCGTGCGGCCGGCGATCTCGACCTCGCCGGAGGAAATCGTCTCGAGGCCGGCCACCATGCGCAGCAGGGTCGACTTGCCGCAGCCCGACGGGCCGACCAGGACGATGAATTCGCCGACGGAGACGTCCAGGTCGATGCCATGGATCGCGTGGAATCCGTTCGGATAGATCTTCTCGACGCCGTTGAGGCGCAGTTCCGCCATGATACCCGGCTCCTACTTCTCTGTTTCCACGAGGCCCTTGACGAACAGCTTCTGCATCGCGACCACCACGATCACCGGCGGCACCATGGCGAGCATCGTGGTCGCCATCACGAGGTTCCAGAGCGGCAGCGATTCCGCCGCCTGCACCATCCGCTGGATGCCCATCACCACGGTGTAGAAACTCTCGTCGGTGGTGATCAGCAACGGCCAGAGATACTGGTTCCAGCCGTAGATGAAGAGGATCACGAAGAGCGCGGCCACATTGGTGCGGGAGAGCGGCAGCAGGATGTCGACGAAGAACTTCCACGGCCCGGCGCCGTCGATCCGGGCCGCCTCGGCCAGTTCCTCGGGCACGGTCAGGAAGAACTGGCGGAACAGGAAGGTCGCCGTCGCCGAGGCGATCAGCGGCAGGCTGAGGCCGGCATAGGAATTCAGCATGCCGAGATCGGCGACCACCTGGAAGGTCGGCATGATGCGGACCTCGACCGGCAGCATCAGGGTGACGAAGATGATCCAGAAACAGGTCATCCGGAAGGGGAAGCTGAAATAGACGATGGCGAAGGCCGCGATCAGCGAGATCGCGATCTTCCCGAGCGTGATCGACAGCGCCATGATGAGACTGTTCATCAGCATGATCCCGACCGGAATGCCGCCGGCATCCTCGACGCCGGCGCCGAGCACGGTGCGGTAGTTCTCGAGCAGCCGGTCGCCCGGCCACATCGGGATCGTGCCGTCCATGATCGCCTCGATCGGATGGGTCGAGGCGACGAAGGTGATCCAGATCGGCAGCACCGTGATGGCGATGCCCAGCAGCACGACGAGATGCGACAGCACGGTAAGGAAGGGGCGGTTCTCGACCATCAGTATTCCACCTTCCGCTCGATATAGCGGAACTGCACCACGGTGAGGCTGATGACGATGGTCATCAGGATCACCGACTGGGCCGCCGATCCGCCGAGATCGAGGCCGATGAAGCCGTCGCTGAACACCTTGTAGACGAGGATCTGCGTGGCGCCCGCGGGGCCGCCTTCGGTCGTCGCGTGGATGATCCCGAAAGTGTCGAAGAAGGCATAGACGACGTTGACCACCAGCAGGAAGAAGGTGGTCGGCGACAGCAGCGGGAAGATGATGGTCCAGAACCGTTTCGCCGGTCCGGCGCCGTCGATCGCCGCCGCCTCGATCAGCGAGCGCGGGATCGCCTGCAGGCCCGCCAGGAAGAACAGGAAATTGTAGGCCACCTGCTTCCAGGACGCGGCGATCACCACGAGGATCATGGCGTCGCCGCCGTCGAGATAGTGGTTCCACTCGTATCCGAGGGAGCGCAGCAGGTAGGCATTGATGCCGACCACCGGGTTGAACATGAAGAACCAGAGCACGCCGGCCACCGCGGGGGCGACGGCATAGGGCCAGATCAGCAGCGTCTTGTAGGTCGTGGCGCCCTTGATGGTACGGTCCGCCATGACCGCGAGCAGCAGCGCGACGCCCATCGAGACGGCCGCGACCGACAGGCTGAACACCGCGGTGATCCAGAACGATTCCAGATAGAGCGGATCGGCGAACAGGTCCTCGAAATTCTCGAACCAGACGAATTCGGTCGACAGGCCGAACGCGTCCTCGACCAGCAGCGACTGGTAGAGCGCCTGCACCGCCGGCCAGATGAAGAAGACAAGGGTGATCAGAAGCTGCGGCGCCAGCAGGACGTAGGGCAGCCACGGATTTCTGAAGGTCACGCGTTTGATCACGGAGAGATTTCCCGAAGAACGACCGGGTGGGGCCGGGCGACCGTCGCCGGCCCCACCGCATTCACGGCAACCCGCCCAGCTGGCGGCGGGCTGCCAGGTTCCGTCAGTCGTTGGCCTTTTCGAACTTGCGGAGCAGCGCGTTGCCGCGCGCCGCCGCGGTATCGAGGGCTTCCTTCGCCGGCTTGGAGCCCGCCCAGATCGCTTCCATCTCCTCGTTGATGATGTCGCGGACCTGAACGAAGTTGCCGAAACGCAGACCTTTCGAGTTCGCGGTCGGCGTGTTCAGGCTGAGCTGCTGGATCGCCGTGTCGGTGCCGGGATTCTTGTCATAGAAGCCCTGCTTCCGCGACAGTTCGTAGGCCGCCGTGGTGATCGGGACGTATCCGGTTTCCTGATGCCAGCGGGCCTGCACTTCCGGGGAGGACATGAACTTGAAGAATTCGGCAACTCCCTTGTACTCGCCACTCGGCTTGCCGGCGAGGACCCAGAGGGTGGCGCCGCCGATGATCGAGTTCTGCGGGGCCTCGGCCACATCCGTGTTCAGCGGCAGCAGGGTCTGGCCGAAGTTGAACTTCGCCTGCTTCACGATGCTGCCGTAATAGGCCGAGGAGTTCATCCACATGCCGCATTCGCCGTTGGTGAACATCGGCAGGCTCTCGCCGCGCCGGCCGCCATACTGGAACAGATTCTTGGACTGGCTGTCCGCGATCTGCTGCAGCATGCCGGCGACATGGTCATTGTTGAAGGTGAACTCGGTATCGAGGCCGGTGAAACCGTTCTCCTTGGTGCCGATCGGCAGGTTGTGCCAGGCGGAGAAGTTCTCGATCATCACCCAGGATTGCCAGCCGAAGGAGAAGCCGCACTTCATTCCCGACGCGACCAGCTTCTCGGAGACGTCCATCACCTCGGCCCAGGTCTTGGGCGGCGTTGCCCCGGCCTTGTCGAGCGCGTCCTTGTTGTACCAGAGCACCGGAGTCGAGCTGTTGAACGGCAGGGACAGCAGCTTGTTGTCCGGCGTGGTGTAGTAGCTGATCACCGCCGGCAGATAGTCCGCCTGGTCGAACGCCGTTCCGGTTTCTTCCATCATCTGGTGGACCGGGTAGACCGCGCCCTTCGCGGCCATCATGGTCGCGGTTCCGACCTCGAAGACCTGGACGATATGCGGATGCTGCTTGGCCCGGAAGGCGGCGATCGCCGCCGTCATCGTCTCGGTGTAGTTGCCCTTGTAGACGGGGACCACCTTGTATTCGGATTGCGTGGCGTTGTAGCCCTCCGCGATCTCATTGACGAGCTCGCCATTGCGGCCGCCCATGGCATGCCACCACTGGATCTCCGTCGCGGCCCACGCCTCCGTGGCCATGATCAGAGAGAGCGCTCCTGCGACGCCCGCAAGCAGGGATTTTGATTTTTTCATTGTCGTTCCCCCGACATTGGTTGTTTCAACCGGTTCTTACCGCACCTCCCATTGACGCCTTGACCTGCCCATAAGCCTTCGGGCGGACAGTCAGAGGCGCTCCGTATGGATGCGTTCGGTGCAGATTAGTACTATGACAGTTTTATGACGAGCCCGGAAACGCGTTTCGTTGCCGGCGAAGCGATCACCTGCCGTTCGCGGTCGAGGACGTCGCAACGGAACAGACAAGGAGGAGCGCGGGACGCGGGTGTTCCTGTGGCGGCGAACCGGACGCCGGCGACGCGGCAGGTCAGCACACGGGCATCGTCCCGGCGGGAGGACGCACAAACATGACAGATGCCGTGATGGCCGTCTGGGGCGATGCCACGCCCGAATGCGACGCCGAGTTCAGCGAGTGGTACCACCGCGAGCATATCCCCGAACGGCTCGCCATGCCGGGCTGGCGGAACGGGCGGCGGTACCGCAAGCTCGGGCGCGGAAAACACAGGTATCTCGCGGCCTACGATGTCGAGCGGCTGGCCTGCTTTGACGATCCGGTCTATCGCCGCGCGCTCGACCATCCGTCGGACTGGACTTCCCGGATGATGAAGGAGTTCCGCAATTTCGTGCGCGCGACCAGCCGCGTCCGCTTCTCCAGCGGCGAGGTGCTGGGCTCCGTGGTCGCGACCGTGCGCTACGCGCCGGGCACGGGCGATCCGGAGGAGATCGCCCGCTGGCTCGCCGGGGCGGCACTGCACGATCTGCGCAACCGCGAGGGCATCACGAAAGTGCAGCACTGGGAGGCCGACAGAAGCCGCTCGCTCGCGCAAACCGGCGAGCAGTCGATCCGCGCAGGGAAGGACGGCGAGGCCCCCTTCACCGCGGTGATCGAGGGCACCGAACGCAGCTTCGTCGAGGCGGCGCTGAAGGAAGCCGGGATCGTCGAGGGCCTTGCCGGCCACGGCGCGACGGACGTGGAGGCCGGGCTCTACCGGATGATGTTCGCGCTGCACTTGTGACGGCCCACCGCATCCCGGATGCCCCGTGCGAAATGCCCTCATTCCGGGTACACTGCCCCGAGCCTTCACGGACCGGGAGCGCACCATGTCCGCCGAAGTTCTGATCGTCGGGGCCGGACCGGTGGGAATGACCGCCGCAATCGAGCTGCTGCGCCGCGGCGTCGATGTGCGCCTGATCGACAGGTCCGAACAGCGGACCGAACTGTCCAAGGCCGTCGGGATCAACGTCCAGACCCTAGAGTTGCTGCAGGCCTCCGGGCTGACCGACCGGCTGCTCGCGGCCGGGCTGAAGATCCGCGCGGCGCATCTGCATCTGGACGGCACGCCACTTGCCGACCTCGACCTGACCCAGGCCGACCATCGCTACAACTTCCTGCTCGCCCTGCCGCAGAGCGAGACCGAACGGCTGCTGGAGGCGCGGCTCGGCGAACTCGGCGGCCGGGTCGAACGGCTGACGGAACTGACCGGGCTCGGCCAGGACGCGAACGGGGTGCGGGTCACGCTCCGCCTCCCCGGCGGCGGCACGGAGACAATGAGGGTCCGGGCCCTGCTCGGAGCCGACGGGGGCCGCAGCACGGTGCGCGAGGCCCTCTCCATTCCCTTCCTCGGCGCCCGCTACGAGGAACAGTGGAGTCTCGCCGACATCTCGGTCGACTGGCCCTACGGCATGGACGCGGTCAACCTGTTCCTCTCGCGGGGCGGCGACGTGCTGTTCACCGTGCCGATCGGCCCGGACCGGATCCGGGCGATCTCGCAGACCGCGCATGTGCTGGAACTGCTGCCGTCCGGCAGCACTGTCACCGGGACCCACTGGGAGTCGCAGTTCCGGGTGTCGCTGCGCCAGGCCGAGCGCTACCAGGAGGGAGCCTGTTATCTCGCCGGCGACGCTGCCCATGTCCATTCACCGGCCGGCGGGCGGGGCATGAATCTCGGGATCTGGGACGCCTGCGCCTTCGCCGAACGCTACTCTGCCGGGACCCTTGCGGGCTATTCCGCCGAGCGCCACCCGATCGGCGCCCGCATTCTCGGAATTACCGACCGGATGTTCCGGATCACCGCATTGGAGCCGGGCCTCGCCCAGTCGGCGCGGAACTTCGTACTCCGCAATATCGTCCCGCTGAAGCCGGTGCAGCGCCTCATCGCACCGAACCTTCTCGGGATCGAGCGTTGAGAAAAGCGCGGCCGATTCTTCGCGCGCTTTAACCGTCATCCCGGATCGGGATGACGGTATGAGGGAAGCGCCGGACGCGGTGCCTTGCCTAGAGCAGCACCGGAAATTCCGGCCCGCTCAGCGGCTCGCCGTGCTTCAGCGTCACCTCGGGGAAGGGCGGCGAGGTGACGATCCCCTCGCGGCGGGCGAAGGTGGCGTCGTCGCCGACGAGGCGGAGCGAGAAAGCGCGGCGCTGGGCGGTCGCACTCATGTTCGCAGGGGCGCCGTGCACGGTGCGGTAATCGAAGGCGAGCGCGTCTCCGGGAGAGAGCTCCCAGGCGACGATGTCGTAGTCCTCCCGGTGCCCGTCGATGTCCGGCAGGGCCTCAAGCCCGTCATTCTCGTTCAGCGCCGTGCCGTCGAAGCGCTGCGGGCGGAAATACTTTCCCCAGAGATGGGAGCCGGCGACGAATTCGAGCGTGCGGTCGCGCGGGATCTCGTCGAGCGGAATCCAGATGCTGACGGTCTGGGTCGCGTCGAGGCAGTAATAGGGCAGGTCCTGGTGCCAGGGCGTCGGGATGCCGGTCTTCGGCGTCTTCACCAGCACATGTTCGTGGAAGAGACGGACCGATGTGCTGCCCATCAGTTCGGCGCCGATCTCGGCGGCGGGGGAGTTGAAGATGAAGTCGCGATATTCCTTCACCCGGTCCCAGTTGCAGTAATCCACGAAGAAACGCCCGCCCTCCTCGGACTGGTAGTTCCGCACGTTCGGTGCCGGATGCGCCATGTTGTAGGCGATGCCGTCGGCTAGGGTCCCGATCCAGTCTGAAAAGACCCCGCGCAGGACCGTGGCGCCCTTAGTGCGGAATTCGGCGATGGTGTCTTCCGAGAGATGCTGTGTCATGTCGGCGGCCCTGTGCTTGCGGCGGTCACGGCTGGAGGCGGGAGCCAGAAAGCTTTCCGCCATTCCAGCAGATACGGGCCCGGCCTGTCCCGAAAATAGTGGGCCGGGCGACCTAGTTCGCGGCGATGCCGGACTGCACGCTGGCCGCTTTCTCGGTGTCCGTGAAGGCCGCGTGATGGGCCATCTCACTGGCCTTCAGGCGGATCTCCAGGACCCACTCCTTTTCGGTCCGCAGGACTTTCTTGGCGCCGGCGCGCGGAATGATAACGTTGGTCTCGATGCAGAAGCGCGCGAGCGCCTCGACGACGAACTGATGCTCCAGGACAAACGTGTCGTTGCGGATATTGGGGCCGAACTTCATCTCGATGGCAACCAGGATGTTGCCGTCTGGTTGAGCCTCGATGCTGTGCACGGTACCGGGCGGCAGCAGATCCCTGCGGACACGGCGGAAAGAGTCGATGGCGCCGGTGAACTCGGCGTCGCTCAGGATGATCGTGCGGATTTCGCGTGGCATGGGACCGGCGTCAGGTTTCGGATCGTTTCTGGGTCGGCCGAACCTATGGGAAACTTCTTAAAGCACGGTAAAAAGGCGGGGTCGCAGAAAGAGGAGAGAGAGGCATGCAGATCGCCAGCGAATGGAGCCTTGGCCAGAAGCTCCCCGCCTCCGGTCTCCATCTCTTTCATTTCGGGATGTCCTCCTGCTCGCAGAAGCTCAGGATCGCGCTGCGTCTGAAGGGCGCGCCCTGGACCGGGCACAGCATCGACCTCTCCGCCCACGAGAATTACGGTCCGGATTTCCTCGCGCTCAATCCGCGCGGCATGGTGCCGGTGCTGGTGCTCGACGGCGCGGTGCATATCGAGAGCAACGACATTCTTGCCCTGCTCGACGAACGCTTTCCGGACCCCTGTCTCTTCCCCGCGGGCCGGCGGACGGAGATCGCGGCGCTGCTCGCCGAGGAGGACGCGCTGCATCACGATCTCCGGCGCCTCAGCTTCCGCTTCGTGCATGGCCGCAGCGCCACCACCAAGAGCCCGGAACTGATGCGGGCCTATCGGGACGGAAGCGCCACGGATGACAAGAAGGCGGCGGAGATCGCCTTCTACGAGCGCCTCGCGGAGACCGGGCTCGACGACGCTACCTGCCGGGCCTCGGCGGAGAAGTTCCGCGCCGCCTTCGACCGTTTCGAGATGCGGCTGGCGGGGCATCCCTTTCTCCTTGGCGAAACCCTTACCGTCATCGATATCGCCTGGTTCGTCTATGCCTATCGGCTGACCGCCGGGGGATATCCTCTGAAAGAGCTGCATCCGCGGGTGCAGGGCTGGTTCGAGGCGCGGCGCGCGATGCCGGGCTGGGAGAAGGAGGTTGCGCTGCCGCCGGTGGTCGTCGAACGGGCGACGGCGGCACGGAAGCGGGATGCGGCGGAGGGCTCGACGCTGGCCGCGCTGCTGGGGTCCACGGCTGACGGCTGATTTCCCCTGGCAACAACGGCGCAAGCCCCGTGCCGCTGGACCGCGCGGCGAAACAGAGCTTACATTTCAGGTCGGAATGCTACTGAACAAGCGCACGGCCGGGATTCCCCGCGCCTAGACCGGAGTGATGGAATGAAACGTCTTCTGGGCATTGTCTTGGGCGGCCTCGCGGTCCTCCTGATGGTCGTCGCCGGGATTCTCTTTTTCGTGCTCTCCAATCTCGACGGCATCGTCAAGGAGGTCATCGAGGGCCAGGGCTCGGAAGTCGCCGGCGTGCCGGTGACCGTCACCGGGGTCGAGATCAAGCCGTTCGACGGGCACGGCGCGATCAGCGGGCTGACGGTCGGCAACCCGGCAGGCTTCAAGAGCGACAGCGCTGTCGAGCTCGGCGGGATCAGCGTCTCGATCGACACGGCGAGCGTCACCCAGCCTGTGATCGTCATCAGGGAAATCTCCGTCGACCGCCCGAAGGTGACCTACGAACTTGCCCCCGGCGGCAACAATATCGACGTGATTTCCGCCAATGTGAAGAAAAGCGCCGGCGACGGATCCGCGGGCAAGGCGGAGCCAGGCGAGAGCGAGGCGGCGCAGCGGAAACTCGTGATCGAGGTGCTGAACATCCGCGGCGGCACGGTCCGCGTCGCGGCCTCGACCGGCATCCTCGGCGACCAGCAGATCGAGGGCAAACTGCCGGACATCACGCTGCGCGACATCGGCAAGGGCGAGGGCGGCGCGACGCCGGAGCAGGTGACCGAGAAAATCATGGCCGCGCTAACGGCAGCAGCCAGCCAGGCTGCCGGAAATCTCGGCGTCGGCAAGACACTCGAAGGGCTGAAGGCCAATCTCGGCAAACTCACCGGCGGCGCGATCCCGACCGACAGCGAGAGCACAAAGAAGGCGCTCGAGGATGCCGGCAAGAAGCTCGAGGGGACGGTCGGTGAAGGCCTGAAAAAGCTGTTTGGAAACTAGCGAGCGGAAGCGTCAGCGAAACATCCGCAGAGCCGGTGAGTAGAACCGGCGATGCTGCCCCCGACATATCCCCAAATCACTACCCTCGGTCAGGACGGATCGGCTCCGGCGCTCTCCAGCGCGCTCAATGCCTCCAGCCGCCGGCTGGCGCCACCATCGCGCGCCAGTTTCACTCAATTTCCTTTTCTCTCAACGATTGCACTTTCCGAAATCCGGGTGCGCGACATCCCGGATTTCAGCATCATGCACGGCCCGAGGCAGCTCGCGCTGCCCGGCGCCCGTCAGACCCGGACCTTCTTCGTGATGAAGGAAGCAACGGACAACGCCCCGCTGCTGTTCTGATCCGGACAGATCCGTCAACCCGCCCTGACCTCGGCGAGGAATCCGTTGACGGCGGAGATCAGTTCCCGCGCCTGACCGCCGAGCCCGTTGGCCTTTTCCTTCACACCGAGGGAAACAGTGCGGGTCTCCGAGGAAGCCGAGACCACGTCGCCGATATTGATGGTCACGTCCTGCACGCTGGCAGAGGTGGACTCGACGCTCCGGGCAATCTCGTTCGTCGCCGCTGACTGTTCTTCGGCGGCGGCGGCGATCGTGCCCGAGACCTGGTCGATATCGTTGACCGTCCCGGCCAGCGACTCGATCGACGCCACCGTGCTGCGCACCGCGTCCTGCACTTTCCGGATCTGATCGCCGATCTCGTCCGTCGCCTTGCCGGTCTGCGATGCCAGCGACTTGACCTCGTTGGCGACCACGGCAAACCCCTTGCCCGCCTCACCGGCGCGGGCCGCCTCGATGGTCGCGTTTAGGGCCAGAAGGTTGGTTTGCTCGGCAATGTCCGTGATCAGGCCGACCACTTCGCCGATCTTGTCCGCCGCGTCGGAAAGCTCACGGACCTTGCCTGAAGTCTCTTCCGCCCTTTGCGCGCCCTCGCGCGACATCCGGCTGGTATTTTGCAACTGCTCGGTGATCTCGCGGATCGAGGCGGCCAACTCCTCGGCGGCGGCGGACACAGTCTGCACGCTGCTCTCACTCTCCCGTGCCGCACTCTCGACGGTGCCCGCACACGACGAGGCATTTTCCGCGACCTGCATGAGGTTGTCGGCGGTGGTGCCGAATTCGGTGGCGGAGCCGGCGACCGCATCAACGATCCCCTTCACCTGGTCCTCGAATTTCTGCGCCAGCGCCAGCACCGTCTGACGGCGCTCCTGTTCGGCGCGGGCCTTATTCGACTCTTCCTCCTGCTTCATACGTTCGGCTTCCACAAGCCCGTCACGGCATTCGGCCATGGCGCGGGCCATCTGACCGATATCGTCGGCACGCTCCCGGTTGGCGATCTCGGCCGTGAAGTCCTTCCGGCCGAGCCGCAACAGGACCTGGATGGCGTTCTGCAACGGCTTCGAAATCAGACGGCTGATGAAGAACAGGAGGATCATCAGGATCACAGCGCTGATCGCCGCCAGAATAGCCGCGGAGAGATAGGCGTTGTTGATCGCATGATCGAATTCCGCTCGATCGACCGCGACGACGGAGGTGCCGATGACCGTTCCGGCAAAGTCCGTTACCGGCTGTGCCGCGAGCGCGAACGAATCACCGCCGATGGCGACCTCCAGGTCGAACTCCTCGCCAGCGAGTCCGGCCCGCAGGAGCTCCGGGTTGAGCTCCGTCCCCTCGGGGAAGGTCGAGGCAAGCGGTTTCAGACCTTCTTCGCGAGAGACGAAAAGCGCGGCATGGGCGCCGTGCTTCGCATGGAAGGCGTCGAAGAAACTCTGCCCGAAGGAGAGGCCGAATTCGACCGAACCAATATGACCGTCCGCATCCGAAATTGGCGCTACACCGCGCATCCCGAGACCGGCGACGCCGACCTCCAACCCGCTGGTAGCGACGTGCTCGCTGTTGACCTTCAGTACCGTGTTGCGAAATCCGGAGAGATCGTCGCCGAATTTTTCCGGCTTGTGGACACGCAGGAAGGAGGTGGCGGGCGGCAGGTGGAACTGGAACTGGCGGACGCCGTAGTCGGATTTCAGCTCTTCGAAACCGGGCACGAAAACGCGGTCCAGAGTCTCGCGATCGCCCGCCCGCATTGCCGTGATCACATCCGTCTGCAAGGCGATCAACCGGGCCATGGAAAGGGCGCGGAGGCCCTCCTGCTCGATTTCCTGGGAGAGAGTCGTCGCGTTGGCTGCCAACCGATTCTCCAGGGATGTTCTCGTCAGTTCGAGAGAATTGTAGAGACCTGAGGCCGTCGAGATCGCGATCGAGATCAGCAAGCCGGCGGCAACCAGCAGCGCCAGTTTGGTCTTGACCTGAAGTCGTTGGAACATTGCCCTAACCCAGTTTTCCAGTGTCGGTTAGCGGGAAACTAGGTCATTGGGATTAAATGATCCTTAAACACGAAATTGCACTCGAAAATCTGAACGCGACCGCTGCCGTCTTCGTCAGGGTGACCAGAGAGCCTCTCGGTTCCAGGGACCGGGGACAGTAAGGATGCCGGCGAGCGGTGTCTCCGCAGCGTCCAGATCGAATGATTGCCAGGCATCCCGCCACGCAACCGGCAGAGGATATGGCGGGACGACGTCGCTCTCCGGAGCAAAGCCGAAACGGCCGTAATATGCGGGATCGCCAAGCACGAAAACCTTCCGGATGCCTTCCGCGGCGAGTCGCGACAGTCCCTCTTTGACGAGCCTGCCGCCGATCCCCCTGTTCCGCTCAATCGACGAAACCGCCAGCGGCCCCAGCAGCGCGGCCCTCGCGGGGTTTCCGGAAATGCCGCAGGTCGTGAAGACGATGTGCCCAGCCGGTACATTGTCGGCGACCGCGACCAGCGAGAGAACGCCGGAGCGCTCCGAATGCAACGCCCGCACGAGCGGCAACAGGTCCTCCTCGGGAAAGGCGGCGGAATAGAGCGGTTCGAGCGCCGGGGCGTCTCCCGCCAGGTACTCCCGGATCTCGACCCCGTCTCCGGACATTCTCCTACACGCCTCAGGAATGCGACCAGTTATCCGGGTCCTCCGACTGGTTCGGCGAGAGGCCCAGCACATCGCCGTCCGTGGTCACGCCGAGCCCGAGAACCGTTCTGTTGGCGTAACAGAAATAACTGACAACCTGGTTCACCTCGAGGATCCGTCCGTCGTCGAGCCCGGCCGCCCGCATCGCCTCGATATCGGCCTCGGCGACCGCGGCTGGATCGGACGTCAGCTTCTCCGCGTAGCGGCACATTTCCAGCTCCGCCCCTTCGAAAGCGCGCTCCGGCTGGCCGGCCTCGAACGCGCCCCGGATCGCGTCCGCCCGCCCATCGTCCGCCAGCAGGCGGCAAAGCCCCTGGAAATGATGCTCGACGCAATAGCCGCATCGGTTGATCAGGCTGA
Source organism: Nisaea sp. (assembly GCF_965216895.1). Lineage (GTDB taxonomy): Bacteria > Pseudomonadota > Alphaproteobacteria > Thalassobaculales > Thalassobaculaceae > Nisaea. Next base: position 2,052,343 of record NZ_OZ244205.1, read on the forward strand.
CATAGACCCCGAGCGCCTCCAGCATCCATTTCGGCACCTTGTTGCCGGTATGGTGCAGCACGTACTTGTAGAGATGCATGTGCCCTTCCATCGAATGGGGGCGCAGGCTGTGGGCCATCATGATGTTGTCGACATTGTCGTCCGGCCCCTTGACCCGGTCGTAGAGCGTCTTCAGACGTCCTGTCGCCTCGGCATACGGCACGGTCGCAATCCAGGTCATGGGCTTTTCCTTCGGTCCCGGGGCATTGTCCGCAGAGCTTCGGCGCCCATTCTGGCCGGGTCAAGCCGCGGCGACACTCACGCGCCTTGAGGTGCGCAGACAAACCACCAGCCCCGTGTCGATCGGAACGTGCATTGGGGGACCGAGATGCAAACCGTTTCGCACGCCGGCTGGCGCCGCCGGGGAACCGATTGCCCGGCCCGGTCCGCGCCGGTGAAGGGACCGGCTGAGCCGGCGCACGCCGCCCCCGAAAACGGAAAACCCCTTGCCCGGCGACCTCTCCCCGGTGTGCAGTTGGCAAAAGGGGGGAAAAGGCCGATGGCGAGAATGAACGCCCTGGTGCTCGGCGCGAGCGGGATGGTCGGCAGCGCAATCTGTCGCCGGTTGGTCTCGGGCGGCCACGAGGTGACCGGCGTCAGCCGCAGGCCGCTCCGCACGGACCTGCCGGTCCGGCATATTTTGATCGACATGCTCGATCCGGCGGACTGCCGTGCGAAGGCGACTGAACTGTCCGGGATTACCCACGTCTTCTATGCCGGACGCGCGCCCCATGGAGAGGGCGGGAACGAGTCGGTGGAAGACAATCTCGCCATGCTCGTCAATGCCGTGGAGGCGATCTCCGCCGCCGCGCCCGGCCTCAAGCATGTCAATCTGGTGCACGGAACCAAGTATTACGGAAATCATCTCGGCGCCTACAAGACGCCGGCCGAGGAGGACGATCCGCGGGCACCGGTCCCGAACTTCTATTTCGACCAGCAGGACTGGATCTCCGCCCTCGACGTGCCCTGGAGCTGGAGCGCGGTCCGGCCGCCGCTGGTCTTCGGCTTCACGCCCGGCAAGGCACGCAATCTCGTCTCCGTGCTCGCCGCCTATGCCGCGGTCATGAAGGAACTCGGCCGTCCCTTCAGCTTCCCCGGCACCGAGACGGCCTTCGACTGCCTTGCCGAGTGCGTGCATACCGACCATCTCGCCCGTGCCATCGTCTGGATGGCGGACGCGCCGGAAGCCGCAAACCAGGCGTTCAATATCACCAATGGAGACATCTTCCGCTGGCGCCATATGTGGCAGCGTTTCGCCGCCTATTTCGGGATGGAGTCCGGCCCGCCGCTCGGCATTTCACTTGCCGAGACCATGGCTGAGCACGAACCGATCTGGAACCGCATTGTCGAGATGCACGGTCTCGCTCCGACGCCTTACAGCGACATCGCGCTCTGGCCCTATGCGGACTATGTCTTCGCGCCGACCTGGGACATCGTCTCGGACACGACAAGAGCCCGCCGCGCAGGTTTCCACGAGGTGATCAAGTCCGCGGACATGTTCACCGACCTGTTCGACGAGTATCGCGCGGCACGGCTGATCCCGTGATCCACAGACACGGCAACAGGAGGCAGACGTGACCGACGCCGATCTCGCCCGCTATGCGGATACCGAGGCGATCAAGCACCTGAAGGCGCAGTACTGCCGCTTCATCGATACCAAGCAGTGGGACAGGCTCGCCGGCCTCTTCGCCGAAGGGACGAGGTTCGAAGGCTTCGGCTCCGCCCCGACCGGATCCGACGAGACGGTCTTCGTCGACGGCATCTCGACGCGGATGAAGGATGCCGTTTCGGTACATCACGGGCACACGCCCGAAATCGTCTTCCTCGGTCCCGATCGGGCCCGCGGCATCTGGGCTATGATGGACCTCGTCGAGCTTGGGCCGGGGGTTCCCCTGAAGGAGTTTCCGGGCGGACGCGGCTATTGCGGCTACGGCCACTACGAAGAGGAATATGTTCGTACCGGCGGTGGCTGGAAGTTCAGCTTCCTGCGCCTGACGCGTCTGCGCCTCGACCCGCTGGCCCCGGATCATCCGCCGATCCGGCACAACTTGCTGGCCCATTCGCCCGACTGGCTGGACGGATGTTTGGCCGGTCTCATGCTCTTGATTTTAGAGATCTACTGAACGCAACCACTTGAGCATAAGCGCAAATCAGAACTGAAATCTTAAGTTCACCAAACCGATACAGCCGAGTCGCGGTTCCGGCCTGATGCGCTGGATAGGATCTGCTCCTGACATGTTTTCTGTTGGGGACGGTGCATGGCGACGATCGAACTGAGAGCGGTGCGGAAATCCTACGGCGAGACCCAGGTCGTGCACGGGCTGGACGCGACCTTCGAACCGGGCGAATTTGTCGTCATCGTCGGCCCGTCCGGCTGCGGCAAGTCCACCCTGCTGCGGATGATTGCGGGCCTCGAGGCGATCACCGGCGGAGAGATCGCGATCGGCGATACGGTCGTCAACGACCTCGCGCCGAAGGAGCGCGACGTCGCCATGGTGTTCCAGAACTACGCGCTCTACCCGCATATGTCGGTATTCGACAACATGGCCTATTCGCTGAAACTGGCGAAGGTGCCGAAACCGGAAATCCGTGAGCGGGTCGACAATACCGCGGGCATCCTCGGTCTCGGCGAGCTGCTGCACCGGCGCCCGAACCAGCTCTCCGGCGGCCAGCGCCAGCGCGTCGCCATGGGCCGCGCCATCGTGCGCGAACCGAAGGTCTTCCTGTTCGACGAGCCGCTTTCCAACCTCGACGCCACGCTCCGGGTACAGATGCGGGTCGAGATCAAGCAGCTTCACCGCGAACTCGGCGCCACCAGCGTCTTCGTCACCCACGACCAGGTCGAGGCCATGACCATGGCCGACCGGCTCGTGGTGATGAATGCCGGCCTGGTGGAACAGGTCGGCCGCCCGGTCGATGTCTATAACCGGCCGGCGACGCGCTTCGTCGCCAGCTTCATCGGCTCGCCGGCGATGAACTTCGTCAAAGGACGGCTGGAAAAGCACACCGAAGGATATGCGGTCCGCCTCAAGGACGGCACCCGGATCGAAACAGGCGCCGTCGCGGGAGAGCGGGATGGAGAAAAGGTCAGCCTCGGCCTCCGTCCCGAACATCTTCGTCCCGTCACGGATGGGACCGCCGGCCGCCTGTCGGGCCGCATTGCCCTGATCGAGGAACTGGGCGCCAGCCGGCTTGTCCATCTCGAAACGCCGAACGGGCGCATGGTGAGCAACGTCGCGGTGGAAGAGTCGGGCGACTGGCGGATCGGCGACGAAATCGGCCTCGTGGTGGCACCAAAGCACACGCACCTGTTCGACCGGGAGACCGGACGGCGCCTCGACCGTCCCGGCCCCGACGGCCCGGAGACGCTGAAGGACGAGGTCGCGGCCTAGAGTCCCGCAACCGCAACAATAACGACTCAGCACCTTCAAGCTTCTTCCAAATGATCCTCACGGGTCTCTGCGACACTTAACCTGGGGCAGTCTGTGCGCCCCGGATTTCAGGGAGATTTAATCATGAAGCAGAACAAGTTCTGGCTTGCCGGCATGCTCGCCGCGGCCGTTACGTTCGGTGCGGCGGATGCCTCGGCCGAACGCATCAAGATCAACTGGTGGCACGCGATGAGCGGTGGCCTCGGTGAAGGTGTGGACGAGATCGTCAAACGCTTCAACGAGAGTCAGGACAAGTATGAGGTGGTGGCGACCTGGAAGGGCCGCTACCGGCACCTGCTGACCCAGACGATCGCTGCGATCCGCGCAGGCGAACAGCCGCATTTCTTCCAGAACAACGAGACCGGCGTCATCACCCTGATGCTCTCCGGCGCCATCGTTCCGGCCGAGGACCTGCTCGCCGAGCACGGCGTGACCGTCAACAAGAGCGACTATCTCTCGCCGGTCACGCTCACCTATACCGACCCGAACGGCAAACTGCTCGGCATGCCGTTCAACAGCTCGACGCCGATCCTCTACGTGAACAAGGATATGCATGCGGCGGCCGGCCTGACCGAGATGCCGAAGACCTACCAGGAGATGGAAGAACAGATCCGCGCGGTCCAGGCTTCCGGCATCGAGGTGCCGCGCGGCGGCAAGCCCTGCGGCTATGCGTTCTATGCCGGCATGTGGGGCGATCTCGAGAACCCTATGGCGCAGCAGAAACAGTTCTACGCGACCAAGAACAACGGCGTCGACGGGCTCGGCGCGCGGCTCGTCTATGACGATCCGAACGGCTGGGCGATCAAGCACATGAAGCGGATCAAGCGCTGGCTCGACGAGGGCCTCGCCGAATTCGGCGCCGAGTCGCAGACCGACTGGAGCAGCGGGGGTCTGAAGAACTTCCAGGCGGGCAACTGCCTGTTCCACATCCGCTCCACCGCGAGCCACGCGACGATGGAAGGCAACCAGTTCAACTGGACCGCCGCCCATCTGCCCTACGAGGCCGGCACCACCCCCGTGAACACCACCATCGGCGGCGCCGCGCTCTACGTGCTGAAGGGCTTCTCCGAGGAGGAATATGCCGGCGTGGTCGAGTTCTTCAAATCGCTCACCTCGGTCGAGATCCAGAAATACTGGCACAAGAAGACCGGCTATGTGCCGATCACCAAGCAAGCCTATAACGAACTCAAGGCCGAGGGATATTACGAGGAGCACCCGACCAAGGAACTGGCGGTGATCCAGCTCCTACGCGGCGGCGACAATCCGCACCCGGCGGCCCGCGTCCCCCGGCTTGGCAATTTCGAGAATGTCCGCATCGCGCTCGAGGGCGAGCTCCGCAAGGTCTGGGCGAACGAACAGACCGTGGAGCAGGCCTTTGCCAACGCCGTGCGCCGCGGCGACGAGATCCTCCGCCGGTTCGAGAAGCAGAATTCCCGGGCCGCCGAAGATCTCTACCCGATGCTGGTCGAATAGGGACCGACATCGAGCTCCGGGACGGCATGGCGCCGTCCCGGCTTTCCTCACGCAGTTTCCGGACGGTTGGCATGCGACGGGTCACCTTCGAGGGGCGCTGGCTGCCCTATCTGCTGCTCTTCCCGCAGCTCCTGATCCTCATCTGGTTCTTTTTCTGGCCGGCGGCGCAGGCGCTCTACCAGGCCTTCACCCTCGCCTCGCCGTTCGGCGGATACTCGGAATGGGTCTGGTTCGAGAATTTCTCCGACATGCTGAGCCAGCCGGAATATCACAAGGCGATCTGGGTCACCCTGGTCTTCAGTGCTTTCACGACCGCCCTCTCGCTCGGCCTCGGCCTGCTCTTCGCGCTCTTCGCCGATCGGGTTCTGCGGGCGACCGACGCCTACCGGATCCTGTTGATCTGGCCCTACGCGGTCGCCCCTGCCATCGCTGGCGCGCTCTGGACTTTCACCCTCGATCCCCATTCCGGCGTCGTCGCCTTCGCCATGAAGCAGGTCTTCGACTGGGGCTGGAACCCGGAACTGTCCAGCTTCGACGCCATGGCGCTGGTGGTCTTTGCCGCCGCCTGGAAGCAGGTCGCCTACAATTTCGTATTCTTCCTCGCCGGATTGCAGTCGATCCCGCGCTCGGTGATCGAGTCGGCGGCAATGGACGGAGCCGGACCGCTGCGCAGGATCCGGGACATCATCCTGCCGCTGCTCTCGCCGACCACCTTCTTCCTCATCGTGCTGAACGTGGTCTACGCCTTTTTCGACACTTTCGGGATCATCCACGTGACCACCGAGGGCGGGCCCGGCGATGCCACGACGATCCTTGTCTACAAGGTCTTCCGCGACGGCTTCATCGGGCTGGATCTCAGCGCCTCGGCGGCACAGTCGATCATCCTGATGGTGGTCGTCATTGCCCTCACCGTCTTCCAGTTCCGCTTCCTCGAGCGGCGCGTCCATTATTCCGGATGATGCCATGACCGAACGCACGCCGATCCTCGACATCCTGACCCACGTCTTCCTGATCCTCGGAATCCTGGTCACCGGCTTTCCGATCTATGTCGCGCTGGTCGCCGCCACCCTTACGCCGCAGCAGGTCAACGGCCTGCCGATGCCGATGTTCTTCGGCGATCAGCTGCTCGTGAACCTGCAGGAGACCTGGAGCCGGGCCGATCTCGGCCTGCAGCTCTTCAATTCGGCTGTCCAGGCCGTCGGGATCACCATCGGTAAGGTGGCGATCTCCATCCTCTCAGCCTTCGCCATCGTCTATTTCGACTTCCGCTTCAAGATGACGGCCTTCTGGATCATCTTCATGTCGCTGATGCTGCCGATCGAGGTCCGCATCGTGCCGACCTACGAGGTCGCGGCGAACGCGCTGACGCCTTTCCTCTGGATCGGCGAGATGCTCGGGCTCGACAAGCTCGCCTCCTGGCTCGCGGGCGAGCGTGTCAGTTTCGATGTGAAGGTCAGCCTGCTGAACTCCTATGCCGGGCTCATCTTCCCGCTGATCGCCTCGGCCACCGCGACCTTCCTGTTCCGCCAGTTTTTCCTCACCGTGCCGAACGAGATGTGCGAGGCGGCGAAGATCGACGGTGCCGGGCCGATGCGCTTCCTCGCGGACATCCTGCTGCCGCTGTCGCGCACCAACATCGCCGCGCTCTGCGTCATCCTCTTCATCTATGGCTGGAACCAGTATCTCTGGCCGCTGCTGGTGACGACCGGCCCGGCCTATTCGACGGTCGTGATCGGCATCGCCAAGCTCATGCCCTCGCCGGAAGCGGTGCCGGAATGGAATCTCGCCATGACGGCTTCGCTGATCGCCATGGCTCCGCCGGTGCTGGTCGTGGTGTTCCTGCAGCGGCTCTTCGTGCGCGGACTGGTCGAAAGCGAGAAATAGCGGCTCAGGCGTTGCCGCCGTTGGCAATCAGCATCTTGAGCCGCGCGCCGTCATATTCAGCCTCCAGCGCCTCGGCGGCAGCCTGCGCCTCTGCCTCGAGATCGGCGCCGCATTCGGCCGGGTCGGAGCGGCGCCAGCCTTCGAGATAGGCGTCCTCGTCCTCGGAGCCGTCGCGCATCGCCGCCATGTCGATGGCGTGGATGAACCGGACCGGCAACTCGACCTTGGCCTGCTTCCGGCGCCGGCCGCGGCCTTCCTCGGCGATCACCTGGGCCGGGATGTCCCGCCAGTAGACGGTGATGAGATGCGCCATCCGTCCGCTCCGTTCAGTGCCCCTGCCGGGCGGTTTCGATGAAGGTCTGCAATTCGCCGTAGCCGCAATAACGGTACTCGAAGGCGAGGCCGAGGCGTTCCGCCGCCTGCTCCGCCTTCGATCTCAAGCGCGCGTCTTCCGTCTGCGCGATATAGACCAGCGCCGTGTAGTTCCCGAAATACATCTCCCGGAGCTCGGGGAAGCGGTCGAGGCCAAGACCTTTCACGATCACCCGGTCGAAATGCCGGACCAGATAATCCGTCAGAAAAAACCGGGCCGGATCGGCGTCGGTCATTTCGGTGAAGGCGTCCGTCCCCATGAAGAACTGGTAGCAGTGCGGCCCGGCGATCCGCTCGACACCGAATTCCTCGATGACCGCGTCCACTTCGCCGCCGGTGCCGCAATCGCCATAGGCGACGAATACGGTCTCGTAACCGGAGGCGGCCTTCAGCTTGCGCCGGAGGCCGGGGGCGATCTTCTCCGGGTGATTGTGCCAGATGGCGGGCAGGCAGGTGATCTCAAGTGCCTCCCACCCGGTCGCCTGCTTCAGGGCGACGAGTTCGCGCCCGAGGGCGCCGCAGGCCACGACGAGGGCTCGCGGGCGTTCCGGTTCTGGTGCCCGGCCGGCCATCGCCGCCCCGCTCAGCTGACGCCCATGGCGGCCGAGTTGGAGCGCTCGCGCTCGGCGATCAGGTTCTTCGCGGTCTCCACGGCGACGGCGGCGTCGCGGCAATAGGCGTCGGCGCCCACGCTCTCGGCGAAGGCCTCGTTCAGCGGCGCTCCGCCGACAAGCACAATGTAGTCGTCGCGGATGCCCTTCTCCTTCATCGTTTCGATGACGACCTTCATGTAGGGCATTGTCGTGGTCAGCAGGGCCGACATGCCGAGGATGTCTGGCTTGTGCTCCTCGATCGCAGCGAGATAGTTCTCGACCGGGTTGTTGATCCCGATATCGATCACCTCGAAGCCGGCGCCTTCCATCATCATGGAGACAAGGTTCTTGCCGATATCGTGGATATCGCCTTTTACCGTGCCGATCACCATCTTGCCGACCCGAGGCGCACCGGTCTCGGCGAGCAGCGGGCGCAGGATCGTCATCCCGGCCTTCATGGAATTGGCCGCCATCAGCACTTCGGGGACAAAAAGGATGCCGTCGCGGAAATCGATCCCGACGATGCGCATGCCTTCGACCAGCGCCTCGGTCAGGACCTTGTAGGGCGTCCAGCCGCGCTCGAGCAGGATGTTGACGCCCTCCTCGACCTCGTCCTTCAGGCCGTCATACAGATCGTCGTGCATCTGCTGCACGAGTTCTTCATCGTCCAGTTCCGACAGAACGATATCGTCTTCTTCGGCCATATCGCCTCCATGCGAAAAAACGCCCGAGATCTGATCATTGTCACAAGAATTACGTCGCGCGCGCCGTCCCTCCATGCTCGCGTGCGACACCAAGTGTCGGTGGCGCGACGGCACATAGACAATCGAAGGCTGGCCAATTTCTCCTTCGGGTCGTATTTTCCACTAAAATTCTAGGAAAAATTACACGATTGGAGAGTGCCATGCTGCTCGTCACAGCCGTCGACGGCCCTTCAACCGCAGTGGCCGGTTCCGTCGCCCGCTACACGGCAACGGCCTTCAACCGCCCGAATCCGTCCGAAGGCGATCTTGCCCGGATCAACTGGGAGGTCCGCTGCGACGGCGTCCGCGTGACCCGCGCGATGCATGGAGGACCGCAGTTCGAGTTTGCGATCTCTCCGGAATATGCCGGACGCACCCTACTCGTCATGCCGTTCGCCAACAGCCCGACGGAGAGGGTTTCCGTGACCACCCTGATCGCCGGGCAGCAGCAGCCCATCGACGGCCCCGCAGAGGTCGCGCTGCGGATCGACGGGCAGCGCTATTTCGCGCAAGTGAACGACGGCGCCGAGTTCTTCGTGGGCTCCGACGTTTCCTATCAGCAGCGCCGCGGACTGATGAACACGACGCCCGGTACCGATGTCTATGCGCCGCAGAACTATCGCGAGCAATTCGGCTTCTGGGCCGACGTGATCACACCGACCGCGATGGCGGAAAGCCGAGGCAGCTTCCATTGTCTCAACACCTATGACCGGGCCGCCTTCACCTTCGGCTTCTACCAGGAGGCGGCGCACGAGCCGGACGAGAATTTCGTGCTGTTGCTGCGTCGGCTCCTGCTGCTGCCGGAGGCCGCGTTCTATTTCCCCGATCTGACCCTCTCGGGGGGACACGTCGCGCAGTCGACGCCGGATGGCACGGTCCAGCTCGAGGACCGCAGCAGCAGCGCGGCTCTGATGACCTACCTCAATCCCGACGCGGACAGGGTCGGCCGTCACGAGGCCGAGATCGCAGCGAAATTCGTTCACTGGGCGGAGAACAACGAGCACAACAGGGCCACACAGGTGGCGTTCGCGATCGAACAGCAGCGGCAGAAGTTTGCCGACTATGCCCGGCGCTACGATCTCGACGGGACGGAGGACAGCGTCTGTATCGTCGTCGCGGATATCCGTCATCAGGGCCGGGCAAGGAGCAGCGTCATCGAACAGGCCCTCGCCGCAGCCGATCCGCTGAATGCCCTTCTGGAGATCGGTGCCGACAGCTACCCAGAGCGGATCCAGACCTTGCGCAGCGAGATCGAAAGGATGACCGAGGACGGGATCCTCGGTCATCACAGCTACAGCCTGACCAACCGGGACTTCGTGCTCGACTAGGCGACTCTCACGGGATCCATGCGGGCTTCGCCCTCGTGCAGGAAGCAGGCCTTGGTGAAGAGCGTCAGGTCGACCGGATTCGGCAGCCTGACATCCGCAAGGCCGGGCAGGCCGCCGCCGCGCCTCTCGAACGCACGGTCGATCTGGGAGATCAGCACCAGGATCTGCCCGGAGGATGCGGCGAAACGCCCAAGGTCGCGGACCTGGGCCCCGAGTTCGGGATGCGCGCGCCGCTGGTCGAGAAGCTGCAGATAGTCGATCATGGACAGAGTGCCGCGTGGCGCTCCCGTCAGCCGCGCGATGACATGCGCGGCGCAGATGTCGTCGGAAGTATCAAGCGCGAAGCTGTCCGCCGCAGTCGCGCCCGCCCCCAGCGATGCGAGGCTGCGGGCCACATCTTCCTCATGATAGTCGAGGGTGAAGAAGGTGCCGCTCCTGCCGGCCTTCGCGGCCTCCAGGAGCAATCCAAGCCCGAGCAGCGTCTTGCCGTGACCCGGCCGCGCACCGAGCAGGAGCAGGTCCCCCGGCTCGAGTTGCGTGTAAATCCGCGCAGCCGGCCGGTGATCACGCCCGACACGGGCCGCAAGCTGGCTCCAGCAGCGGAAGCCTTCGGCGGCGGCGATGCGATCGAGTGCCTTGTTGAGAGGAATGCCATTCTCGCGCGAGAGCAGGCGGGCCTGGCGTTTCAGCCGGAAAAGCGGGGCCGAGAGTTTCATTGCGGAACCTCCTGATGCGGGCGTCGTCGCAATCCCTCCTCATGCGCATGCCCGGTCAGTGGGTCCGGTGAGATACTAGCCCAGCATGTCGAATGCTTTCCCGTCGGAGGGGGGAGGCTCGGACCGTGCCTGCGGAGCGCAGTTTAGGCGCGGCCCGATCGCGGCTCAAGGATCAGATGTCCACCTTCAACGTATGCGCATGGTTCAGCGGTCCGTGGCCGTGGCCATAGCCCGGCGCGCTCAGAATCGCCTTGCGCACATAGTCTCGCGCCCGCGCGACCGCGTCCTCTACGCCGAGCCCCTGAGCCAGCCCGGCGGCGATGGCGGAAGCCGTCGTGCAGCCGGTGCCGTGGGTATGCGCGGTGTCGATTCTCTGGCCGCGGAACTCGACCGGCTCACCCTCCTGCGAGATCAGGATGTCGACCAGCTCGCTGCCCTCCATGTGTCCGCCCTTCATCAGGACGTGTTTCGGGCCGAGCGAGAGCAGAGCTTCCCCGGCGCGCAGCATGTCGTCGCGACTCTTGATCTCGCGCGCAGTCAGCAGAGCCGCTTCCGGGATGTTCGGCGTCAGGATGGTCGCGCATGCCACCATCTTTCGCTTCATCGCCTCCAGCGCTTGGGATTCGAGCAGCGGATGACCACCTTTCGCAACCATCACCGGGTCGACCACCAGCGGCACGTCCGGCGCGAAATCGTCAAGTGCCTTGCGCACGGTCTCGATCACCGGGATCGAATGCAGCATGCCGGTCTTGATGCAGTCCGCCCCGAGATCGTTCAGCACGACTTCCATCTGCTTCGATATGAATTCCTCGTGCACCTCGTGGACGTCATGGACGCCTTCGGTGTTCTGCGCGGTCAGCGCGGTGATCGCCGTCATGGCGAAGCCGCCGAGCCCGGTCACCGCCTTGATGTCCGCCTGGACACCGGCACCGCCGCCGGAGTCTGACCCGGCGCAGATCAACACCCGTCCGCGCATACGGTGCAGATCGCTCATTACGTCTGCGTCACCCTGCGGCATGTTCGATCTCCCGTGCGATATCGTTCACCACGGCCTCGACGAGCTTCCTGTCCTCGCCCTCGGCCATGACCCGGATCAGCGGCTCCGTCCCGGATTTCCGGATCAGCACCCGACCGCTGTCCGCCAGGCGGGCCTCTCCCGCGGCGATCGCCGCCTTCACCGCGTCGGCGCCGAGCGGCGGCTCGCCCGAATAGCGCACGTTCTTCAGCAATTGCGGCAGGGGTGTGAAGATCGAGGCGACCTCGCTCATCGGCCGGCCCGAGGCGATCAGCACGGCGAGCACCTGAAGCGCCGCGATCAGCCCGTCGCCGGTCGTCGCGTGATCGCTCATGATCATGTGGCCGGACTGCTCGCCGCCGAGATTGAAACCCTCGGCCCGCATCTGCTCCAGCACGTAGCGGTCGCCGACCTTGGTCCTGTGCATGCCGATGCCGAGACCGGCGAGATATTTCTCCAGACCGAGATTGCTCATCACCGTGGTGACCAGCGCGCCTCCCCTGAGCAGCCCCGCCTCGGACCAGGAGGTCGCGATCAGGCCCATGATCTGGTCGCCGTCGATGATCCGGCCCCGCTCGTCGGCCATGATCAGCCGGTCGGCGTCGCCATCCAGCGCAATGCCAAGATGCGCTCCGTGCTCGACCACGGCGTTGCACATCGCCTGCGGCGCGGTCGCACCGCAGCCGGCGTTGATGTTGGTGCCATTCGGTTGCACGCCGATCTCGACCACTTCGGCGCCGAGTTCGAACAGCACCCGCGGCGCGACCCGGTAGGCCGCCCCGTTGGCGCAATCGACCACGAGCTTCAGGCCGTCGAGGCGCAATCCCTTGGGGAAGGTGTTCTTGGCGATCTCGATATAGCGGCCCTGTGCATCGTCAAGCCGGCGGGCACGCCCGAGCCGGTCTGCCGGCGCCCGGTCACCGGCACCGAGCCGGTCTATGCGCTCCTCGATCTCCTGCTCGACCGCGTCGGAGAGCTTGAAACCATCCGGGCCGAAGAGCTTGATGCCATTGTCCTGGTAAGGGTTATGCGAGGCCGACAGCATGACGCCGAGATCAGCGCGGAGAGACCGGGTCAGGCTCGCCACGGCGGGAGTCGGCAGCGGGCCAAGCAGCACCACGTCCATCCCGATCGAGGTGAAGCCGGCCACCATCGCCGGCTCCAGCATATAGCCGGAGAGCCGCGTGTCCTTGCCGATCACGGCGAGCGGACGATGCCCGGTTTTCGGCGCCCCGTTGCTATGCACGAAATGACGTCCTGCCGCCATCGCCACGCGAAGCGCCGTTTCGGCGGTCATCGGCTCGCTGTTGGCCGTTCCCCTGATGCCGTCTGTTCCGAATAGGTCTCTGGTCATGAAATGCCGAAATTATGTAACGATGAACGAACGGGGCGCAGTCTACCGCTCTCCGGCAACCGCCGCCCAGATTTTTAGCGCCTGCACGGTCTCGGCGACGTCATGCACGCGCAGCATCTGCACGCCCTGCTCGATCCCCGCAAGCGCGGCCGCAAGGGAGCCCGGAACCCGTTGCTTTGCGGCCTCTTCCCGACTCAGCAAACCGATGAAGCGCTTTCGCGAGACCCCGAGCAGAACCGGGCAGCCAATCCCGTGCAGCAGGCCGAGCCGAGCCAGAAGCTCGAGATTGTGCGTGGCGTTCTTGGCGAATCCGATTCCCGGGTCGACGATCAAGCGCGCACGGGAAATGCCGCCCTGCTCGGCCTCGCGGACCCGCTCCTCGAGCTCCTCCAGAACCTGCAGGGGAGAAAAATCATAGACCGCCTCGCCCTGCATGCTCTGGGGCTCGCCGCGCATATGCATCAGCATGGCCGGAACCCCGGCCCCGGCGACAATACGGCGGCTCTCGGGATCCTTGAGACCGGTAACGTCGTTCACGATGTCGGCCCCGGCATCGAGCGCGGCCCGCATGACGGCCGGGCGCCGGGTATCGACACTGATCACCGGGCGCTTCGCGCCGGCACGCCGGCGGATGCCTTCGATCACCGGCACGACACGACGCAGTTCCTCCTCGACCGGCACCGGAGCGGCACCGGGACGGGTCGACTCCCCGCCGATATCGAGAATGTCCGCGCCCTGCATCAGAAGCTCGAATGCATGGTCAATGGCGATGTTCCCGTCGGCGAAGTCTCCGCCGTCCGAGAAGCTGTCCGGGGTCACATTGACAATGCCCATGACCAGCGGCCGATCCTGCGGAAGGCCGCAAAGCGGCTCTCGCGCGCCAGAGAGCGTATCGAGCTCGGCGGCGACGGAGGCGGCGCAGCCTTCCTCGCCCGCCCAGCGAACGGCTTCGGCAATAGGAACCGGCCCCAACAGAAGAATCGCCTCGCGGGTTCGGGTGATGATCTCGACCATCGAGAAAGCGGCGGGGCCGCCGGCAAGCGGCCGCGCGATGCCGGCCTCGATCAGCCGCACCGCATTTTCTCCCCACAACAATCCCTCGGGGCGAAGGCGCACCCGGGCCCCGGATGGCAAAAGGCCGCGCCGAAGCGCGGCCTCTCGAAGGATTTCCACCATCGGGCTATTCGCCGGGCTGGGGATCGGGCTCCAGTCCACCACCCGGCTTGCCCTTGCCCTCGGCGCCGCCGGTCGGAACGGAAGACCGGCGTCCGGCACCGGGCTTCGGCCCGTCTTCCTTGTTTTCCTTGTGCAGGCTCTCGCCCGCCAGCAGGGCCTTGATCTCGTCGCCGGAGAGAGTCTCGTATTCGAGCAGCCCCTTGGCGAGGGTCTCCAGTTCGTCGTGATTGTCCGCGAGGATCTTGCGCGCGTCGGAATAGGCTTCATCGACGATACGGCGGATTTCCTCGTCGATCACCTTGGCGGTCGCGTCGGAGACGTTCTTCTGCTGGGTCACAGAGTGACCGAGGAACACCTCCTGCTGGTCCTGGGAATAGGCAAGGAAACCGAGCTTGTCGCTGAGCCCCCATTCCGTGACCATGCGGCGCGCCATGTCGGAGACCATGCGGATGTCGGACGAGGCGCCGGTGGTGACCCGCTCCTCTCCGAAGATGATCTCTTCCGCCAAACGGCCGCCGCAGGCGACGCGCAGGTCCGCATAGAGTTTGGCGCGGGAGAGCGAGATCCTATCGCCTTCCGGCAGGCGCATGACCATGCCCAGCGCGCGGCCGCGCGGGATGATGGTAGCCTTGTGGATCGGGTCGCTGTCCGGGCAGTGCAGCGCGACCACGGCGTGGCCGGCCTCGTGATAGGCAGTCAGGGCCTTTTCCTCGTCGGTCATGACCATGGAGCGGCGCTCCGAGCCCATCATGACCTTGTCCTTGGCTTCCTCGAACTCGGCCATGCCGACGACGCGCTTGCCCTTGCGGGCGGCAAGCAGGGCGGCCTCGTTCACGAGGTTGGCGAGGTCGGCGCCGGAAAAGCCCGGGGTACCGCGTGCGATGACCTTGGCATCGACATCGGGGCCCAGCGGGACCTTCCGCATATGCACTTTCAGGATGCGCTCGCGGCCGAGGATGTCCGGGTTCGGAACCACGACCTGGCGATCAAAGCGGCCGGGTCGCAGCAGCGCCGGGTCGAGCACGTCCGGGCGGTTTGTCGCGGCGATCAGGATCACGCCCTCGTTCGCCTCGAAACCGTCCATCTCGACCAGCAGCTGGTTCAGGGTCTGCTCGCGCTCGTCGTTGCCGCCGCCGAGACCGGCGCCGCGGTGACGGCCGACCGCATCGATCTCGTCGATGAAGATGATGCAGGGCGCGTTCTTCTTGCCCTGTTCGAACATGTCGCGCACGCGGCTGGCGCCGACACCGACGAACATCTCGACGAAGTCGGAACCGGAAATGGTGAAGAACGGCACGTTGGCTTCGCCGGCAATGGCGCGGGCAAGCAGCGTCTTACCGGTCCCCGGAGGACCGACGAGCAGACAGCCCTTCGGGATCTTGCCGCCAAGGCGCTGGAAGCGCTGCGGGTCCTTCAGGAACTCGACGATTTCCTCGAGCTCGGTCTTGGCCTCGTCGATGCCGGCGACATCGTCGAAGGTGACGCGGCCGACCTTCTCGGTCAGCAGCCGGGCGCGGCTCTTGCCGAAGCCCATGGCCTTGCCGCCGCCGCCCTGCATCTGGCGCATGAAGAAAATCCACACGCCGATGAAGAGCAGCATCGGGAACCAGGAGATCAGGATGCCGAGCAGACCGGACATGCCTTCTTCCGGCGGAGCCGCGGAGATCCTCACGCCGCCCTCGCGCAAACGGTCCACGAGACCGGGATCGTTCGGCGCATAGGTCGCGAAATTGCGCCCATCGCTGAAATGCCCCTTGATCGTGTTGCCCTGGATCACGACGTCCGTGACCCGGCCCTGTTCAACGGCTCCCAGGAAATCCGAAAAGGCGAAGTTCGGATATGTGCCGGTCTTGTTCGAACTGTTGAACAGATTGAACAACGCGACGAGCAGGACGCCGACGATGATCCACAGTGCGAGATTCTTGCCGAAATTGTTCACGCTGATCGTGCCTCGGTAGGGTTCCTATACAGCCGGAGGCCCATTCTTAGACTTTCGCTCCGGCCCTGTCATCCCTGCTGACCCTGAACGCATCGGCGACCCAGGGTACAGCGGGACGGAATTCAATCTGGAGGCGACCGTCAACCGACTGCGCCACGCTTGTCCTCGACTCCGGAAAGTGGGGGGCAATGAGACGCCCGTCAAGGTCAGTCACCGCCGGAAGCGAAGAGCGGATGCACGCGGGCAGCACCGCCGCAGGCCTGCCTGGGTGCCGTAAACGCCGCAACCGGCGCTCCCCTTCACGGGTCAGCATGTGAACCCAGGCAGGGCGATCCGCCAGCCAGGCAATGTCAAAGCGGCCATCCCAGCGCGTCGCCGCGCCGGCCGCAAGAAATCGGGGCCGCGTGCCGCGCGGTGTCTCCCGCGCGATCCAGAGCCCCTCCCGATCTGTCTTCCAGACGAGACAGCCCGCAAGGGTAAGACGGGAAAAGCGGCCGTCGGCGACCCGGTCGTCGAGCCGCGCCAGACTCTCGCTGCGGGGCGGATAGTCTCCGCCGCCGATGGATTGCAACAGGCCGGAGAGGAGCTTGCGGCGCAAGGGAGCCGACAGCTCCGCGAGCGCATCCGGATCGAGACACGCAAAACCACGCGGGTCGAGCTGCCCGGTCTCGCGGAGGAACGCCGCAAGCGTCCCATCGCTCCAATCCCGGAGCCGTGCGAACACCGATGCCACCCGATGCAGCGCCGAAGCGTCCAGACCGGCCGCTTGCCGGCCGGCCGCTTCCTGGCGCACCCGCACCCGTTCGAAACGACGGTCCCGATTGCTCGGGTCTTCGATCCAGGCTTGCGCGTTGGCCAGGCAATGAGCCCGGAGGCGTTCCGGCGGGAGACCGAGGAGCGGCCGAAAAACGGGAACTCCCGCATGTAATTGACGCATGCGGATTCCCGCGAGCCCGTCCGGTCCGCTGTCCCTGCCAAGCCGCATGATCATGGTCTCGGCCTGATCCTCCAGATGATGCGCGAGGAAGAGCCCCCCTGCACCACGTTCACGGGCGCGATCGGTCATCAGCGAGAACCGCGCCGCGCGCGCCGCCGCCTGAAGGCCGGCCGCCGGTTTCCTAGCGGACCAGTGAAGGATTTCGGATGCGATTCCGCGCGCCTTTAGCCAGCGCGACACACGGGCGGCTTCCGCGGCGGCCTCCGGCCTGAGCCCGTGATCGACGATCAGGGCACAGAAGCGGTGGCCCGCGACGCTGCACCAGCGATCGAGGAGCAGGCAGAGGGCCAGGCTGTCGGCACCGCCGGAGACGCCGGCAAGGAAAAGAGACGGAGGCGCATCGGTCAGGGTCGCGTCCGCCGCGTTTATCAGTTGCCGGAATTCCTCTTCACCGACCGGGTCGGTGCCGACGGGCAAGAGTGTCCGCTGCCGCGATCCCGCGTCAGCAGCCGATGCGTTTACGCTCGGCATCCGCCCGGCGCTTGATGTTGTCCGACGCGTTGGGGAAATCGGCCCGTAGCTTTTCAAAGGTGACACAGGCATCTTCCTTGCGGTCCATGCGGGCAAGAGAAAAGCCGAGCTTCAGCAAATTGTCCGCAGTCTTCGAGCTGCCCGGGTAGTCGGTATAACCGGTCGCGAAGGTCTTCGCGGCAAGGGAAAAATCCTTGCGGACGTAATGTGTCTCGCCCAGCCAGTACATGGCATTGCCTGCAAGCGGGCTTTCCGGATGCCGTTCGAGAAACAGGCTGAGAGCTTGTTCCGCGGAATCGAAATCCTGTTTCTGCAAATAGGCGAAGGCATGCTTGTACTGTTCTTCGGGCGTCCCGTCGGGAAGGATCTGCGCGGCCGCCGGCGCGCTGGCGACGTCCTGCGGCTTGGCCGGTTCCGCAGGCGCGGTGTCGGCCGAAGATGCGGAGGCGGTATCTTCTTCGAGGGATTTGATCTCGGATTTCTTCAGATACCCGAACACACCCTGTCCCTGCCCCGGAACCGGCTGCGCCTCGGCCTGGGACGGCTGCGACGACTGGGCCGGCATGCCGGGACCCTGGCCGGCCGCGCCCGACTGCACCGGAGCGCCGCCCTGCTCCAGGGCCTGCAGGCGGAAGTCGATGTCGCGCACCAGCCGGTCCAGACGACCGGAATTCTGCTCGACGCGGAACTCGACCTCCTCGATCTTGCCGGTCAGCGAGCGGATCAGCGTTTCGAGCTGCTGCAGACGAACCTCGACCCGTGCGGCATGGCTGGTATCGAGCGGTGCCGGCTGCCCCGCGCCGGGGCGCGACGATCCGGAGCTGCCCGTGATCGGGGCCGGGCTGACAGGCGTTGCGGCGATCCCCGTGCCCGCTCCGGCGCCCGGGGTCGAGAGCGTGCTGCGATAGAGCTGGCGCTGCAGGTCCTGCATGTCGCGCTCCATCCGATCGAGCCGGTTAAGCAGGTTCTGAACATCCTGCGCCGAGACGGGTCCGACTGCCGCCACCGCCATCACGACCGCTGCGCCGAACAGACAAAACCCGCGCACTCCGTACCGCCTGATCATTCTTCAAACTCCCGGCCTCTGATTTACCGCGAAGCCCAGTGTCGCCCGATATTCGAGCAGGAATATGGCACCGTGACGGCTGCCTGCGCGGCCGTCCGAATCCGATGAAATCCGTGCTTGAAAAGACGACGCGCCGGCCTGGAACCCCAGACCGGCGCGGTCCTATTCAAATCAACCGGCAGAACCTTAGTTGATGGTGGTCACACCACGACGGTTCTGGGCCCAGGCTTCCTCGTTGCTGCCGAACGCGACCGGACGTTCTTTGCCGTAGCTGATGGTCGCGACCCGACCGGCATCAATGCCGAGCGCCACCAGGTAATCCTTCGCGGCGGACGCACGACGCTCGCCAAGGGCGAGGTTGTATTCCCGGGTGCCGCGCTCGTCGCAATGGCCCTCGATGGTGACCGTCACGCTCGGATACTTGCGCAGCCAGAACGCCTGACGCTCGAGCGTGGTGCGCGCTTCCGGTGTCAGGTCGTATTTGTCAAAATCAAAGAAGACCCGGTCTCCGACTTCCGCGACGAACTCCTCGCGGGAGCCAGGGGCCGCCGTAACCGCACCGGTCGAAGCCGATGAGGTCGCAGGCTGGTTCGCAGCCGGCACCGTCGATCCCGCGCCGCCCGACTGGGAAGCAGTCTCCTGGTCGGTCGAGCACGCGGCAACGAGCAAAGCCGCAGCCACGATTGAAAGAAACTTCTTAGCCATTCTAAACACCCCCACGGAAGTGAGCCTTCAATCCAAGTTAACGGTCGTGCCCCTGCGACTCATAGCCGGACGCGCCAATCCTTTGTGTTCTTTAACAGATTTCAACACGCTGGGATAGCCGCTCGTTGTCGGATTAGCTCTTTCGCGCGCAATATATTTGCACGCAGTCAGGGAATCAAGGGCGACCATGCGGGATCGGAGGCGTCGACCGGCGTGACAATTTCACGCTCATTATACCCTGTGAGGTCAATGGAATAGAGCTTGGTTTTGCCACCTCGACCGGATGAATCCGACGGGAACTGTTTGAAATATATCAATACTCGTCCGTTCGGAGCCCAGGTCGGCGCCTCTACGAGATACCCCTGGGAGAGCAGGCGTTCGCCTGTGCCGTCGGGTCGCATGACGCCGATATAGAACTGGCCGCCGGTCATCTTCGTAAAGGCAATCAGATCGCCGCGCGGAGACCAGACCGGCGTGGCGTAGCGCCCTTTGCCGAAACTGATTCGCCGAACGTTGCCGCCGCTCGAATCCATCACGTAGATTTGTTGAGTGCCGCCCCGGTCGGAGTTGAATGTGATCCGGGAGCCGTCCGGCGAATAGGTCGGGGACGTGTCGATCGACGGACTGTCGGTCAGACGCCGCAGCCGGCGGGTCGCCAGATCCATCGTGAAAATGTCGGTGATTCCGTTGCGGGCGAGACTCATGATCACCCTGTTGCCGTCCGGCGAGAAGCGCGGCGCGAAGGTCATGCCCGGGAAATCGCCGAGAACCTCCTGCTGCCCGGTCTCGATGTTGAAGATATAGACCCGCGGCTTGTCGTTGTAATAGGCGAGATAGGTGATCTCCTGCAGCGTCGGCGAAAACCGCGGCGTCAGGACGAGATCATTGCCGTCTGTCAGGAAACGGTGATTGGCCCCGTCCTGGTCCATTATGGCCAAACGCTTGGTGCGGCGATCCGGCGGTCCGCTTTCCGCGATATAGACGATGCGGGTATCGAAATATCCGCTTTCTCCGGTCATGCGCTGATAGATCGCGTCCGAGATGATATGCGCGACACGGCGCCAGTTGGCCGGAACCGTCGTGTATGCGTTCGCCACCATCTGCTGTTCCGCGAAGACGTCCCAGAGCCGGAATTCGACCTTGACCGCTCCGCTCGCCTCGAAGCTGACAGCGCCGTGCACCAGCGCCTGCGCGTTGATGATCCGCCAGTCACCGAAGCGCGGCAGGGCGCTCAGCGAGACGTTCTGCTGGATGAAAGCCGACTTGTCGATCGGTGCGAAGAGCCCCGAGCGCTCGAGGTTGGCGGCGATCACTGCCGCGATATCGCGGCCGATCTGTGCGCTTTCCCCATTGCCGCCGCCGAAATCCGCGATTGCCACGGGCAGCGGATCGACCTTGCCCTGGGTGATGTCGATCCGCAGTTCGGCGCGTGCCGCACTCCCGAAACAGAACGCGGCGAACAGGGCCGGCAGCAGTAGGCGCCAGAACAGTACGACAGGTGAAAACTCGGCAGTGCGGGACAGTCCAGCGAACCTCATGATCGGCCTCTCAAGTCGGTCGTGATCGCAGATCTTCACAGCAGATCCCTCGGATTGAAGGTCATGGTGATCATTCTCCATGACTCGTATTTCTCCGGCGGCAACGGAAGCTTGCCGCAGCTCAGAACCGCCCGCCGCGCGCTCTCGGCCGCGGTGCGGAAAAAGGTGTCGCGGGAGAGCCGCGACTGATCGACGATGCGGGCGTCCCGCACGGTGCCGTCGGCATTCATCTGCAGCACGATCTCGATAAAGAGATCCTCGGCATCCTTGGCGCCGGCCGGCACGTTCCAACACTGCGCGATCTGCCGGCGGACGGCGTCGATCTCGCTGATCGAAACCTTGTTCTCCGGATCGAAAGCCTTGTCAGAACGACTGCGGGCAGGCGCATTCAGCTTGGCCAGCACGTCCTTCAGCGGATCCGGTTTTTCCTCTTTCTTCGGCTCTTCCTCTTTGGGCTTGGCCGCGACAGTCGGTTCGGTCTTCTCGAGCGTCTTCAGCAGGCGCGAGAAATCCTGCTTCTTCTCGTCCTTCTTTGGCTTCTCCGCCGTCTCCTTCGGATCCGGCGCGGGCGCGCGCGGTTTCGGGCGCGGCTTCGGTGCCGGCTGCGGCGCCTGTGCGACCTTCTCCGGCTCAGGCTCCTTTTCGGGGGCCGGCTTCGGAATCGGCGCCGACTCCGGGACAGGCTCGGGGGCTTCCGCGACCGGCTTGGGTGCCGGCTCCGGTGTCGGGGCGGGCGGAGGCGGTGGCGGGGCTTCCGCCTTGGGCGGCGGAGGCGGGGCCTCCTGCGGTTCGGGCTGCGGCGCTTCGGGCTCCGGCTCCTTCGGTTTCTCCGGCTCGGGCATCGCGGTCGGGGTATTGGTCACCTCGGTGACCGGCACCATATCGACGATCACCAGCTGCTCCGGGAGGATATCGTCGTTCCGGAGCTGGGGCAGGCCGAACCAGGCGAAGGCAAAGACCGCCGCGTGCAGGCCGACAGATATGGTGAGCCCCGTCCGCATGGTGCTAGCGCGTTCCCTTCATCGCGTCGGGAATCTCGGCAAGCAGGGCGACCTTGCTGAAGCCGGCGGCACTGATCAGCCCCATCACTTCCATCACCGTGCCGTACTGGATCGCCTTGTCACCGCGCACAAAGATCCGCACGTCGGGACGCTGTCCCGTGACGGCATTCAGCCGCGGCACCAGATTCTCGCGCGGTACCTCTGTTTCCTGAAGGAAGATCACGCCCTCCGCATTGACGGAGACCACCAGAGGCTCGACCTCGTCGGTCAGCTGTGCCGCCTCGGTCTTCGGCAGATCGACAGGCACGCCGACGGTGAGCAGCGGCGCCGTCACCATGAAGACGATGAGCAGCACCAGCATGACGTCGACCAGCGGCGTCACGTTGATTTCGCTGAGCGGCCGGTAGCGGTTCCGTCCCTTGCCGCGTCCGCTTGCGATCATGGAAGCGGCCATGGCTCAGCCCCCCTCGTCGAGCTGACGCGAGAGGATCGAGGCGAATTCGGCGGAGAAGCTCTCCAGCCGTCCGGCAAAACGGCCAAGGTCGGTCGAGATCTTGTTGTAGGCGATGACCGCCGGGATGGCGGCGATCAGGCCGAGCGCGGTGGCGAAGAGCGCCTCGGCGATCCCCGGCGCGACGACCGCGAGCGAAGTGTTCTTGGTCGCGGCGATGGACTGGAAGCTGTTCATGATGCCCCAGACCGTGCCGAACAGGCCGACAAAGGGCGCGACCGAGCCGACCGAGGCGAGGAAAGTCATGTGCTTTTCCAGACGGTCCATTTCCCGGCCGATCGAGAGGTTCATCACCTGTTCGATGCGCTGGCGCAGGCTGGCCCGGATATCAGACCCCTTGGAAGTCAGCCCCTTCGCTGCGGAACGGCGCCATTCCCGCATCGCGGCGGAGAAGACGGCGGTCATCGGGTCGCCCGGCTGCCCGCCGATCCGGTCGTAGAGATCCTCCAGTGAGCCGCCGGACCAGAAGCTTTCCTCGAATTGCTCGGCCGCCCTCGACAGGCGACGCAGTTTCATCGTCTTGTCGACGATGATCGCCCAACTCCAGACCGAAGCGAGGATCAGGACGACCATCACGGTCTTCACGATCCAGTCCGCGGCCAGAAACAGGCCCCAGATGCTCATGTCGGTGGCGGCCGTACCCCCAAGCGCTACGGTGTCGACGACTGTCTGTTCCATCTAGATGCTATTCCCCGGATTCCTGAACGTCCGCCTTCAGCGGTTCCTGGTTCGTCCCAGCCATGGTCTGCCGGCCCAGTTTTTCCCGGACCACGTTCGGGACCCTGACCGGCCGGCCCCTGCCGTCGAGACACGCGATCGTGCTCACGACGCGGACCAGATAGCCGTCGGCTCCCGCTTTTCCGATTTCCTGCTCGACCTCGAAGGAGGCGCCTTTGATCTCCGCGATCCGCGTCGAGATCTCGAGCGCGTCGTCGAGACGGGCTGGCAGGCGGAAATCGATCTCGCTGCGCCGGACCACGAAAACAACGCCGTCCGTCTCGGAGAGTTCCGATTGTGAGATACCGAGATCGCGCAGATATTCGGTCCGGCCGCGTTCCGCGAAGCGCAGGTAGTTCGCATGATAGACAACACCGCCGGCATCCGTGTCCTCGTAATAGACCCGGGCGCGAAGCACATGGCTCCCCTCCGCCGTGAACGAGGTCACCGCAGGCGTCAGCTTCCGCTCAGACATCGCACCCCTCGGAATCGTCTTCGAGAAGCGTCATCTGCGCGACTTCGGCCGGCGTGCGGTTGGGCGCGGCAAGCCCGAGATAGCGATAAGCCGCCTCGGAGAGCACGCGGCCGCGCGGTGTCCGCTGCAACAAGCCCTGCTGGAGCAGATAGGGCTCGATCACTTCCTCGATGACGTCGCGCTGTTCGGAGAGCGCGGCAGCCAGCGTTTCCGCGCCGACCGGACCGCCGCCGTAATTCTCGGCGATGCAGCGCAGATACTTCCGGTCCATGGCATCGAGCCCGCGCTCGTCGATATCGAGCCTGTTGAGCGCGCCGTCAGCGGCCTTCTGGTCGATCTCCTCGACCCCCGCCACGGCGGCAAAATCCCGAACCCGGCGCAACAGGCGGCCGGCGACCCGCGGCGTTCCGCGTGAACGGCCGGCAATCTCCGCCGCGCCTTCGGGCAGCAGATTCATTCCCAGCAGCGCGGCTCCGCGCATGACGATGCTCTGCAGTTCTTCCGGATTGTAGAACTGCAGGCGCAGCGGAATGCCGAAACGTTCGCGCAGCGGCGTCGTGATCAGGCCGGAGCGCGTCGTGGCCGCCACCAGAGTGAACGGCGGCAGATCGATGCGGATCGAGCGCGCGGCCGGCCCCTCGCCGATGATGAGGTCGAGCTGAAAGTCCTCCATGGCGGGATAGAGCACTTCCTCTACGGCAGGATTAAGGCGATGTATCTCGTCGATGAACAGCACGTCCCTGGCCTGCAGATTGGTCAGCAGAGCCGCGAGATCGCCCGCCTTGGCGATCACCGGACCGGAGGTGGCTCGGAAATTCACGCCGAGTTCGCGTGCGACGATCTGGGCCAGCGTGGTCTTGCCGAGGCCGGGCGGTCCGAAGAACAGGGTATGGTCCATCGCCTCTTCACGCGCTTTCGCCGCCTCGATGAAGACCTTGAGGTTCTCCCGGCTCTGTTTCTGGCCAACGAAATCGTCGAGCGTGACCGGCCGGAGCGCGCGCTCCGGCGTATCTTCGACGGCCCGCTCGCCGTCGACCAGGCGGCCGCCGTCCTCGTCTTCCCAGGCGCTCACGAGGCAAGCTCCTTCAGGCCGCCTGTGATGAGCTGGTCAAGCCCGGCATCGGCGCCGGCGGACTTGGCCGCCGCATGGACCGCTCCGTACGCGATGCTGCGGTCGTAGCCAAGATTGACCAGAGCGGAGATCGCGTCCGCCACTGCGGCGGATTCGCCGGCGGGCGATAGCCCCTTCCCCTTGCGGGAGGATGCCGGGGCGGCGACGTCGGCGCCGAGCGAGACGTTCACCGCCTTGTCCTTCAGTTCGTTGACGATGCGCCCGGCGAGTTTCGGTCCGACCCCGTCGGCGCGGGTCAGCATCTTGGCATCGCCGGCCGCAACGGCCCGGATAATCTCGTCCGGCGAGAGCGCGGACAGGATCGACAGGGCCGCCTTGGCGCCGACCCCCTGCACCGTCTGCAGCATCCGGAACGTCTCCTGTTCCGCCTTGTCGGCGAAGCCATAGAGATGGATATGATCCTCGCGGACATGGGTCTCGACATGTACCGATACCTCGCCGCCCCGGTCGCCGAGCTTCGACAGCGTCCGGCTGGACGCGAAGATCAGATAGCCGACGCCGGCGACGTCGATCACCGCGGAGCCGTCGGCGACGGAGTCCAGGATCCCGCGCAGTTTCGCGATCACAGCCCCATCTCCTTCCTGAGCGCCGCCTGCACGGCCTTCTCGTAGCCCCCGGTTGCGGACTGCTTTCGGATCCGGGACACCCCGACGGCATCGCCGAAGGCATGCCGGCTCTGGGCAAAATGCGCGTGGCACACGGCGACCGCCAGTGCATCCGCCGCATCCGGCGTATCGAACGCGGCATCCGGCAGCAGCTTGGACACCATCACCTGGATCTGCTCCTTGTTGGCGTGCCCCGCCCCGACCACCGTCTTCTTCACCCGGTTCGGCGCATATTCTGTGACGCGCATACTCTTCTTCGCCGGCGCCAGCAGCACCGCGCCGCGGGCCAGCCCGAGTTTCAGGGTCGATTCCGGGTTCTTGTTGACGAATGTCTCCTCGACCGCCGCCTCGTCAGGGCGATGGGCCTCGATGATCTCGAGCACACCGTCATGCAGTTCCAGAAGCCTCTCGGCGATGCTCAGGGACGCCGTTGACCGCAGCGTCCCGTTGGCGACGTGACGCAGACGATTGCCATCCACGTCTATGACGCCCCAGCCGGTGAAGCGGAGTCCCGGATCGAGACCGAGAAGCCTCATGTCAGCTGCATCTCCCCAGTTTCCGCAAAGCGGCGATCAGGCTGCCGCCGTGAGCTTGCGCATGACGTCATCCGGAATCTCGAAGTTGGCCGAGACCGACTGCACATCGTCATTGTCCTCAAGCACCGCCAGCAGCTTCATGATGGTTTCGGCCTGCCCCTCGTCGACGGGCACCGTGTTCTGCGGCTTCCATGTCAGTTCCGCGTTCTCCGGCGCGCCAAACTGCTCCGACAAGGCTTCCCGAACGGCACTCAGTTCGTCAGGCGCACAGGTGACCACGTGACCGTCCTCGGAGGAATCGACATTTTCCGCGCCGGCTTCGAGCGCCGCCTCGAACATCGCATCCGCGTCGGCTTTGTCAGCCGGGTAGCTGATCTGCCCGATCCGGTCGAACATGAAGCTGACCGAATTGGTCTCGCCGAGCGTTCCGCCGTGCTTGGAAAAGGCCGCGCGCACCTCGGACGCCGTCCGGTTGCGGTTGTCCGTGAGGGCTTCGACGATCATCGCGACACCGCCAGGCGCGTAGCCCTCGTAGCGGATATCCTCGTAGTTGTCGTCCTCCCCGCCGCCTTCCGCTTTCTTCAGGACGCGATCGATATTGTCCTTCGGCATGTTCGCCTCGCGGGCCGCCTGGATGGCGGAGCGCAGACGCGGATTGGATGCCGGGTCCGTGCTGGTCTTCGCCGCGACCGCGATTTCCCGGATCAGGCGCGTGAACAGCTTGGCGCGCTTCTTATCCTGCGCGCCCTTGCGGTACATGATGTTCTTAAATTGGGAATGCCCTGCCATTTCCTTCAGTCCTTAATGGAGTCTGGCTCTTGCGAATTGCCGGCGCGGCGGTTCATCGTCCGATCGGACCGGCGGGCCGGAACAATCTGCGAATCGGGCGCCAAGTCAAGGGCCCCGGACAGATTTATGCGCCACCGGACCGCAGATTTCCGCCAATCGAAGCCTGATCCAGCCTAGTCAATCTCGAGAATTTTTATACCAGATATTGTGTCGTTGCGCATCTCTGACGGCGTATCTTACAGCCGTCCGACAAATCCCCGCACGCGGCAATCGGTAATTTTATTCGCCACTTGGAATTGAGAGAGAAACAATCCGACTATAGCCTTACCTATCGGAAGTCGACTAAACTCGGCGATCTTTGCGTGATTTTCGAAGGTCCCCGAAAACTCAATGAATTGGGACCGGGGAAACAGGGTTGAACATGTCTCCAGGACCGATCAACGAAGCGCGCTTCCAGCGTCTCACCGTGATGATTGTCGAAGACAGTCAGCCGATGCGGGAAGTCCTGCGCGCGATGCTGCAGGCGATCGGCATCAAGAACATCGTGGACGCCCGGGACGGGAACCATGCCATCCGAAAGCTCAGCGAGTACCAGATCGACGTCATCATCACCGACTGGGTGATGGAAGAGATGGACGGGCTGGAACTGACCCGCTGGATCCGGACCTCCCCGCACAGTCCAGACGAATTTCTTCCGATCATCATGGTCAGCGGGCACACCGAAGCGCACCGCATCGAGATGGCGCGGGATGCCGGCGTCACGGAATTCATCGCCAAGCCGTTGACCGGCGTCGGCCTGATCCAGCGCTTCGTCGCGGTGATCGAACATCCGAGGCCCTTCGTGCGCACGGATAATTATTTCGGCCCCGACCGTCGCCGCAAGGTGGAGCCCTACGACGGCGAAGAACGCCGCGCCGCCGAGCTCCGCGACAGGGACGCAGGGAAGACAAAGCCGATGAAAACGCATAGCCACGCCGGTTCGTGAAAGGCTGCCGATGTCCCAGTCTCCAAAAAGCCAGTCGCCCCAAGGCTCTTACGAGGTGATCCATCAGCCGAACAAGCTGAAGGATCTGGTCGGCGGGCCGGCGCGCATGGACGAAAAGCTGATCGAGAAGGCGGAATCCGCACTGGCCGAAGCGATCGCCGGTATCGACCTCTCGGAGACCGCGAAGGAAAGCATCGAGAAGCTCGACGCCGCGGTCGAGCTGCTGAGGCAGGACGGCACGGAACCGGCAGGACCGGAACGCACGATCTATACGGTCATGCACGATCTCCGCGCCCAGGGGGCAAGCTTCGGCTACCCCATGGTCGAGAAGATTGCGACCTCGATGAACCGCTACCTGGAGCTGGGAGAGCCGGGCGCGCGGGGCCATAACGACATCGACGCGATCAGGGCGCATGTCGATGCGCTGAAGGCCGTTGTGGCCACGAAGATGAAAGGCGAGGTCGGCGCCATCGGCCAGCAGATCGTCGACGGCCTCTACAAGATCTCCCGCACCAAGTAACCCGCTCCCTATCGGTCGAGCAGCAATGGCTCCATCGCGGCCCGCATCCGGTCCGGGATCGGGACCGGGGTCTGCGTCTCGCGCTCGACATAGACATGCACGAAGTGACCGAGCGCGGCGATCTCGTCGTCACCGGCGCGGAACAGGCCGACATTATAGACCACGCTGGAACGGCCGATCTTCTCGACCCGGATGCCCGCCTCGACCACATCCGGAAAGACCAGCGACTTGCTGAACCGGCAACGCGTCTCCACGACGAGGCCGATCACCGGGCTGTTGTGGATGTCGAGCCCGGCCTCGCGGATCAGATGGCTGTTCACGGCGGTATCGAAATAGGAATAGTACTGAACGTTGTTCACATGGCCGTAGACATCGTTGTCCATCCAGCGGGTCGGGATTTCCAGCCACCAGCGGAAACGGTTCCGGGTCTCCCCGACAGCCTCCCCGCTCACGCCTTGCCTCCGAAGAAGTCCGCGAGCACGTCGAGGGTCTCGTCCGGCTGCTCGATCATCATCATATGGCCGGCACCGGGCAGCACCGCGGTCGTGCAATCCGCAAGCGCATCGGCGAGCGGGCGCGCCAACTTGGCCGGCGTCATCTTGTCGTCGGCGCCGCAGAGCAACAGTGTCGGACAGGACAGCTTCGCCGCCGTCTCCAGCGCTCCAGCGTAAGCGTCGCAGGCGGCAAGATCGGTCGCCAGAACGGCATAATCACCGGCTTCCAGCAGGCGCATGCTGGCACCCGAGACCCAGCTCCCGGGCGCCCGGTGGCCGCCGATCTGGGCCCGGCGCCCGACGCCCCAGCCGACCATGGTTTCCAGCGCCGCGTGATCGGAGCCCCGCGCCGCGCCGAGCAGATCGGGATGCACCTTCATTTCCGGAACCGACCCGAGCAACGCCAGCGCCTTCGCTCGGGCGCCAAGCCGGGCAGTGACCTCGAGGGCGACAAGCGCGCCCATGGAATGACCCATAACGACCACGTCGCGGGCCCCGGCCGCGTCCAGGGCCGCGACGCACCAGTCGGCGAAAGCCGGAACCGTCTCCGGCACCGGCCCCGCACTGCGTCCGTGCCCCGGCAGGTCGATTGCGAGCACGGAAAAGCCGTGATGCGCGAAATAACGCGACTGCAGGGACCAGACCGTATGGTCCATTCCTGCCCCGTGCAGCATCAGAAGGGTCGGCCTGGCACCGTCAAACGGACGGCCCCCGGTCGCCGCGAAGGCCTCGCGGCCGGCGACTTCGAATTTCATGACTTATCCTGCCTTGCGCATGGTCGCGGCGCGCAGCGCCTGCTTCAGGTCGGCGATCAGATCACCCACATCCTCCAGGCCTACCGAGAGCCGGACCAGGTCCTCGGAGAGTCCCGCTGCCTTCATGGTCTCCGCGTCCATCTGCTGGTGCGTCGTGCTGGCAGGATGAATGACCAGCGACTTGGCATCGCCGACATTGGCGAGATGGGACCAGACGCCGAGCCTTTCGATGAAGGTCTTCCCGGCCTCGCGCCCGCCCTTGATGCCAAAGGCGATCATGGAGCCGGCGCCTTTCGGCATGAGGCGTCTTGCCAGTTCGTGATCGGGATGGCTGTCCAGTTCCGGATAGAGCACCCATTCCACGGCCTCGGAGGACTCGAGGAAAGCCGCGACCTCCCGCGCATTGGCGACATGGCGGTCCATGCGCAGCGGCAGGGTCTCGATACCCTGCATCAGGTGGAAGGCGTTCTGCGGCGAGAGGCAGGCACCGAAGTCGCGCAAGCCCTCTGCCCGCGCCCGCATGCAGAGGGCCTGCGGCCCGAACTCCTCGGCAAAATCGAGGCCGTGATAGCCGGCATAGGGTTCGGTCAGTGTCGGGAACTTGCCGGAGGCTTCCCAGTCGAAGCGCCCGCCATCGACCAGCACGCCACCGATCGCGACACCGTGGCCGCCGAGCCACTTGGTCGCCGAATGCATGATCAGGTCTGCCCCATGGTCGAAGGGACGGCAGAGATAGGGTGTGGTGAAGGTGGAATCGATCATCAACGGAATACCCGCCTCGTGCGCCACCGCGGCGAGTGCCTCGATGTCGAGCACTTCGAGCCCCGGATTGCCGATCGTTTCGGCAAAGACCAGACGGGTCTCGGGCCGGATCGCCTTGCGAAACCCGTCGATGTCGCGCGGATGGACCTTGGTGGTCTCGATGCCGAAGCGCGGCAGGGTATGGCTGAAGAGATTATGACTGCCGCCATAGAGGGCGCTGGAGGCGACGATATGGGATCCTGCCCCCATCAGCGTCGCGATCGCCAGATGCAGGGCCGCGTGGCCGCTCGCCGTGGCAACCGCCCCGACGCCGCCCTCGAGCGCAGCCATCCGCTCCTCCAGCACCGCCACCGTCGGATTGGAGATCCGCGAATAGATGTGACCGGCGCGCTCGAGATTGAAGAGCGAGGCCGCGTGCTCGACGTCACGGAAAACATAGGATGTGGTCTGGTAGATCGGCACCGCCCGGGCGCCGGTATCGCTGTCCGGCTGCTGGCCCGCATGCAATGCGAGCGTGTCGAAGCCGAAAAGATTGCCGTCGGAAGCCATGCACTGTCCCTCCCTGATGGGCGCCGGTCGCGTTCGGGCGCGATCTTCGACGGATGCCTAGTCAGACGCAAGGAGAGTCGCAAGAGGTAATGGCTTCAGAGGGCGCCATCGCGGCTCCGGGAGTGCCCCAACACCTCCCGAAACCGCCGGTCCGGAATCGAAGGACCGCGCCGAAGCGCGGCCCTTCATCTTGTTCTTTTTTAGACTTTGAGCACCCTGTTCAACTTGCCCGCTGCAGACGGTAATGCCCCCACAGGAAATGTCAAGTCGGAGTCAGCAAGGCGACTGAAATGTTACAATGAACCGTTCGATCGAAGCCGTCGGTCCGCGCTATCCGGCGCTTCGCACGGGCAGAACCATTTGCCTGATTGCAACCGAAGCCCCTTGGATTTCAAGTGCTTTCGGCTCGATCCCCCAGGTCACGAATCCGATGCTTTCATTAGTGTGCGCGTGCTGCGCCCGCGAGATCCGAAACACCAAAATGTATGTCGGTGACGCCGTCCTCACGGCGCTCGGAACGCGTTCGGACACCGCTTTCCGATTGCAGGAAGTCGTCCTCGGACGCGGCACTGAAGGCCGCCGGAACGGTTTCGAGCGCTCTTTTCTGAGGGCGAGAAAGCCGGGGGCATCCAGCTCGCCGAGGAGACGGATGGAAAAACCGGCGGCAGGGCTCACGTCCCGCCCCTCTCCCGCCAGCGATGTACCGTCCCGCTGTCGAGATCGAAGAGATCGAGCACCCGTCCGAGCGAATGATCCACCATGCCGTCAATGTTCCGCGGCTTCGCGTAAAACGCCGGCACCGGCGGCGCAATGACAGCGCCCATATCCGAAAGGGCGAGCATGTTGCGCAGATGCCCGGAATGCAGCGGCGTCTCCCGCACCATGCAGACCAGTCTGCGCCTTTCCTTCAGGACCACGTCCGCCGCCCGCGTCAGCAAGGTATCGGTGACGCCGGTTGCAATCCCGGCCAGACTTTTCATCGAACAGGGCGCGATGATCATGCCGAGCGTGCGGAACGATCCGGACGCGACAGAGGCGCCGATATCCTTGTTGGCATGCACCACATCGGCCAGCTTCTCGACGTCGCGGACCTTGAGATCGGTTTCATGCGCGAGCGTCACTTCCGCAGCCCGGCTCATGATCAGATGGGTCTCGACACGTTCCTCGTCCGGTAGCCCCTTCAGGAGTTCGAGCAGCCGGACGCCATACACGATTCCCGAGGCTCCACTGATGCCGACGATCAGCCGCTTGTTTTGTGAATTTCCCATGAAAAAAATTTGCTTCGCGAATCCAGTGAGTTGCGCCTGTTAACCAAAAAACCCGGCAATTTGCCGGAGTACCTATCATTGCGCAAGCCCTAAAAGATACCTATCCTTTAATTCGTTAGAGTTGATCTCTCACGCATATCCGAAAGGAGGGCATTAGGCATGGCCGAAGCACAGCGTATCGAGTCGCTGAAGAAACGACACGAGACCCTGGAACGCACTCTGGAGACGGAACGAACTAGACCCATGCCGGACAGCGCGGCTATCGCAGAAATCAAACGCATGAAACTCGCGATCAAGGACGAGATGGCAAATCTCAGCTCCTAGCAAACCTGTCTGCCTATCAGGCGCTTTCAAACCAGAAAGCATAATCCACCCGCCGATAATTTCGGCGGGTGTTTGTTTTTCGGCTCCTAGAGCGCCGTCCAGCCCCCGTCCTGAGTCATCGTCGTCCCGGTCATGTTCGCCGCCGCATCGGCGCAAAGGTACAGAGCCGCTCCGGCCAACTGATCGAAAGTCGTGAAACGGCCGGACGGCTGTTGTTCGATCAGCAGCCGCCGGGTCGCCTTCCCCATGTCGACCCCGTCGCGCGCCGCCCGTGCTTCGATCTGCCGGTCGACGAGCGGTGTCTTCACCCAGCCGGGACAGATCGCATTACAGGTGACACCGGATCCGGCGGTCTCGAGCGCAGTGACTTTCGTCAGACCGAGCACGCCGTGCTTCGCTGCGACATAGGCGCATTTGTTCACGCCCCCTCCGAAGCCGTGATTGGAGGCGATATTGACGATACGGCCCCAGCCGCGGCGTCTCATGCCCGGAAGAACCGCCGCTGTCGCATGAAAGACCGCAGAAAGATTGATCGCGATCAGGGCATCCCATTTGTCCCGCGGGAAATCCTCGATCCGGTCCGTATGCTGGATCCCCGCATTGTTGACCAGGATATCGACGCTTCCGAGTTTCTCTTCGGTCGAGCGGACGAGGTCAGCGATCTCGTCCGCGCGCGTCATGTCGGCGCCATGATACCGCACGTCCACCCCATAACGCTCCGCAAGGCCGCGCCTTACCGTCTCGATTTCCGCCGCGTCACCGAAACCGTTCAGCACGACGGCCGCACCCGCGGCGGCAAAGGCCTCCGCAAGCGCCGCACCGATCCCGCTGGTAGAACCGGTGACGATGACAGCCCTGTCTATCATCGGGGCGGCTATTGTGCCGTCCAGCCGCCGTCGAGGGTCATCGTGGTACCGGTCATGTTGCTGGCCGCGTCGCTGCAGAGAAACACTGCGGCCGCCGCGAGCTGCTCGACCGTCGTGAACCGGCCGGACGGCTGCTTCTCGAGCAGCAATGCATCGGTCTCTTCTTCGATGCTGGTGCCATTCTTCTCGGCCCGGGCCTCGATCTGCGCGACCACGAGCGGCGTCTTTACCCAGCCCGGGCAGATCGCGTTGCAGGTGATTCCCGACTGGGCGTTCTCCAGCGCCGCGACCTTGGTCAGGCCGACGATGCCGTGCTTGGCCGCGACATAGGCGGACTTGTTTACCGAGGCGACGAGCCCGTGCGCGGAGGCGATATTGATGATCCGGCCCCAGCCGCGCCTCTGCATGCCTGGCAGGGCGGATTGCATGGTATGGAAGGCCGACGAGAGATTGATCGCGATCACCGCGTTCCAGCGGTCGGCGGGAAAGGCCTCGATCGGATCGGTATGCTGGATGCCCGCATTGTTGACCAGCACGTCCACGGATCCGAACTTCGCTTCGGCGCTGCGGACCATGTCTTCGATCTGTTCAGGCTTGGTCATGTCCGCGCCGTGATAGAGCACGGAAACGCCGAACTTCGCCTCCAGGGCTGCGCGGCCCTTCTCGATCTCGGCCGCGTCGCCAAGCCCGTTGATGACAATGTTCGCCCCCTCGGCCGCGAAGGCGGCGGCCATGGCCGCGCCGATCCCGCTGGTCGAACCGGTAACGAGTGCCGTCTTGCCCTTCATGGAATCATCCCCGTTGCATGCGTGCTGTCTTCGCTCCTGCGATATAGGGATTGCCGCCGCGCCGCAAGAACCGACACAAGACCGCTATTTCCTGAACAGCGACTCCGCCACCGAGGAGACCGAGCGTTTCTCGGCGATCGTCGCCTCCACGCGGGCGATCTCCTCCCGCATGTTCTCGATATAGGCCTCGAGATCCTCGATGTTCCATTTCGAGAGATCGGGCGGCTTGCGCAGCTTGTTTTTTGGCTCCAGATCTTCGAAATCCATCCTCATGCCTCCCGTCTTCCTGTCCGTTGCGCGTCCCGTCTCCGGGATGATGCAGCTTCTGGTGTCCGACACGGTGACTAATCGTTGGACCCTCTCGCATCTTGGTCTATATATCCACCCTTCAGAACAATTCGAACACCCAAGAACGAACGGATCGGCTTGCTGCACGTACGCAGCGCAGTCCGTCAAAGGAGAAACCATGGCGCAACCGCTGATGCCGAAGGCCACCGCCGTCTGGCTGATCGACAATACGGCGCTGAGCTTTGAACAGATTGCCGATTTCTGTGGCCTGCACGCTCTCGAAGTCCAGGCCATCGCCGACGGCGAAGTGAGCTACGGGATCCAGGGTATCGACCCGATCCAGAACGGTCAGGTCGCCCGCGAGGAAATCGACAAGGCGCAGGAGGATCCGGACTACCGGATGAAGGTCCAGGTCAGCACGCTGCCGAAACCGCAGGCGCGTTCCAAGGGGCCGAAATATGTTCCGGTCTCCAAGCGCGGCGACAAGCCGGATGCCATCGCCTGGCTGGTGAAGCACCATCCGGAACTGAAGGACGCGCAGATCGCCAAGCTGGTCGGCACGACCAAGGACACGATCAACAAGGTGCGCGACCGCACGCACTGGAACTCGCAGAACATCACGGCGCGGCACCCGGTGCTGCTGGGGCTCTGCTCGCAGATGGATCTCGATCAGGCCGTGACGAAAGCGGGTGGCACCGCCGCACCGCCGGAATCGCAGCTGGAATCGATTTCCGAAGTGCCCTGACCGGGTGCGGACGGATCGTCGGAACCAGGACGGCCGGTCAATGACCGGCCGTTTTTTTGTCAACCGCCCGAGTCGCCCTGGAACGCCGCCATGTGAAACCGCGCGTGGTCGTCCCGGTAGACGTAGGGCGCGCCGACCGGGCAGGCGCGGCGGGCCAGACAGGATCCGCCGAGACAAGCCGCCCCCGCCTCCGTGCGCAGATGGGCACGGCATGCGGATACGTCATACGCCGCGCCGTTGAAGGCGCCGACCGGACAGGCCGACAGGCAGGGACGGTCGCGGCACCTGTCGCACGGACTGGATGCGTCTGCCGATTCGGGAAGTTCCAGTCTCTCCGCGAACAGCAATGCGCCGCGGTAGCCGTGCCAGAGACCGTAAAGCGGATGGATCAGGATACCGAGCGGCGAGGGGAAGACCGGCTCGGCGCGCATCGCCCATTGCTGGAACGGCCAGTAGGGCGGCCCGTCCGACGGCATCACCGGCCGGCCTCCGAATGCGTCTCCGACTTTTTCGAGGACACTGCGGCTCCAACGATCGAGCGGATCCGGCCCCTCCGTCCGCGCGGCCCGGAATGCCGGCCAAATCGCGGAACCGACATGGCCGACGAGGAGAAGGGTCGCGACCGCTTCGCCCGATTCGAGGCTCAGTTCCCCGGCGTCGGGATGGAATCCGTTCCTTAGCAGGAGGCCATGCGCGGCCAGACACTGTCCGATTTCCTCGTAGACCCGCAGTGGGCCCGCATGTTCCGAAGCTGGCGCCATGTTCGAAATCGCCTAATCCCGACCTTGTGTTCCGAAGGCGACGCCACGAGAAACCGGGCATCACGAAAACACGTTTCCTTACATTATTTTATTTGCTAATGTGCCCCCAGTTGGCTTTATCCTTTTCCCGACACGGCGCCAAGCCGGGACGGGAAACGCAGAGCACCCGCGAGGCGGAGAGTATGGGCAAGGATGTTCAACGACCCTAATGACGTTCCGCTAACGGTTGATTTCTTTCTGACGCCGAATTTTTCGCTGCTCCCCTTTACGGCCGCGATCGAGCCGTTGCGCTCGGCGAACCGCATGTCCGGACGCACGCTTTATCACTGGCGCGTCTTCAGCGAGGACGGCAAGCCGGTCCCAGCGAGCAACGGTGTCGAGGTGATGACGATCGGGTCGGTCTTCGACCTGAAGGATTCAGATGTCATCATCGTCGCCGCCGGGATCGACGCACATCACTACAGGAATGACCGGGTCTTCGGCGCGCTGCGGCGCTTGTCACGGCAGGGAGCCGCGGTGGGCTCGGTCTGCACCGGCGCCCATGTCCTGGCCCGGGCAGGCTTGCTGGAAGACCGGCGCTGCACGATCCACTGGGAGAATCTCGGCGGCTTCGTCGAGGAGTTTCCGGAGATCGACGTCACTTCGGACCTGTTCGAGATCGACCGCGACCGCTTCA
The DNA here is from genome assembly GCF_965216895.1 of Nisaea sp. Lineage (GTDB taxonomy): Bacteria > Pseudomonadota > Alphaproteobacteria > Thalassobaculales > Thalassobaculaceae > Nisaea. The sequence goes on from NZ_OZ244205.1 coordinate 2,088,730, forward strand.
CCTGTTCCGGCGGCACCGCGGCGCTCGACATGATGCTGCACCTGATCGCGCGCCAGCACGGCTTCAAGCTTGCGAACGAGGTCTCCGAACAGTTCATTCACGACCGTATCCGCGAGCCGCACGACCATCAGCGCATGGAACTGCGCGCCCGGCTCGGGGTCAGCCATCCGAAACTGATCGCCGTCATCGCGGAGATGGAGGCCAATCTCGAGGAGCCGCTGAGCCAGACCGCGCTGGCGGACAAGGCCGGGCTCTCGACGCGCCAGCTCGAGCGGCTGTTCCGCAAATACCTTTCCAGCACACCGACCCGCTACTACCTCAATCTCCGGCTGCAGCGCGCCCGTCAGCTGCTCGCCCAGACCAGCATGTCGATTCTCTCGGTGGCGCTCGCCTGCGGCTTCGTCTCCGCAAGCCATTTCTCGAAATGCTACCGGGAATGCTTCGGCCGTACCCCCAGGGCGGAACGCGCGGTCCGGCACGACGCGCCGACCCTGGTGATGCAGAAACTCGCCGGCTAGCCGGCGGGCGTTAGCCCGCCTAATTGCATCGCAACAAATTCTCGTTTGACGCAGCGGACGGCTTGCGCGCATCCCTTCCGTTCGAACGACGGGATGCGCATGGAAACGACTTTCACCACCGCCGGGCTGCGCCGCGGCATGACCCTGATCTGGCACGTCGCCATCAGCGGCTTCTTCTTCGCCATCGCGGTCGGCGTGGTCGCGCGCGATGCCGGCATGAGCTGGCTCGAGGCCGTCGTCATGAGCGGCGTCGTCTTCGCCGGCGCCTCGCAGGTTGCGATCATCGATCTCTGGCAATCGCCCCTGCCGCTGCTCGTCATCGCGCTCACGACCCTCGGCGTGAACTCGCGCATGCTGTTGATGGGCGCCTCCATGCGGGAATGGTTCCGCCCGCTGAAGCGCCGGACGATCTGGGCAAGCTTCTTTTTCCTGACCGACATCAACTGGGCCATGGCGATCGCCGAGCGGCGCAAGGGCGAGACCGACGCGGCGCTGCTCATGGGCTCGGGCATGCTGCTCTGGGCGACCTGGGTCACCGGAACGGCGATCGGCCACGCGGTCGGCGGGGCGGCGCTGGATCCGAAAGCCCTCGCCTTCGACGTGCTGGTGCCCGCCTTCTTCGTCATCATGATCAAGCCGATCTGGACCGGCCGAAAGCAGCTGCTGCCCTGGGCGACGGCAGCCGCCGGCGCGATCCTCGCCGACAGTTTCATACCCGGAAACGCTCATGTCATCGTCGGTGGAATCGCCGGCTCCCTGGTCGGAGGGCTGCTCCGTGACCGCTGATTTCCTCGCCCTCGACATGAGTTTCGACACCACCGCCCTGATTGCCATCCTGCTGATGGGCGCGGTGACCTATTTCACCCGCCTCGGCGGCTTCCTGATGATGCGCTGGATCCCCGAGGGCGGTTTCGTCTCCCGCTGGCTCTCTGCCATTCCGGGAGCGGTCCTGGTGGCCATCCTGGCCCCGACCGTCTGGAGTATCGGATGGATGGAACGGGCCGGACTGCTCGTCACCCTGGCGCTTTCTGCGATCGGCGCCAATTCCCTGGTCGCCGTCGTGCTCGGCACCGCGGCCGTTGCGGCCGGGCGGGCCCTGCTCTGAGCGCCGGACGGAACGGCGATTGCCATGTGAGGCGATGATCAGGCAGACTCCGCGGTGGCGTGCCACTTGCGGATCTACCGATGCGGACACAAGAAGCGGAACTGTTGGCGATCGCTGAAAGCGCGGAGAGCGACCGGGAGGATCTGACGGCCATCGTCATCGATCTCTCTTCCATTCCCCACATCGCCGACCCGATCTTCTTCCGAACACTCATCTCGCGCATCAATGTCGCGCCCGGAAAGCTCTACCGCCTGCCGCATCATCTGGTGGCGCTGGTCACGCCTCGAGAGACGGCGAAGAAAACCATCGCTGCGATCGACCGGCTCGGCGAATTTCTCAAGCGCAGCGGGCGCGGCGAGGCACGGCACCAGCAGTTCCCTCTCTCCACGGATGCAGGCAAACTCGCGAAGCTCTGCAAGAGTCTGATCGCAGAGCAACCGGACAACCCGCCGCCAGGCGACGATGACGGCGATCTGGCGGGCTTCTTCAGCCTGTTCGAATCCCTGCGCAACGCGGACATCTCGAATCTGGTCCGCGAGCAGACGATCTGGGATCTGTCGACGCCCCACGATCCCGTGCCGATGGCAGGCGCGCTCACCGTCTCGATCGACGCCCTCGACGACATGTTCGCCCAGGACATCCGCGCCAATCCCTGGCTTTTCGAGAAGATTATCGAGGTCATCGACGTTCGCATGCTCGATCACCTCGTCGAGGAACGGATGCAGACGGGCAAGACCTATACCGTCAATGTGAACAGCACCGTTGTGAACGAGGGCGAACTCGACGAGGCGTTCGACTTGATCCCGATGAACAGCCGCAAGCGCGTGATTCTCGAGGTCCCCTATGTCGAGGCGCTGCACGAGCCCGGTGAGTTCGACACGATGATCGACATCCTGGAGCGGGAACATTTCACGATCGCGCTTGACGGCGTGCGCTGGACCTCGCTCTCAAAGCTGGAGGTCGAACCGGAACGCTTCGCCTACGTCAAGTTCATGTGGGACCAGCATCTGAAGCCCGAGAATACGAAAGACTGGGCGGCCTTCGCCGACGCGCTGGCAAGGCTGGGCCCGGAAAACTGCATCGTCTTCAACTGCGTCGACGAGACGGCCATCTCCGCACTGGAGAAGCTCGGACTGTTCCGGTTCCAGGGCCAGGCGGTGGAAGACTATATCCGCCATGACCGCGCCGCTTTGCTGCAGGCCCATGTGAAGGAGGCGGCGCGGGAAGCGGTTGCCGACGAGACCGGGAACGGCAAGCCGAAGGCCGGCATCCTCGGCAAACTGTTCGGTTGATCCACATCATCTCCGGACGCGTGCGGATGCGGCATTGTGGGGCTTGATTTGCGCCCGGTCGACGCCGACGATGGGGCGCAAACAACCTGAATAGACAAGACGAGAGGGGAGGCTCGCAGTATGGGCCAGTTCGACGAGGTCTATCGGCGGTCGCTGGAGGATCCGGAGGGTTTCTGGAGCGATGCGGCCGACGACGTATTCTGGTTCAAGCGCTGGGACAAGGTGCTGGACGACGGCAATCCACCCTTCTACCGCTGGTTCGCGGGCGGCACCACCAACACCTGCTACAACGCCCTCGACCGACATGTTTCGGAAGGCCGCGGCGAACAAGCGGCGCTGATCTATGACAGCCCGGTCAGCAACACCAAGCAGAGCTTCACCTACAGCGAGCTGACCGAGAAGGTCGCCGCCTTCGCCGGCGTGCTGGAGAAATACGGTGTCGGCTACGGCGACCGGGTGATCATCTACATGCCGATGATCCCCGAGGCTGTCATCGCCATGCTGTCCACCACCCGGATCGGCGCGGTGCATTCCGTCGTCTTCGGTGGCTTCGCCTCGAACGAGCTTGCGAAACGGATCGACGACTGCACGCCGAAGCTCATTGTCACCGCCTCCTGCGGCATAGAGCCGGGACGTACCGTCGCCTACATGCCGCTGCTGGACGGCGCCATCGAGATGGCGGCACACAAACCCGATCACTGCATCGTCTACCAGCGCCCGATGGCCAAAGCGCAGCTGACCGAAGGCCGGGATATCGAATGGAACGCCGCGCATGACGGCGCGGCGCCCGCCGCCTGCGCCGAGGTGGAAGCAACCGATCCCGCCTACATCCTCTATACCTCCGGCACCACGGGCGTCCCGAAAGGCGTTGTGCGCGCGACCGGCGGCCATATCGTCGCCCTCAAATGGTCGATGAAGAACATCTATGGCGTCGATCCCGGCGAGGTCTTCTGGGCCGCCTCCGACGTTGGCTGGGTGGTCGGCCATTCCTACATCGTCTATGCCCCCCTCTTCCACGGCTGCACCACCATGCTCTACGAGGGCAAGCCGATCGGGACGCCCGATGCGGGCGCGTTCTGGCGAGTGATCTCGGAACACAAGGTCTCGACCATGTTCACCGCGCCGACCGCGATCCGCGCGATCAAGAAGGAGGATCCGGACGGCAAGCTGCTCGCGACCTACGACATGAGCCACTTCAAGGCCCAGTTCCTCGCCGGCGAGCGCTGCGATCCCGACACCCTGCACTGGTGCGAGGAGAAGCTGAAGGTGCCGGTGGTCGATCACTGGTGGCAGACAGAGACCGGCTGGCCGATCGCCTCGAACTGCCTCGGCATCGAGCAGCTTCCGGTAAAGGCCGGCTCGCCGACGCGCGCGGTTCCCGGCTGGGACGTGCAGATCCTCGACGAGGCCTGCAAGGAGGTGAAGCGCGGCGATGTCGGCGCGATCTCGATCAAGCTGCCATTGCCGCCGGGCGCCCTCCCGACGCTCTGGCAGAACGACGAGCGCTATGTCGAGAGCTACCTCGCGGACTATCCCGGCTACTACAAGACCGGGGATGCCGGATACATGGACGAGGACGGCTATCTCTACGTGATGAGCCGGACCGACGACATCATCAATGTCGCCGGCCATCGCCTCTCCACCGGCGGCATGGAGGAGGTCCTGGCGAACCACCCGGCGGTCGCGGAATGCGCCGTCGTCGGCGTCGCCGACCAGCTGAAGGGCCAGGTCCCGCTCGGCTTCGTGGTGCTGAAAGACGGCGTGAACACGCCGGAGGAACAGATCCTCCAGGAGCTGGTGCAGATGGTGCGCGACAACATCGGCCCGGTCGCCGCCTTCAAGCAGGCGACCATCGTGCAGCGCCTGCCGAAGACCCGATCCGGCAAGATCCTGCGCGGCACGATGCAGAAGATCGCCGACAGCCAGGAATACCCGATGCCGGCCACGATCGACGACCCGTCGATCCTGCCGGAAATCGCGACGGCACTGAAGGAGATCGGCTACGCAAAATAGCCGCCTGCCGCGCGCTCAATGGGCCGGCGCGCGCCGGAAGAATGTCAGGATGTAAGCGAGGCCGACCAGTATCGTCGTCGCGTGGAACAGCACCATCAGGCTCAAACCTGCAGTGGCGAGACCATTGTTCAGCAACAGCGGCTCGAAGGCCTGGTCGACGATTTCCATGACGAGGCCGACGAGGAGCAGTACCGCGCCGTAGAACTCGGCATGTTCGTTCATCGCATGCTCACGGGCGGGCATCTCCCCGCCGAAGATCCGCTTGGCGAGCAACTCGCGCTCCTCGAGAAACACTCCGTAGGTCACGAGAATGACCGCGATATCGTCGGTGAGTTCGAGATCTTCCGTGGCGATGCCGGGCGTCAGACTGTCAAGGAAGACCGGCAGTATCCCGCCCCCGACCACCGCCGCCATTGCCATGACCAGCAAAGTCGAGACGATCAATGTCGCGGGATGGACAAGAATGGAAATGGCAGTCTTGCGCATGCATGCTCCCCCTGAACAGCCTCGGGGGAGTTGAACAAATCAATGCACGGACCTCAAACCAATTGAGCACCGACAGAAAATGCCGTCATCCCAACGCGAGTGGAGCCCCAGGGGAACAAGATCTTGGACCTATGGTCTCTCGCTCCCCGCTTGCGCAAGAATGACGACCTGATCCGTATTCACGCGTTCAGACCTTCGGGCACGGCCACCGAGCCCATGATCGGATCGTCCGGCACGCGGCCTTCCTCGACCCCGTGGCAGGCGACGATGGCGCCGTCCCCGATGGCCTTCGGTTCCGGACGCTCGGTCTTGCAGCGCTCGTTCGCGAAGGGACAGCGCGGATGGAAGGCGCAGCCCGGCGGCGGCGTGATCGGATTCGGCACTTCGCCGCCGACCGGCATCCTCTCGCGGCCGGTCATTTCCAGATCCGGGATCGTGTCCAGCAGCATCCGCGTATAGGGATGACGCGGGCGGCTGAACAGGGTCTTGGACGGCGCCACCTCGGCCAGCCGGCCGAGATACATCACACCGACCCGGTCGGAGACGTGGCAGACCACGGCGAGGTTGTGGCTGATGAAGAGATAGGTGAGCCCCAGTTCCTTCTGCAGGTCGCGCATCAGGTTCAGGATCTGCGCCTGTACCGAAACGTCGAGCGCCGAGGTCGGCTCGTCGCAAAGCAGGAAGTCCGGCTCGCTCGCAAGCGCGCGGGCAATTGAGATGCGCTGGCGCTGGCCACCGGAGAATTCGTGCGGATATTTCTCTCCATCGACCGGCGAGAGGCCGACCTGCGTCAGCAGCTGGCCGACCCTGTCGGAAACCTCGTCTTCATTCTTCGCGAGGTCGAACGCCCTGATCGGCTCGGCGATGATGTCTCGGACCTTCCAGCGCGGATTGAGGCTTGCATAGGGATCCTGGAAGATCATCTGCAGGCGGCGGCGGATCGGCGCCATCTCGGTACGCGAGAGGCCGGCGATATCCCTGCCCTCGAACTCGATCGAGCCGCTGCTCGGACCGTGCAGGCCGACGATGAGCTTGGCGACCGTGGATTTGCCGCAGCCGGACTCGCCGACGAGGCTGAAGGTCTCGCCCGCCTTGATCTCGAAATCGATGCCGTCGACGGCCTTGAGGATCTGCTTCGGCTGGCCTTCCAGCATCCGGTTCAGCCAGGGTGCGGAAACATCGAAATAGCGCTTCAGCTGCTTGACCGCGAGGATCGGCTCGCCTTGTTTCAGATGCTCGTGATCCACGGTCTCGTGCTTCTGGACGGCTTGCTCAGACATTGGCCGTCTCCTTGTCATAGAGCCAGCAGGCGACTTCGGTACCGTCCACGGGGATCGTGTCCGGGCGTTCCTTGAAACATCTGTCGAAAGCCTTCGGACAGCGCGGATTAAAGGCGCAGCCCGTCGGGATATTGGTCAGGCGTGGCATCGAGCCCTCGATCTGGCGCAGTTTCTCGTCGGTGTTGCCGATCATCGGGATCGAGCCCATCAGGCCTTCCGTGTAGGGGTGTTTGGCCTGTTTGACCACCTGCTTCACCGGGCCGATCTCGGCGATCCGCCCCGCATACATCACGGCCACACGATCAGCGGTCTCGGCGATGACACCCATATCGTGGGTCACCAGCATCACCGCGGTGCCGTGCTCGCGGCAGAGCTTCTTCAGGAGCGAGATGATCTGCGCCTGGATCGACACGTCGAGCGCGGTGGTCGGCTCGTCGGCCACCACGAGGCGTGGATTGACACAGAGAGCGAGGGCGATGACGACGCGCTGACGCATGCCGCCGGAGAACTGGTGCGGATATTGGTCGACCCGCCGCTCCGGCGCCGGAATGCCGACCTGGGTCAGCATCTCGATCGCCCGCTCGCGCGCCTTGGTCGGAGTCATGTCCGTGTGGGTCATGATCGTCTCGGTCAGCTGCCGACCCACCGTGTAGAGCGGGTTGAGGCTGGTCAGCGGATCCTGGAAGATCGCGCCGATCTGGCGCCCGCGGATGCGCCGCATCTCCTCGTAACCGAGATTATCGATGCGCCGCCCCTCGAGCAGGATCTCGCCCCCGGCAACGCGGCCGGGCGGCTCCAGCAGCCCGATGATCGAGGCCCCTGTGAGAGACTTCCCGGCGCCGGACTCACCGACCACGCCGAGTACTTCGCCTTCGTCGATATGGAATGACACATCGTCGATGGCTGTCAGGATTCCCTTCCGCGTGGGAAATTCGATCCGGAGGTTTCTGACTTCTAGAAGATGGTTCGGCATTAGCGCAGCTTCGGATTGAGGGCATCGCGGAGCCAGTCTCCGAGGAGATTGACCGCGAGAACGAGGATGGCAAGGGTCGCGCCCGGGAAGATCGAGATCCACCAGAGGCCCGAGAACAGGTAGTCGTTGCCGATCCGGATGAGGGTACCAAGCGACGGCTGGGTCGGCGGCATGCCGACACCGAGGAAGGACAGGGTCGCTTCCGTCAGGATTGCGAAGGCGAGACCAAGCGTCGCGATGACCAGCACCGGGCCCATCACGTTCGGCAGAACGTGACGGATCATGATGAGAATCGGATGCAGGCCGATGACCCGCGCAGCCTGGACATATTCCTTGTTGCGTTCGACCAGGGTCGAGCCGCGCACGGTGCGGGCGTACTGCACCCAGTTCGAAATCCCGATCGACAGCACCAGCACCGGAATGATCATCGCTTCGTGCAGCTCGCGATCGAGAATGCCGCGCGAGATGCCGTCGATGAGCAGCGCGATCAGGATCGTCGGGAAGGAAAGCTGGATGTCGGCGATCCGCATGATCACCGCATCGACCTTGCCGCCGACATAGCCCGCGATCAGACCGGCGGCAATGCCGATTACTGCGGACAGGATCACGCTCGCAAAGCCGACCAGCAGGGAAATCCGCATGCCGTAGAGGATCGTCGAGTAGATGTCGCGGCCGAGATTGTCGGTGCCGAGCAGGAAGCGCGGATCGCCATCCTCGACCCAGGCCGGCGGCAACTCGGAATCCATCAGGTCGATGGAAGCCGTGTCGAACGGGTTATGCGGCGCAATGATGTTGGCGAAGACCGCAGCCAGGATCAGGATCAGGGTGACAACCGCGGCGCCGACCGTCAGGTGCGACTTGCGGAAGCTGTAGCAGAGTTCATGGTCCCAGATCCGATAGAGGAGGCTGGGACGGGTCGCCGCTTTGGGGCTTGTAGTGTCGGTCATTGTCCTGTCCTCAGTGCCCGCCGCCGGACTTTTCGACCCGAAGCCGCGGGTCGACGACGTAATAAAGAATGTCCACGATCAGATTGATCACGACGAAGAGGAACGAGATCATCACGAGATAGGCGGACATCACCGGCAGATCGACCTCCTGGATCGCCTGCAGGAACAGCCGTCCCATGCCCGGCCATTGGAAGACGCTCTCGGTGATGATCGCGAAAGCGATCAGATTGCCGAGCAGCAGGCCGGTGACGGTGATGACCGGAACCAGGGTGTTCTTCAGCGCATGGCCGAAATTGACGGCTCGGTTGGTGAGGCCGCGGGCCCGGGCGAACTTGATATAGTCCGTCCTCAACACCTCCAGCATCTCCGCCCGGATCAGCCGCATGATCAGCGTCAGGGTGAAGAGGCCGAGGGTGGTCGCCGGAAGGATGATCGCTTTCAGGCCGCTGGTCGTCAGCAGTCCGGTCGTCCAGCCGCCCGGCAGCGTGACCACGTCGCCGCGCCCGAACGAGGGCAGCCAGCCGAGGATCACGGCAAAGAGATAGATGAACAGGATACCGATCAGGAAGGTCGGAATCGAGATCCCGATCAGCGAGAGCGTCAACAGCGCCTTGCTGCTCCAGCGGTTGCGGTAGAGCCCGGTATAGACACCCGCCGGCAGCGCCAGGAAAAAGGCGATCACGGCGGAGACGAAGCTGAGTTCGATCGTCGCCGGCATGCGCTCCATCAGCAGGTCCACGACCGGCTGCTTGTGCTGGTAGGACAGACCGAAATCCAACTGCGCGGCGTTCAGGACGAACTTGCCGAATCGGATGATCATCGGATCGTTGAGTCCCAGGCGCTCACGCAGCGCCTCACGCTCGGCTTGCGGCGTGTCGATCCCGACCATCTGGTTGATCGGATCGCCCAGGAACTGGAACATATAGAAGGCAACGAGGCTGACCACGAGCATCACAAGGATGGACTGGGCCAGCCGGCGAAGAATGAATGCGGCCATAAACGGTCACGCTTTCCGGCAGGTTGGCAGATCTCTCAAGAGGGTGGGGCCGGCCCCAAGGACCGGCCCGCACTTTGTTCGCCCGTGAATCACTTCACGTTGACGTAGTAGAAGCGGAACTGGTTGTCCGCACGCTGCTTCAGCTCGACCTTATCGCTCTTGCCCCAGGCCAGAGCCTGCTGGTGCAGAGGGATCGTCGCGACGTCGCTCGTGGTGATCTTGAAGGCTTCCTCGATCAGCGCGTCACGCTTGGCCTTGTCCGTCTCGACACCGATCAGCTCGGCAAGCTCGTCGACCCGGGCATTGCTGTAGCCGGAATAGTTATAGAGGCCGCGGCCCATGTCCGGCGTCGGCGTGGCGAGCAGGTTCCAGATCACGTTCCAGGAGTCGAAGCTGCCCGGGGTCCAGCCAAGCAGGCCGAACGCGTAATCGCTGCCTCCCTTCGGCGCAATCCGCGCGAAGTACTTCGCTTTCGGCTCGGCCACGAGGGTCGACTTGATGCCGACCTTGGCCAGCATGGAGACGATCGCCTGGCAGATCTGCTCGTCGTTGACGTAGCGGTCGTTCGGGCAATCCATGCGGGTCTCGAACCCGTCCGGATAGCCGGCTTCGGCCAATAGTGCCTTCGCCTTGTCACGGTTGTATTCGAGGCGGGTGAAACCTTCCGACTTATCGAACAGCTTCGGCGAGATCATGATCGCGGAGGGATCGGAGAGACCGCGCATGATCTTCTTCTTGATCGCCTCGATATCGATCGCGTGATACATCGCCTGGCGGACCTTGAGGTCCTTGAACGGGTTCTTGCCCTTGACGTTCGAATAGAGCAGTTCGTCGCGGAAAAGATCCATGTACAGGAAGATCGTCCGCAGTTCCGGGCCGACCATCACGCTGGTGCCGCTGTTGCTGTTCACCCGGTCGATGTCCTGCACCGGAACCGGGTAGACCATGTCGACCTCACCGGAGAGCAGTGCGGCGACGCGGGTCGCATCCTGCCCGATCGGGGTCATGATGACCTCGGTCAGGTTGTGCTGCGGGGTGTCCCACCAGTTCGGGTTCGGAACCAGAACGGTCTTAACGTCGGTCTGACGTTCCTTGATCATGAACGCGCCGGTACCGTTCGCGTTGTGAGCGGCAAAGCTCTCGACGCCCTTGGACAGGTTGGTCGGCGTGGTCGCGCCGTTGGCTTCGGACCATTCCTTGTCCATCATGAACCAGGTATCCCACTCGTAGTAGATGATGGGATTCGGTTTCTCGGTGATGAAATCGACTGTGTAGTCGTCAACCTTGACGACTTCTGTGATCCCAACCACGCGGCCGCGCAGGTTCGCGTCCTCGTTGTTGGTCCGCTCGAAGGAGAAGATCACGTCGTCGGCGTTGAAGTCGTTGCCGTTGTGGAACTTCACACCCTGACGCAGGTGGAAGCGCCAGCGGGTCGGCTCGACGTTCTCCCACTTGACGGCCAGACCCGGCTCGAATTGCAGGTCGGCGTCACGACGGACGAGGCCTTCGTAAACGTTGCCGAGAAAGCCGAGGGTGAAGGTCACGTTGTGGGCGTGCGGATCCAGCGACGACGTGTCTGTCTGAAAGCCCCACTTGAAGGTCTTCGCGTCCGCGAGACCTCCGGAAGCGACAACAGCTGCCGCGACCGCAAGGGCGGTGAATGCTTTACGCATAAAAAGCTCCCCAATGATGCCTCTGTCTCGCGCCGGGCAGACCCTTCTCTGTAGGGCGAGGGTTATGCCAGCGGCGCGGCCCGGCAGAAATAGGTTGGCCGGGATCGGATCATAAAACCCCGTCATATAATTGACGTCAATGACCTTGGCATGTCCGAAACGCGGCAAGAGCGCAGCATGCAACGCAGAACGCGAAGAACCTCCTCACCTGGAGCACCTATGCTTCCTTCCGTCGATCTCCGGCGCTCGATCGCCGTGCGGTCGGGTTTGACCCGCCCGGAGCACAGGCTTTTCAACTCCAATTGGCGTGATATGCTGCTTTCAGTCCCCACGGCCCGCTCGGCGCCGTCCCCGAAGGAGAATTGATATGCCTTTCCAGCCGAATTCACCGGCGGCGCGTGACGTCGCCTACGTCCTGCACCCCTATACGAACTTTGTCGCGCACGAGGAAAAGGGTCCGATGATCATCGAGCGCGGGGAAGGCGTCTATGTCTTCGACGACTCGGGAAAGCGCTATGTCGAAGGGATGGCAGGCCTCTGGTCGACCTCGCTCGGCTTCAAGTCGGACCGCCTGAAAGAGGCCGCGATGAAGCAGTTCGACGCGCTTCCCTACTATCACACCTTCGCGCACAAGGCGCATCTGCCGAGCATCGATCTGGCCGAGAAGCTGATCTCCAAGATGCCGGTGCCGATGTCAAAAGTGTTCTTCAACAATTCCGGCTCGGAAGCGAACGACACCGCGATCAAGATCGTCTGGTACTACAACAACGCACTCGGCCGGCACCACAAGAAGAAGATCATTGGCCGCGTGAACGGCTATCACGGCATTACGCTGGCCGCCTCCAGCCTGACCGGCCGCTCGATGAACCACCGCGGCTTCGATGCTCCGCTGGCCAATTTCCTCCATACCGACGAGCCGCACTACTATACCGGCGCCAACGAGGGTGAGAGCGAAGAGGACTACGCGACCCGCCTCGCCGAAAACCTCGAGAACCTGATCATCGATGAAGGACCGGACACGGTTGCCGCCTTCTGGGCCGAGCCTGTGATGGGTGCCGGCGGCGTCATCGTTCCGCCGAAGACCTATTTCGAGAAGATCCAGAAGGTCCTGAAGAAATACGACATCCTCTTCGTCGCCGACGAGGTGATCTGCGGCTTCGGCCGGACCGGGAATTACTGGGGCTCCCAGACCTTCGACATGAAGCCGGACATTCTGGTCTGCGCGAAGGCGCTCTCCTCCAGCTACCTGCCGATCTCCGCGACCGTCATCAATGACAAGGTCTACGAGCCGGTGAAGAAGGCCAGTGCCGAACTCGGCGCCTTCGGCCACGGTTACACCTATTCCGGCCATCCGGTCTGCGCCGCAGTCGCGCTCGAAACCCTCAAAATCTATGACGAGGAAAACATCATCGAGCGGGTCCAGGGCGTCGCGCCGTATTTCCAGAAGGGCATTCAGTCCTTTGCCGACCACCCGCTGGTCGGCGAAGCGCGGGGCGTCGGTCTCGTCGGCGCCGTGCAGGTAATGCAGGACAAGGCCTCGAAGAAACCTTTCGAGGCCTCCCAGGGAGTCGGCCCGATGATCGCCAACCTGGCCAGCGAGGAAGGGGTCTTGCTGCGCGCAATCGGCGACAGCGTCGCGTTCTGCCCGCCGCTGATCATTTCCGAGTCCGAGATCGACGAAATGTTCGCCAGCTTCCGCCGCGGCCTCGACCGGGCGCTCGATCACCTGCGCAAGGAAGGCCAGGCCGTCGCCTGAGTCCGGCCGGAAATCGAATTGGAGAGGGCCGGCAGTCAGGCCGGCCCTTTTTCTTTGCTTGTGCTCGAAGTTGCCCGGCGCCGCAGGGTCAACAAGTTGGTCTTTCGCAAGAATTTCGCTTATCTTTTGCAGAAGAGCATGGCTTGCGGAGTTTCGATATGTCGGCAACGGACGATCAAGACGGCACCAAGAGCCCGAAGACAATGCCGGAAGACAAAAACGAAACCGGTTCCGCGACCGAGGCGAAGGCCGAGGATACGAGCAAATCCGAATCGGATGCCGTTCCCGCCGGGAAGAAGCCCGCGGCGCTGACCGCGACGCGCTCGGATCGTCAGGCCTCCGGGAAGGCGCCTGAAACAGCCGCGGAGACCGCGGAGAAGGACAAAGGGACAGCCCGAAATTCCGACCGGACGGGCGCGACGGATGCTCCCGCGAAGCCCGCACGCCGACGCTATCTCGGGGCCATCGCCGCCCTGTTCGTCCTTGTGCTCGTCGGTGGCCCCGCCCTCTTTCTGCTCTGCCTGACCGAGTCGTCGAGACCGCTGGATGTCAGCATCTCGCCCAGCGGCGGTCCTGTCGCCTGTCCGCAGGTCGCGGGACATTTCAAGGATTGCTATCTCTCCGAAGAGCTCACTGTCTCCGCACCTGCGCCGGCACAGAAGGAAGGGCTGGAGCGCTTCTGCTGCGATTTCATCGTCGAACGGACAGCACTGCCGACAGCGTCCTACAGCGACGGGTCCGGCTCCTTGCCGCAGACCCTGGATGCGGAAGACACGAACCTGCCGCTCGCGGATGGAACCCGCCGCACCGGCAGCCCGATCCTGCTGGGCGAAGACACTCCGCTCGAGCGAGAGATCCGGATCGCCGCCGAACCGAACTTCAAAGTGCCCGCCCTCGACGGCCTGGAAGAGCTCCTTGGGCGACCGGTCCCGTTCGACATTGCGCCCCTGATCGATGCGGTCGCACCGAAGGTCGCGGCACGATCCGAACATGAGCGGGAAATCCGCCTCACTGAAGGCGGGACGATGGTCCGGCTGTCCAATGGCACGGACGAACCGACACAGATCAGCGTCCGTGCGCGAACATCTCCGTCCCTCATTTTTGCAGAGATCCTCGCCGCCGGCGTCGCGCCAGAAAGCATCCTGTCCACGCCGGGGGTCCTGCCGAAAGCTGCAAGCGGGTGGCTCCCGGCGCAAATCGACAATCTGGCGCCTGACGGCCACAACGAGATTCGCGTGATCCATTCGGCGCTTCGACAGATTTCCGTATCAAGGCTCGCTGCCAGTGCAGAAGCCGAATCCGGCCTGCAGCAGGCGGGGCGGACCTGCATCGACTTCTACGGCGCCATGCGTGATCGATTCAGCCGCTATGACGCCGCCGTCGCCACATTCGTCGCCGCCGGCCCGACGGGACTGCTGACCTCCCTTTCCCCGGCGGATCCTCATGGCTGTTCCGATCCCGCTCGCGCCGCGCTCTCCTCCGAGCTCGCAGCGGACTGGACGGCCCTGGACGCCTCCTTTGTCGTCCTTGAGGTCCCGGATGTCGACGCCGTCAAGGAAACCGTGTCGTCGGCAGCGGACGAGGATGCGACGGTTCGAAAGGTGCTTCTGGATTTCGCCTCGGCAGCGAAGAGCGGTGCCCGGTTGCAGGACATCAAAGCCTCGATCAGCGATCCGGTCGCGATCAGCTTCGGACGCGACGGGCCCCAGACTCCCGGTTCACGGGAAGCGTTGATCCGCATGTTGTACCGCCAGTGGTCTCATGTCGGTTGCTGGATCTACGCCGCCACGCCGGGAACAGGCGGATCGGCCATGCTCCTCGCAGAGGCGCAATACCCCTATCTCAATCGCATTGTGCTCGACTTCGATGCCGCCGGACGGATAGCGAAAGTGGAAGTGACCGGCGTCACCTTCGACGATTTGCTCCGCTTCAAGGCCGCCAACAGAGGCAATGAATGCCAGAACTTCCTGAGCCCGGTCCGGCTGGCGGACTACAGGGACTGGTATGCCGTCAATCCTGTCGGGGCCGCGACCCCGGCTGATCATGCCGAACGCCTTTTCCACGAGGGCCTGCAGCAGAAATTTCGCCTAAACTGAGAACAGTCGCCCGAGGCGCGGCCCCGCACGCCGCCTCCCACGCAGCTGCACTGGCACAGATTGATGAACGATCATTCCTTCCGGTTCAAGAACGACGGCGGATTGATTTCCGCCATTTCTCTGACTGCCGATGCGCCGGCTGTAGCACCCGCACGGTTCCTGCTCGATCGCTGGCATGAGTTGGCGCAGAGCGGTTTGCCGGCCCGGTCGGACTTTCCTCCCGAGGATTTCGGAAACCTGCTCGGACGCGTTTCGCTGCTGGACCCGACCGGCGACGGTTCTGATTTTGTCTATCGGATCTATGCCGTCATTGCGACGAACAAAGGAGGTATCGATCTCACCGGAAGGCGTGTTTCGAGTATGCCCTACCCTGATTACGCCGCAGCGCTGGTAGAGCAATGCAAGACGGCGCTCGCGACCGGAAAACCGACCATTCACGAAAACAGATTCCGCTGGCGCAGCCGCGCCTATGCGATCTGCGTGATCCGGTTGCCAGTGATGGACGAGAAGTCCGGGCAGCCCGCGCTTATCGTCGTCGACCTCCATGCCGATCTCAAGAAGAGACCCGACAAGGCGCTCTACATGCCACAGGTCTGAGAACGCCGGCACCCGCAGATCTACAGAAGAGCGCGTGCAAGAAATGGCATAAGAGCCGCCCGATAATCGAATAAGAGCGCCGGAGCGAGATGAAAAAGCATTCTTCTTTATGAATTGATGAATGCAATTTTACTCAGAATGCTCTGGACATTTTTTCTTTATTCACAAAAAATACCCTTAATGGGATCGTGAATATAATTTGGCTCTAAGACGCTTGTTTCTTGCAAAAGATGACGTCGCGGATGCAGCGCCAAGCTGCACGATAGATCTGACCCTGGCCTTCCAGCAAAAGGAAACGGCCGCGTTGTACGAGGCATGGCGTCAGCTCGGTGGCGATCGAGGGATCCCCTATCGCAGAGCGTTCGACCCGCGCGACCACGTCGCACTGCTGCCCCATATGTTCGTCATCGAAGCCACCGACGATCCGGAGCCGCGATTTCGCTATCGCCTTGTCGGCACCAACATCGTGGAGACGATCGGCCGGGATGCGACCGGAACCTGGGTCGACGACCTCTACAAGGACGCGCCGGAAGTGGTCGAGGGCTTCAAGGCCCTGCTGGACAAAGGCTGTCCCGTGCGCACTTTCGGAAGACTGACCTGGGTCGGAAAGGACTACCTTTCCTACGAGTCCGGGATCTTTCCGCTGCTGACCGATGACGGGCGGGTCGGACGCTTTGTCGGCCTGACCATTTACTCGCCAGGCAAAAGTACTGCCGACTGACCTTCTCCTGTCCCCTCGCCGTCACGACAGGTCGCGCCGGAACAACAGGGGCTGGACAGCTGCGACTACGGTCCCGATCATTCTGACGTATCAGGTTCCTGACGGGGGCATTGGCGATGAAGGGTTCCGCGAGCGGCATGCGGGCACTGAAGGGCGGGTCCTCCCGCTATTCGATCTTCGCTCTGGCGCGCAACGCGCTCAGTTATCACGAGAATTGGCAGAAGGCCTGGCGCTCGCCGGAACCAAAACCGGAGTATGACGTGATCATCGTGGGCGGCGGCGGGCATGGTCTTGCGACCGCCTACTACCTTGCCTCGGTGCACGGCATCCGAAATGTCGCCGTGATCGAAAAAGGCTGGATCGGCGGCGGCAATACCGGCCGGAACACGACCATCATCCGCTCCAACTATCTCTGGGACGAAAGCGCAGGCATCTACGAGCACGCGCTAAAGCTCTGGGAAGGCCTGACGCAGGAGCTGAACTTCAACGTCATGTTCTCCCAGCGCGGCGTGCTCACCCTCGCCCATTCCGAGCACGAGCTGAAGGAGATGCGCCGCCGGGTCGAGGCCATCCGTCTCAACGGCATCGACAGCGAGGTCATGACCCCGGCACAGATCAAGAAGCTGGTGCCGATCATCGATACCTCGCCGACCCTTCGCTATCCGGTGATGGGCGGATTCATCCAGAAACGCGGCGGCACCGCACGCCACGATGCCGTGGCCTGGGGCTACGCCCGCGCCGCAGACGACCTCGGCGTCGACATCATCCAGAACTGCGAGGTCACCGGCATCTTGCGCGAAGGCGGCAAGGTGACCGGCATCGAGACCAGCCGCGGTACGATCAAGGCAAAGAAGGTCGGCTGCGTCACCGCCGGCCATTCCGGCGTTGTCGCCGAAATGGCCGGACTGCACCTGCCGATCGATTCCCGTCCGCTTCAGGCACTCGTCTCCGAGCCGATCAAGCCCTGCCTCGACACGGTGATCATGTCGAACGCGGTGCACATGTATATCAGCCAGTCCGACAAGGGCGAGCTGGTCTTCGGCGCGGGGGTAGACAGCTACAATTCCTACAGCCAGCGCGGCAGCATTCCTACGGTAGAGAGCCTCCTCGCTGCCGGTGTCGAACTCTATCCGATCATCTCGCGCCTGCGCGTGCTGCGCACCTGGGGCGGCATCGTGGACACCTGCCCGGACGCCTCACCGATCATTTCGAAAACGCCGATCGACGGGCTCTACTTCAATTGCGGCTGGGGTACCGGCGGCTTCAAGGCCACACCCGGTTCCGGCCATGTCTTCGCGGAACTGATCGCGCGCGACGAGCCGAACAAGATCGCGGCCCCGTACTCGCTGAAGCGGTTCGAGACCGGCTATCTGATCGACGAACACGGCGCCGCCGGCGTCGCGCACTAGGGAGAGACGAAATGCTGCTGATCACCTGTCCCTGGTGCGGTCCCCGGGACGACAACGAATTCCACTACGGCGGCGAGGCCCACATCGCCCGCCCGCTGAAACCCTCCGAGCTGAGCGACGCGGAATGGGCCGAATACCTGTTCCTGAAGCAGAACCCCAAGGGGCCTTTCACCGAACGCTGGTCCCACAGTGCCGGCTGCCGGCGCTGGTTCAACGTGGTGCGCAATACCGCCACGGACGAGATCATCGAGACCTATCCGATGGGCGAACTGCCGAAGAGTCCGGAAGGCATCAAGGCCTACAAGGAAAACTGGCGACGCGACAGCGCGGCGGAAAAGAACGCCAAAGCTGGAGGTCAGGGCACATGAGCGGGCAGACCTACCGAATCCGCGACAAGGGGCGCATCGACCGCAGCAAACCTGTCCGCTTCTCCTTTGACGGCAGGAGCTACGAGGGCTTCGAGGGCGACACCCTCGCCTCGGCCCTGCTCGCAAACGGCGTCCATCTGGTCGGCCGCAGCTTCAAGTACCACCGCCCGCGCGGCATCTTCGGCGCCGGCTCGGAAGAGCCGAATGCCCTGATCCAGCTCGGTGCCGGCAACAGGTCGGAGCCCAACCTCCGCGCCACCCAGATCGAGATCTTCGACGGGCTGCAGGCCGAGAGCCAGAACCGCTGGCCGTGCCTGAAATTCGATATCGGCGCGATCAACTCCGTATTCCACCGGCTGTTCCCGGCAGGCTTCTATTACAAGACCTTCATGTGGCCGGCCTCGCTCTGGATGAAATACGAGCATGTGATCCGACACGCCGCCGGCCTCGGCAAGGCGCCGAAGGATCGCGACCCGGACCGCTACGAGAAAATGCATGCCCATGCCGACGTGCTGGTGGTCGGCGGCGGTCCTGCCGGCCTTGCGGCGGCGCTGGCGGCGGGCAGAACCGGCGCCCGGGTTCTTCTGATGGAAGAGACCGCGGACTGGGGCGGCGCATTGCTATCCGAGAGCGACTGCGAGATAGACGGCAAGGCACCCGCGCGCTGGGCTACCGAAACCGTCGCCGAGCTTGCATCCATGCCGGAGGTGACGGTGGTCAAGCGCTGCACCGTGACCGGCTACTACGATCACAACTACCTGACGGCGCTCGAGCGGGTCAGCGACCATCTCGGCGCCGCGCCGGAGCATAGCCCGCGCCAAAGGCTCTGGAAGATCCGGGCAAAGCGCGTTGTGCTGGCCACCGGCGCGCTGGAACGGCCGATCGTCTTCTCCGACAACGACCGGCCGGGCGTCATGCTTTCCTCCGCCGTGCGCACCTACATCAACCGCTACGGCGTGCTGCCGGGCCGCAAGGTGGTGATCTTCACCAACAACGACGATGCCTACCGGACCGCCCTCGCGATCGAAGGGTCCCATGGCAAGGTCGCGGCCATCGTGGATGCCCGCGCCTCCGTCTCCGGCGAACTCCCCGACGCGGCCCGCGCAAAAGGGATCACGATCTACGAGAACCACGGCATCGTCTCGGTCCCGGGCAAGAACAAGGTCAGCGGCGTCGAGGTGATGCAGCTGGACTCGACCGGCGCCGGCGTGACCGGTTCGGCCAAGTCGGTGAATTGCGATCTCGTCGCCATGTCCGGCGGCTGGAACCCGACTGTGCACCTTTTCTCCCAAGCCAAGGGCAAGCTCGCCTGGAACGACGAGATGGCCGCCTTCCTGCCGGGCACGGCAAGCCAGGCACTCGCCAGCGCCGGCGCCTGCAATGGCACTTTTGCGCTCGCCGACGCCCTGAAGGAAGGGCTGCAGCTCGGTGCCGAGGCCGCGCGCGAGGTCGGTTTCAAGGGCCGTGCACCTGCCGCGCCGAAGGCGCGCGAGCCGGAACAGGGCGCGCTCCGCCCGCTCTGGATCGCGCCTGGCAAGGCGAAACTCGGCCGCAAGGGCAAGCATTTCGTCGATTTCCAGAACGATGTCACCGCCGCCGACGTGCAGCTCGCCGCCCGCGAAGGTTACCGGTCAGTGGAACACCTGAAGCGCTACACCACAACCGGCATGGGCACCGACCAGGGCAAGACCTCGAACGTCAACGCGCTGGCAATCCTCTCCGACGTGCTCGCCTCGGATATCCCCGCCGTCGGCACCACAACCTTCCGCCCACCCTACACGCCGGCAACGATCGGCGCCTATACCGGGCGCAATGTCGGCAAGCTCTTCGAGCCGGTGCGCAAGACCCGGATCGACGAATGGGCGCGGGCGCACGGCGCCAGGTTCGAGCATGTCGGCCAGTGGATGCGCGCCTGGTACTTCCCGAAACCGGGCGAGACCTTCCGCCAGGCGATCGACCGTGAGGTCAAGGCGGTGCGCGACTCTGTCGGCATCCTCGACGCCTCCACCCTCGGCAAGATCGACATCCAGGGCCCGGACGCCGCCGAGTTCCTGAACCGCATCTACACCAACGCATGGCTCAAGCTCGGCGTCGGACGCTGCCGCTACGGCCTGATGCTGAAAGAAGACGGCATGGTCATGGATGACGGCGTGACCACGCGGATCGGCGAGAACCGCTTTCACATGACCACCACCACCGGCGGAGCGGCGAACGTCCTCTCCTGGCTGGAAGAATGGCACCAGACGGAATGGCCGGAACTCAAGGTGTTCTTTACCTCGGTGACCGAGCAATGGTCGGTCGTTGCCGTCAACGGGCCGAAAAGCCGGGCGCTGCTTGAGAAGCTCTGCTCCGACGTCGATTTCTCCGCCGAGGCCTTCCCCTTCATGTCCATGAAGGACGGCACGGTCGCAGGCATCCCCGCGAAGATCTACCGGATCTCTTTCACCGGCGAGCTTTCCTTCGAGGTCAATGTGCCGGCGCGCTACGGCCTCGCCCTCTGGGAAGCGCTGATGGAAGCGGGGAAAGAATTCGACATCACGCCCTACGGCACCGAGACCATGCACGTGCTGCGCGCCGAGAAGGGCTTCATCATCGTCGGCCAGGAGACCGACGGCACGGTGACGCCGCTCGATCTCGGCATGGACTGGATCGTCTCGCGCAAGAAACCGGATTTCATCGGAAAGCGCTCGCTTGAACGCGAGTCGATGGCCGCGGAGGACCGCAAGCAACTCGTCGGCCTGCTGACCGAAGACCCGAACGTGGTCTTGCCGGAAGGCGGGCATGTCGTCGAGAAGCTGAGGCCTCAGCCGCCGATGGAGATGCTCGGCCACGTGACCTCGAGCTATTACAGCCCGAATTGCGGGCGTTCCATCGCCATGGCTCTGATCAAGGGCGGTCACAAGCGGCACGGCCAGAGCCTGCATGTCCCGCTCGAGGACAGGCTGGTGAAGGTGACGGTGACCGAACCCCGGTTCTTTGATCTGGAAGGGAAGCGGATCGATGGCTGATCTGGACAACCTCAAGGCGCGCACTCCGCTCGACCCGCTGGACATCATCCATGGTGGCCCCTCGGATGCCGGTGTGGTCCTGACCGAGATCCCCTTCCGCACCAAGCTGGTGCTGCGCGGCAACTCCGCCGAAAAGGCCTTCGTCACGGCGGTGAAATCCGTCCTCGGCGCGCCCCCTCCGGCAGAGGCAAACAGTGTCGCCGCCGTAAAGGATGTCCGTATTGTCTGGACCGGTCCGGACGAATGGATGGTCTATGGCGACGATGCCGAGCTCGCAGCCAAACTCTCGAACAGGCTGGAAGGCCTGCATGCCGCGGTAACCGAGGTGACGGAGCATTATACGATGGTCCGCCTTTCCGGCCGCCATGCCCGCGACGTCATGGCCAAGGGTTGCGCGATCGATCTGCATCCGCGCGAGTTCGGCCCCGGCAAATGCGCCCAGAGCCATATCGGCCGTATCACCGTGCTCTTCGACCAACTCGACGAGGCGCCGACCTACGACATTCTCGTACGCGCCAGCTTTGCCGAATATCTCTGGATGTATCTCGAGGATGCGGCTCTGGAATACGGAGTGCGTATTGAAAGCTTGGGATGATCTGCTCAAAAGCGATACAATCATCCCATGAAATTTGCAGCGATCGCCGACATTCACGGCAACAGCCTCGCCCTTCAGGCCGTTCTCGAGGACATCGAAGCCGCAGGCATAACCGAGATCGTCAATCTCGGCGATTTCTTCAGTTCTCCGCTCGATGCCGAGGGAACGGCGGAACTGCTGCGCGGGATCGATGCCCTTTCGATCCGCGGCAACCACGATCGCTGGCTCATCGAGCAGCCGCCTGAAGAGATGGGCCGATCGGACAAGACCGCCCATGACCAGTTGGCCTCAGGGACGCTCGACTGGATCCGGACTTTGCCGGCGAGCATGGTCTGGCGCGACCAGATCTTCCTCTGTCACGGAACGCCGGAAGACGACAACACCTACTGGCTGGAACAGGTCACCGACGACGGCAGGGTCCGCAGCGCCGCCTTGAAGGAGATCGAAGCCAGGGCACAGAATATCGAGCAAAACCTCATCCTCTGCGCCCATACACATCTGGCGCGCACGGTGGCGCTTGCGGACGGACGCATGATCGTGAACCCGGGAAGTGTCGGCTGCCCGGCCTATACCGATGTCGAGCCTATTCCTCACAAGGTGCAGGCCGGTCATCCGAATGCCTGCTATGCCATCCTCGAGAAACGTTCCGTCGGCTGGTCCGTCAGCCACCGGCAGGTGCCGTACGATCATCTGGAAATGGCGCGGCTCGCCATGGACCGGGGCCGCGTTGACTGGGCGGAAGGCCTCGCCACCGGATGGATCAGCAACGAGACCTTCGCATCGATTGGCGCCTGATCAGGCGGCGTCCTTCAACAGCCCTTCGGCCTTCATCGCCGCCTTCACCGACGGACGCTCGGCCATCCGTGCCAGATAAGCCTTCAGGTTCGGACGCTCGCCGAGACCGAGCCCGGTGAAATGCGCCCAGTTCGCCACCGTGAAGAGGTAGGGATCGGCTACGGAGAAAGCGTCTCCGAGGAAAAACCGACGGCCGTCCGAAAGCTCGCTCTCCACGTCGTCGAGGCGGAGATTGACCTTCTTCCGCGCCGCGGTTTTTTCGTCTTCGGTCGAGTCCGGCTTGAAGAGCGGGCTGAAGGACTTGTGCAACTCGGTGCCGACAAAGTTCAGATGCGCCTGCAGCCGCGCCCGCTCGACGCTGCCCTGGGCAGGCGAGAGATCCTTGCGGCCGGAATTGTCCGCGAGGTACTGGACGATCGCCGGCCCTTCGGTCAGGACGTCTCCGCTCTCAAGCGCCAGCGCCGGGACATAGCCCTTTCCGTGCACCTGGTAATAGTCTGCCCCGGTTTCGGTCTTGTGGGTCTTGCCGTCGACCCGCTCGGTCTTAAAGGCCGCCCCGATCTCATGCAGGACGATGTGCGGGGAAAGGGAGCAGGCTCCCGGGATGTAATAAAGCTTCATGTCTGTCCTCCTATGACAGGGTGCGTCCGGCAGCACGCCCGCTGGACGATATGCCCGGAGCCGCTCATGCGGCGCGGGCGGATGGGAGATCGGAGATCAACTCGTCCATCAGGACGTCCGCCGATCGGTGTTTCAGGTTCGGCGCCGACTGACCGGCATAGAGCGAAAGCAGGTCGTCGCGTCCCTGCTTCAGCGCGGCAGCCTTGATCGCGCCGAAGAACCAGCTCTGGACCGGAAACGGCGGGAGGTCTTGCCCCTCCATATCGCGGATCCAGCGGTTGCGGATGCCGCGCGCGAGACGGCCGGTGTAGGATCGGGTGAGTGTCGTGTCGCGGACCGACTCTGTGAACAGCAGATCCCGGTGCGCCTGGCTGGTGCCGGACTCCGCGCAGGCGAGAAAAGCCGTGCCGAGCTGCGCCGCGCCGGCGCCGAGCGTGAGCGCCGCCCGCACCCCCCGTCCGTCGACGACCCCGCCTGCCGCGATCACCGGCGCCTTCACATGTGCGGCGGCGACCTGCACCAGCGAGAACGTCCCGGTCAGGCTCTCTTCTGCCGGGGCAAGGAACGACACCCTGTGGCCACCCGCCTCGAGCCCGGTGGCGACGATGAGGTCGACACCGGCCGCGTCCAGAGCCTCCGCCTCGGCCAGCGTGGTGGCCGCACCGACCGTCACGATGCCCAGGCGGCGGCATTCCTCGAGGATCTTTTTCCCGGGGATACCGAACACGAAGCTGAAGACCGGCGGGCGCGCTTCCAGCAGCGCCTCGATCTGATCCTCGAAGCGGTGATGGAAACGCTCCGGCAGGATCGGCGCGGACAGACCGAGTTCCTCATAGTAGGGAGCGAACACCGGGTAGTAGCGCTCGAACTGGGCGGCATTCGGATGTTCGCCCCCCGGGTCATGATCGGAGACCCAGAGATTGAGCGCGAAGGGCGCGTCCGTCGCGTCCGAGAGGCGGCGCGTGAGAGCGGCCATGTCTTCCGGCGCGGTCACGTGGGCGCCGTACGATCCGAGCCCGCCGGCATCGGAGACCTTAGCCGCCAGTTCGACGGTCGAGAGGCCGCCGCCGAACGGTCCCTGGATGATCGGATAGCGGATGCCGAGCCTGGCCGCCGCCTCGGTGGTGAACGTCATTGGTTGCTCCCCGTTGCTGCAATGTCGTTCTCTCACCTAGGATCATAGATTACCTTTGTAAATCACGTTTCTTTTTGTAATCTCATTATCGGATTACGGTCAGGTAACCATCGCACCGGGAGGTGACCTCCATGGCTCTGAAAATGCGCAAGAACAAAGTCGCGCCGCCGCCGGACGGATGCCCGCTCAGCACCTGTCTCAGCGTCATCGGCGGCACCTGGGCCCCGAACATCATCTGGTATCTGAGCGAGTCCCCGCGCCGCTTCAGCGAGCTGAAGGCGGACATTCCCGGGGTCTCGGCGAAAATGCTCACGCAACGCCTGAAAGAGCTTCAGGAGCTGGGCGTGATCGCCCGCACGGTGAAGCCAACCTCCCCGCCCTCGGTGGAATATGCGCTGACCGATCTCGGCCAGGAACTGGTTCCTGCAATCAACGCCATCGTCGCGGTCGGGTATAAACTGAAAGCCAGGCGGCAGGCTGCGGAGGCGCGCGCCTGAACGGCCTCAGTTGATGCCCTCGGTCTCGATCTTCAGCGGCTCGCCGCAATGCTTGCAGTGGACGGCGTCTTCCTCGTGCCGGCTGAGACCGCATGACGGGCAGGTATAGGCCACCTTCTGCGGCCGGAAAATGGCCTGCGCCAGCCGCAGGAACAGGGCGACACCGACCACCATGATCAGGACCGCCAGCACTCGTCCCGACGTCCCGGTCAGGACGATGTCGCCGAAGCCGGTCGTCGTGAGCGCCGAGACGGTAAAATAGAGCGCGGCGATGAAATCCTCGATCCCCGGATTGTCGCCGAATTGCAGCACGAAGACGACGGAGGTCACGAAAAACACGAAGACGCCAAGATTGACCGAGCCGAGGATCACCTCCTCGTTCCGCCGGAAGAACGGCGTCTCGGAGCGCAGGTCCCGCAGCACGTGATAGGAATGCAGCAGCCGGAGCGCGCGCAGGACACGCAGGAAGGCAAAGCTCTGGCTGAAGAGCGGCGCCAAGATCAGCGACAGGATCACGAATATGTCCGCGATGGTGTAGATCTGCCGCAACATGCGGGCCTTGTTGGGCGCAATCCAGAACCGGGCGAGAAAATCGCCAAGGATGAGCAGGCCGATGACCCCATCCACGAGGAAGATTTCGCGGGTCGGGGTCAGCGGGATGGTGACGATGAAGAAGCCGATCGTGAAGATGTCGAAGACGATCAGCGCATAGCGGAACAGCGCCGCGTTGCGGCTGCGCCCGGTATAGAGGAGCTCCAGAGTCTTCTTCAGGGTCGTGTCGGCCATGCGGCAGAATTTCCATCTCGTTGGCGCGCCCACTCTAGCGGGCATCGGCGCGCGGGGACACGGGTCTGATGACATTCCACCGCCAACTTGACTTGTCCCGTGACGTGGACCCGCTCTAGGCTGGCCGCCTCCTTCCGGTCTTCCAGCCAAGAGCGCGCGCATGAAACTCTCCGACCTCCAGACCCCCTGCCTGATTCTCGACAGAACGCGGCTCGCACGGAACTGTTCCCGCATGATCGACCGCGCGAAGGCGCTCGGCGTCGCGCTGCGCCCGCACATGAAGACCGGAAAATCCGCGGAGATCGCGAAGCTGGCGACAGCCGGTCAGCCGGGCGGCGTCACCGTCTCGACGCTGGCCGAGGCGGAATATCTCTTCGAGAACGGCTTTGCCGACATTCTCTACGCCGTCTGCCTCCCGCCCTCGAAACTCGACCGCGCGGCGGCGCTGACGGCGCATGGCGCGGACCTGAAGATCCTGATCGACAGCCCGGAAGTGGCCGAAGACATCGCGGCCCATCCGGGCAGCCACAAGGTGGTGATCGAGATCGACTGCGGCGAGCATCGCACCGGCGTCGACCACGACCGATCCCGCCTGCTGGAGATCGCCCGCATCCTCGCGGGTGCGGAGCGCTCGACGCTCGCCGGCGTCATGACCCATGCCGGCCATTCCTATCGCGGCCGCACGCCGGACGACATGCGCACCGTCGCGGCGACGGAGCGGGACGCGGCGGTCGCAGCGGCGGAAGCGATCCGCGCCGAGGGTATCGATTGCGCAATCGTCAGCGTCGGCTCGACCCCGACGGCGCTCTATGCCGACCACCTCGAAGGCGTCACCGAAATGCGTCCGGGGGTCTACACGCTGGGGGATCTCTTCCAGGCCGGCATCGGGAGCCACGGGGTCGAGGACATCGCCGCCTCCGTCGTCGCCAGCGTGATCTCGCACAACCGGGCGCGCGGCACGCTGATGCTCGATGCCGGTGGCATCGCACTCTCCAAGGACCGCTCGACGCAGGCGCTGGGCGAGGACGGCGACATGGGTTTCGGCCTCCTGGCGGATCTGCAGACCGGCGCGCCGCTCGACGGTCTCACCATCCGCGGCACGCACCAGGAACACGGCGAGGTCGCGGTCGGCGATCCCGAGCTCTTCGCCAAGCTGCCGATCGGCACGAAAGTCCGCGTGCTGCCGAACCATGTCTGCATGACCGTCGCGGCCTATGAGGGATATGAGGTCTTCGAGGAAGGGTCGGACGAGATCGTCGCACAATGGGAGCGGCGCAACGGCTGGTGAGCTGCAGCGGCACCCTCGATCACATCACACGTTCGAGTCCTCGAAGGACGCCTTCCGCTTGGTGAAAAACTCAACCAGCGCCTCGTCCACCGCCGGGTCGATCTCCGGTGCCTGGTATTCCGCCAGCATGGTCTTCACCCGGTCGCCCGTGCGCCGGTAAGCGTCACGGGAGCCTTCGGCGGCCCATTGCTCGTAGGTGTTGTTGTCCGCAACCTTTGAGCGGAAGAAGGCGGTCTCGAAATTCGCCTGGGTGTGGGCGCAGCCGAGGAAGTGCTTGCCGGGGCCGACCTCGCGGATCGCGTCCATCGCCTGGCCGTTCCCGGTCATGTCGACGCCGCCCAAGAGCGTCGGCATCATGGCGAGTTGGTCGGCATCCATCAGCAGTTTCTCGTAGGAGGCGACGAGGCCGCCCTCGAGCCAGCCGGCCGAATGCAGCACGAAATTCACCCCGCCCATCACCGTCGGGTTCAGGGTCTGGGCGGACTCGTAGGCCGCCTGCGCGTCCGGGGTCTTGGAGCCGCAGAGCGAGCCGCCGGAGCGGAACGGCACGCCGAGGCGGCGGGCGAGCTGGGCGCAGCCATAGAGCACCATGGCGGGCTCGGGCGTGCCGAAGGTCGGCGCGCCGGACTGCATGGAGATGGAGCTGGCGAAGGAGCCGAAAATCACCGGCGCGCCCGGCCGCACCAGCTGGGTGAAGGCGATGCCGGCCATCGCTTCGGCCAGCGTCTGGGCGAGCGTGCCCGCGACCGTCACCGGCGACATCGCGCCCGCGAGGATGAAGGGCGTGGTGATGCAGGCCTGGTTGTTGCGGGCATAGGTCTTCAGCGCCCCCAGCATGGTGCCGTCCCAGGTCATCGGCGAGTTGGCGTTGATCAGGCTGGTGCAGACCGTGTTGTTCTCGACGAAGTCCGCACCGAACAGGATCTTCGCCATGTCCACGGTATCCTGCGCCCGTTCCGGCGCGGTGACGGAGCCCATGAACGGCTTGTCGCTGTATTTCATATGGGCATAGACCATGTCGAAATGCCGCTTGTTCACGGGCAGGTCGACAGGCTCGCAGACCGTGCCGCCGCTATGGTGCAGCGAGGGCAGCATGTAGGTCAGCTTCACGAAGTTCCGGAAGTCCTCGATCGTCGCGTAGCGCCGCCCCCCTTCGACGTCGCTGACGAAGGGCGGACCGTAGACCGGTGCGAAGATCGTGTTCCTGCCGCCGATCTCGACAGAGCGGGCCGGGTTGCGGGCATGCTGGGTGAAGGTCGACGGCGCGGTCTCGGCCAGCTTGCGGGCAAGGCCGCGCGGGATGTGGACCCGCGTGCCCTGGACGTCGGCGCCGGCGTCGCGCCACAGCGCAAGCGCCTCCTCGTCGTCCTGAAACTCGATGCCGATCTCTTCCATGATGGTGTCGGCATTGGCCTCGATGATCTCGAGCGCTTCCTCGCTCAGGATCTCGTAGACCGGCACGTTGCGCGTGATATAGGGCGCCTGCACCTGGCTCGGCCGGGCACGCAGGGCGCGGCGCGCCTCGCGGCCCCCGCCCCCGCCGCGTCCGCGACGTCCCCGTCCTTCGGCCGAGGCGGCCTCGGTTTCAGTCGTCTCGAGATCCCGGGCTTCAGCGGCCATCTCGCATCCTCCAAAAGACAGCGTATTCACTCGATATGAGCACGATTGGAGGCGGGGACTTTCTAATGCGCGTCACTGCTTGTCGCCCTTGGACCAAGAAGGCGCGATTTGGGGCGCTTCACCAATCGGAGAGGTCAGCGCTTCGCCATTGAATGCGGGGCTCGGCGGTGAGAAGCTGTTTCCAACGCAGAAGCCGGTTTCCGCGCTGCAGCGGCGCGCAATGCCGGCCCGAACAGGAGGAATGCCCCATGTTCCGTCAGATTGCGTCCCTTGCCGCCATAGCCGGACTCGCGACCGGACTCGGCACCGTCGATGCCGGGGCCGCCGGCAAGAAGGCCGAACTGCCGCAGGTGCTCGGCCTCGTCGCCACCAAGCTGCCGGTGCCGCTCGAATGCACGGACGGCAGCTGCACCGGTTTCTTCTCCGCATTCTGTCTGCAAGAGCAGCGTCCGAAGCCCAACGAAGGCCATGTCTACGACGCCGCCGGAGAAGGCGACATCACCATGGTGGTGGAGAAGCGAGACGGCAGCATCGCCGAGTTCTCCGCCGCCGGCCTGCTGCATTTCGAAAGCACCGGCGCCTATACCTCGGTGCGGATTTCTATGGATGCGCGCCGGCTTGCCTCGCTCGATGCGAAATCGGTGTCGCTCACCGTGCCGCGCCGGGTCTCCCTGCTGCCGCGCTCGGAGCCGACCGCCGCCGCCCGGCCGAGTGCCGAGGATCTGGATGCCGCCACCGGTGACAAACGCCTGCTGGCCGAAGGATATTTCGAGAACGGCGCCCCCCGCGCTGACGCGGGCGCCGTGCTCTCGCGGCTGATCAACCTGCTGCCCGCCGAAGGATATGCGCCGAAAGCCGTACGGGACGGCGCCTGGGGCAAGGCCGCGAGCCCGGCCAGCCTGAAAGCCTTTTCCCCCGAAGGTCTCGGGACGGCGCGCGAAGCCTATGACCGTTGCCGGGCCTATGCCGACCAGGGCTACAAGGTGCGGTTGCGCGGCTGCCTCGAGAACAGCCACGATAAGCTGATGAAGATCCTGAACGACAAATACTGGGAGGGAGATGCCGGCTTCTGACAAAAAATCCGCCATTATATCAATACATTAACAAGTTTTCTTTCGGGCGGAAACAACCGCGGCCGGGTCTGCGAGACCGCCTGTCCCGCCTTATCTTGCTGTCGCGCAGCAAGTATCGGTCCGATGAAGCTGGACAGGCGTCCGTCAGTCGCCATAAAGTACGCACGACAGCAACCAATGCCTGATACGATTGGCGCCCAGGGAATGCATCAATTGCGGCTCGTCGATAATCAATCCCCTCCGGTCCGCTGGAGAGAGACGGATTTTGCCGAGGAGATTCCGCCGGCTGCCCTGGACGCTCTCGCCGCATACTATCCCCTCGCCCGTTGTCCCGACCGCGATGCGGTGGAGCAGTGGATCGTTTCCGAACCCGGGCTCTCGGGACCGCATTGCGCCCTCTTCCAGCTGACCGGAGGCGGCGTCGAAATGGTCCGGCAGGGTTCCGGAATTTGTACCGGAGTCACTGCCGCACTGACCCGGATCATCGAAGAAGACATTCTGGGAACCGAGGACGGCGCGCGCCGCTACGAAATTCAGGTCTACGATCTGCGGGACGCGACCGTTCTGCCGCTGCTCCAGAATGCGGGATTGTGTCTGGCGGTCGTCATCTGATGCCATCCGGCCTTCAGCTTGAAGTGATCCGCGGGGACGCCCCCGCAGTTATCGTCACCTACGACCAGCTCGATTTCCGCCTGGGCACGGACAATCAACTCGCCGAGATCTTCACCATGTCCGCGCGCGCCGGAACACCAGGGATGCCAAACCTCAAGGGCATCACCTTCAACGAAGTATCCGAACGGGCGCCTGACGTTCTGCCCTACATGCACATCCTGAAAGTTTCCGGCGAGCCGGCCACTTTCGAGTACGAGCGCTTCGGTTTCGGGACGCGGATCCATGGCGGCGGGCATCCGCAGTATTTCGGCGAGCTGGTTCCACGTCTCGGTCCCAAGCTGTGGAGCAGCCTCGCCGGTCTCTATGCGGATGCGGCCTTCCGCGGCCGGATCTCCCTATCCGAAATTCACGCCAGCGCGGGCGGCGAGTGGTTCGCTTACCGCAGGCTGGTGATGCCGCTCTCTTCCAATGGTCGCGACATCGACAAGGTTCTGTGCGCCATTGTCCACAATACGTTCGAGCTCGAGGGCCTGCTGCCTGGCGATCTCGTCAGCGTTGATGTCAATGACGAATACCCCCTCCTCGTTACCTGTCGGTCGGAAAACACCTGACAGCGCCAGCCACGAACGTGAAAAGCCGTAGATCCGGCTGGCGAAACCTGCATCCGCAAGTCCCGACAGGATCATCCCGCAATGCCTGTCGACCCCCCAATGAATGACGGAAAGAGATCGAACAAGCCGGGGGAGGACCCAAGAAAGACCGGTCTTGCGGGCTTTGGGGTGAACCCAGAGGCCTCCCGCATGACCGATCTTGCCTCCGAGTCGGGTATCGAACACGTGCCGCTCATAAGGCTTTGCAATAATTCCGGTCCCCTCAACGAAACCGACGAAGTCCTCCGTCTCAATTAAACGGTCGCAGATGATCGCCACGGTCTCCGCATTCTCGTTCGAAACCCGGAGCCAGAAAGCGTCTCCCGGCCGGAAAGTCGCCACCGCAGGGTCGAACATACTTGAGACCGCAGTCGTGGCCGGTGCGTTCTGCATAATATGCTTCCATTCTCCCATGTCGTTCTCGATCGAGATGCGATAGCCGGAACGGACGATGAGGGATATGGTTTCGCGATAGTAGGAACGCGCGGTGTCAATTTTGGTGAACATGCCGATTCTCCTTTGCTAGAGTCGACACCATAGCATGTGCAAAGCACCGCTTTAGTGCGGTTCCGCGGGGACGACCCAGGCGGCAGGGGAAGGAATTGAAAACGCCGCGCGAACCCGCAACGCATCCGTCCGTCAGCGCCTTTCCGACAGGACCTCTTCCTCGGCGCCGATGCGGTAGGCGAGCAGGACGAGGTTCGCGAATCCGAACAGCAGCGCAAGGTCCCAGGCACCGAAGGCGAGCGGCAACAGCGGGATCTCGACCGCCACCAGAAGATAGTTCGGATGCCGGATCCATCGGTAGGGACCGTGCCGGACCAGGGGAGCGCCCGGAAGGGTGACGATCCGTGTGGTCCAGAACCGCCCGAGCGTGACGATGATCCAAAGGCGCATACATTGCAGCAGGGCGAAAACAGCCAGCAGCAACGGATCGGGCGCCTGCGTCTTGCGAACCAAAAAGAACAGGGCTGCAATCCAGGCGCTGTGCAGCAGGACAAAAAACGGGTAGTGCCCCGGATGCCGCTCCTCGCCGCCGTCATCCAGCAGCCGGGTCAGGTTCCGGCGCGCATGAACGAGTTCCGCGAGGCGGAGTAACGCGACCGCCATAGCAATCCATTGCGCCCACCCCATGGCCTTCTTCAGCCCTCCAGAACGGCAAAGCCCGCGGTGAACCCCGGACCAAGGGCCTGAGCGAGGATCCGCTGACCGACTGTGCCAGCCTCCATCATCCGATCGAGAACGAACAGGACCGTCGCCGCGGACATGTTGCCGTAGTCGTTGAGGATCGCGCGCGACGTCCGCAGGCCGCCTTCCGGCAGGCCATAGGCCGCCTCCAGAGCCGCCGCCACCTTTGCGCCTCCCGGATGGCAGGCAAACAGGTCGATATCGGCAAGGGTCAGATTGTGCTTCGCGAGGAAACGCTCGGTCTCCTCGCGCATGCCGGCCCGCACGATCTCGGGAATGCGCTGGCTGAAAATCACGCCGAGCCCATCTTCCTCGACGGACCACCCCATGACGTCGAGCGAGTCCGGCCAGGTATGCTCGCCCCAGGCCGTCACGGACACTCCGCCTCCGCCTCCGCCGCCCCGCAGCACCGCGGCAGCCGCGCCGTCACCGAACAGCGCGCCCGCGACCTGATTGGACTTGCCAGTGTCGCGCCAGCGAAAGGTCAGGCTGCAGAGTTCGACCACCAGCAACAACACGGTTTCGCCTTCCCGGACGGTCGCGAGCTGCGCCGCCCGCCCGAGCCCGAGCACGCCGCCGGCACAGCCGAGGCCGAAGAGCGGTGCCCGCTTCACATCACTGCGAAAGCCGATGCGGCGCATCAGACGTGCATCGAGGCTCGGCGTCGCAATACCGGTGCTGGAGACGGTCACGAGCGTATCGACAACTTCCGGTACGAGGCCCGCGCGCTCCAGCGCCCGCTCAGCCGATAGGGCGAGCAGATCCTCCGCCGCATGGAGATAGACCCCATTGGCCTCGCTCCAGCTGCGCGGCGTCTCGAACCAGTCGAGCGGGACGGAAAGATATCGCGCCGCGACCCCCGCATTTCCGTAGACCGGCGCCATCCTGGCAAATTCCGGCGCCCGTTCCTGAAAAATGCGCTTCGCATGGGAAAGAGCGTCACCCTGGCAGAGGCGATGCTGCGGCACCGCCGTCGCGACACTGAGGAGTCGTGGAGCAATCATGCCATGAAATGTGCGCCTGTTCGGACTCACGGCAAATGAAAAACCCGCGACGGCGCGGTATCGCAACGTACCGGATCGTGGGGCGTACTATCGTACGGGCAATTGACTGTCCATGGCGGGAACATTGATAACGCCCGCGTTTTTGGCATCACCACGGGATTTGGTCGACATCTGAATTCTTGCAACGACGTGGCAGCTTCGACAGAAACGCCGCCAACCTTGTTAGCAGACGGCTCTTCCGCGTTGAATGCCGCTCAATAATCATTCCCCGGCGTAGATCGCATGGATCGAACCACTCACCCGATGCACGTGTAACTTTGCCGAGATCCCCATTCCGCGAGCGATATTCTGCATGTTCTGCATCACATCGGAACGCGAGAGCTGCAGTTTCCTCATTCGATATTCATCTAGTTTGACGAAGGTCAGCTTGTTGTCACCGGCCCGGAACAACGATCCCTCGAAAGCAGGCAGATCCAGTTCGTCCAAAGCCGACAGGATTGCAGTCGTTGCTCCGCAATTCTCCCCCAGAGCGATATGGTCGGACAGCGTATCTCCGAACTCCTCCTTAATGGCCGACACCGCACTGGCGCGATCGTCTATTGCCGCTTCAACCGCCTTGAAGAGCTGGCCCAGATCCCTGAACACGGGTGTCACCAAATTAGAGAGAAAGATACTCTCCACCCAGTTCGTGTAAGGTGCAAAGGCTGCCACTGGCACTCCCATGACCATGGCCTCCGTACCCGTCGTGCAGGTATTGTGAATCAGGATATCCGCGCCGAGCATCCAGGGCGTGGCGGCGCCTTCAAAAACGACATGAACGCGATCCTGTCCGGCCAAAGCGCGGTGCCAATACGAATGGTCCTCGGAGGGATGTGGCCGCAGGATAATCTGATGGCCCGGGAAACGGTCCCTGAGCGCCAGCACCATTTCCTGAAACCGCATCATGTTCTGCTCTTCGAAACTGAACGTCGCCTCGAACCATGCACGGTCTTCGGGGTCGTCCCATTTCGCGTACCCGACCCGTTCGCAGACGGCGACAAACTCTTCGCGACTGCCATGGCCGGTGTTCCCGGCACCAAAATTCGTATTCACGAGAATATACCGGCCGAACCGGCCGCGAATGCGCGCGACATCTGGCTCGAAGGATCTGGTCATCGATGACGACAGCAGATCGAACCGGGGGTTTCCAGTGACCACAAACCGATCTTTGTGTTCCGGAAACTCGTCGAGGAAAATTCGATGCTGGTGCGGTCCCTGAAAAAAGAACTTGTCCAGTCTTCCGAGGAATTGCGATGTCACGCCCTGGAGAACAAATCTCCTGTCCGCCATCGCGGTGACTTCCTCGTCGATCGCCACGACACGGTGACCGCTGTCTCTCGCGTGTCCAGCCCAGTTGCTCTGGACCGTATTGCTGCCCTTTAGAAACACCACACCAGGCATGAACTTGTTCAGGTTGCGGACCATCGACCATTGATCGCCGACAATCACCATGTACCCACGCGCGGCAGCACGGAACACCAAAGGCAGACGCGCATTAAGCTCACGCGCCGACTCTTCGATCGGTAGATAAAGCCTTTTGTATTTCATCAGGATCTAACGAATGAAGGACAGACACGCTTCCGTGTAATAGCTCCGTCTTAGATATCATAGTAAGAAATCGCTCACTCTTGCGCGCGCCCCTCGAAGATCCGGTGGGCACGGGCAAGAACCTCGCTCTGCCTCGGGCGGCGCCGCAGCGTCACCGTTGCGACGCCTGGGAGGCGCGGAACGATCAGGCCGTGCAATGTGCGCCTGTTCCGGAGAACGGCAAATGAACAAGCCGCGACACCGCCATGCCGCGGTCTACAGCAGCCCGAGCCCGTCGAGGGCCCGGCGCACCTCCGCCTTCTGCGCCTCGGTTGCGGGCGAGGTCGGTCGCCGGGCGAGTCCGGCGTCGACCCCCTGAAGCTGCTGCGCGTATTTCACCAGCGACGGCATGTTGTCGACCCCGACCGCATCCCAGACCGGCATCAGCCGCTGGTGCAGGTCGAGCGCGGAATCCCAGTCCTGTGCCGAAACTGCATCCCATAGCTTTACCGACGGACCAGGCGCCGCGGTCAGGATCGCCGCGATCGCACCCGGCGCGCCAAGCTGGTAGGAGGACATGAGCAAGGCGTCGACGGCGCTGAAGATCATGTTCCGCGGGTTCGCCCGGCGGATCAGGTCGGCAAAGAGCTTCATGTCGCCGGCACTCTGCTTGACCCCGAGCACGCCCGGCACTTCGTCCATGATCCGCAGCAGCAGGTCCGGCGAGAGATAGCACCACGGGACCACGTTATAGATCAGGATCGGCACGCCGCACTCGGCATGGATCTCGGCGAAATGCCGCACCATCGCGTCATCGTCGGGCCGGAAGAGGTAGTGCGGCGGCGTCACCTGCAGGGCAGCGACCCCCAGGTCCTTCACCAGGTGCCCGCGCGCAGCAACCTCGGCGGTCGCGTTCGCGATGATCCCGGCGACCACCGGCACGCGGCCACCGACCGCCTCCACCGTCGCCGCCATCAGGTCCTTGTATTCCTCACGCCCGAGAGCATGCCCCTCGCCGGTGCTGCCGCCCGCGGCGAGACCATGGACGCCGTTCTCGATCAGCCAGTCGACCTGGCCCTTGACCAGACCGAAATCGATCTCCCCGCTCTCCTTGAACGGCGTCGTGAAGGGCGCAATGATCCCCTTGAGTTCACTCATGTTTTCCTCCCAACTGCGGACGCCTTGTGGCGTCTCTCTTCTCCCCGGCGACTCAGAACTTGCCGTATTTCAGATAGGCTTCCTGCGGGTCGGTGCCGGCGAGGATCGCGGTACGGACCTTGTTCTCGGTCGTGATCGCCGTTTCCGATTTCTCCACCACGTCCTCGACGATTCCCTTCGGCACACGGATGAGCCCGTCCCGGTCGCCGATCATGTAGTCGCCCGGTTCGATCACAACGTCGCCGATGCGCACATCCACCTCGGTTGCCGCCGGCAGCCACCAGCCGACGATGTCGCGCGGCGTGAAGCCGCGGCACCAGGTCTGGAAGCCGATATCGAGCAGGAAGTTCACGTCGCGGGCAAAACCGTCGGCAACGCAGCCGCGCACGCCCTTGTCCTTCAGCGTCTCGGCCGAGAGCTCGCCCATATGCGCCACCGTGCGATCGTTCGGCTGGCAGACCCAGACGGAACCCGCCGGCGCCTTGGAGAGCAGTCCGGTCCAGGCGAGCAGGGTCTCGTGCGCGTCCGCCGTCGGGTCGACCTTGCCGAGGATGGTGAAGGCGGGTCCGGCCATCGGCTTTTCCGGCAGGATCGGCCGCAGTTCCGGCGGCAGGGTGAAATCCTTCAGCCCCATGCCGCGCATCACGTCATGCACGACGCCCGTGTAGCATTTCTCCAGTCGCTCGGTGATCGACATGGTTCCCCCCAATTGGTCTTTGTATTTTCCTTATTCCGCGGCCGGCAGGCAGGCCGGGCCGATCGGCTCGAAAGTCTTGTAGGTCAGGATGAATTCCTGATGGCCGAGATCCTCGGACCGGGTCCGCGCGCCGCCGGCCACCTCCAGCACCAGGTCCCTTATCTCCGTCCCCACCTCGTCCAGTTCCGCTTTGCCTTCGAGAATACGTCCGGCATCGACATCCATGTCGTCCGCCATCCGCCGGTAGGTCTCTGGATTGGCGCAGATCTTGATCACCGGCGAGATCGCAGAGCCGACGACAGAGCCGCGACCGGTGACGAACAGATTGATATGCGCGCCGCAGGCCATCAGCTCTGCGATCTCGGCATTGTCGTTGATATTCGGAAAGCCGTAGCGGACCTCGCCGTCCGGCACCACGTCGAGCAGGTAGAGCCCGCCCGTTGGCGGCACGTCGCCCGGCTTCAGCAGCCCGACAATAGGCGAGGCGCCGGATTTGGCATAGGCGCCCATCGATTTCTCCTCGATGGTGGTCAACCCGCCGGTTGCGTTGCCTGCCGCGAAGGAACCGTAGCCGAGCGTCGCGTAGTAGCGGGCCGCCTTGGCGACGCTGGCCTCGAGTTCGAGGGCGAGCTCCGGCGTCGCAGCCCGGGCGGCCATGATGTGCTCGCAGCCGATCAGCTCGCCGGTCTCCTCGAAGATGCAGGCCGCACCGTTGCCGATCAGCATGTCGAAGGCGCGTCCGGCCGCCGGATTGCCGGTGATGCCGGACGTCCCGTCGGAGCCGCCGCAGATCGTCCCGACCACCAGTTCGGAGGTTTCCATCGGCACCCGTTCGGCAGCCTCGAGCGCGCCCAGATGATCCTCGATGAAGGCCACGCCTTCCGCGATCGCGGCACGCGTTCCGCCGACCTGCTGGATCGTGACCGTCTTCACCGGCCGGCCGGTGGCGGCGACCTGCTCGCGCAGCAGCCGGTTGTTGAAGGACTCGCAGCCGAGCGACAGCAGCAGCGCCCCGCCGACATTCGGATGGGTGCAAAGCGCCGTCATCATGCGCTGCGCGTATTCGTTCGGATAGCAGCCGGGAAAGCCGATCAGATGGACGTCACGGTCCCGGAAGCGCAGCGTGATCTCGCGGGCGACATGATGCGCGCACTCGACGAGGTAGGCGACCAGCAGGACATTGCGGATGCCCTTGCGCCCGTCGCTGCGCGGGTAGCCTGTGAGCGCACTCATGCCCCGTCCTCCGGCAGACTGTAGGTCGGCGTGTAGTTGCTGCGGACATTCTGCACGTGAACATGCGCGCCCGCCGGTATGGGTGCGGTCGCCACGCCGATCACGGCACCGTATTTCAGGACCGGCTCTCCCTCGGCGATGGCGTGGCGCGCCACCTTGTGTCCGAGATTGAGGCTGCGGTCCGCGACAATTTCGCAGAACCCGACCTCGAAACGCTCGCCAGCATCAATGCCCCGGCGCAGGACCAGGACATTGTCTTCCGGATTGAGCAGCAGCAGGCGAGGGTCGGTCATGCTTCAGGATGCGCGCCACATCCGGGTGACCGCAAACGAAAAACCCGCGGCATTGTTGCGCCACGGGCATTTCAGCGTTCGGAGCGGACTCCGACCGCGCTCAGACCATCGCCGGCTCCTGCGCCTTCCAGATGCCAGTCGGAGCGGTGCGGGCGAGATATTCGGAAAGGCGGGCGGGCGGGCGTCCGAGGCCGCGCTGCACGCCGTCGGCCAGCTGCGCATTGCGGCCATCCAGCACCGTAGTGAAGAGATAGAGCAGCAGCGAAATCTCTTCGGCAGGCACACCGTACCCCCGCAGCATGGCGGCGTAGTCCCCGGCAGACACCTGGCGGAACGTGATCGAACGGCCCGCCGCCTCCGAGATCGCCGCAACCGCCTCGCGGAAACTCAGGAGCTCCGGGCCGGTGACTTCATAGAGCGCCCCGGAATGGCCCGGTTCGGTCAGCGCCGTGACCGCAATTTCTGCGATATCCTCGACATCGATGAACGGCTCCGCCGTGTCGCCCACCGGCAGGACGACCTCCCCGGCCTTCAGGGCATCGAGCAGGAAGGTCTCGCTGAAATTCTGCAGAAACCAGCTTGCCCGGATAATTGTCCAGTCGGCGCCCGATGAGATCAGGGCCTGTTCCGCCTCCTCGGCTTCCGGCTCTCCGCGACCGGACAGCAGCACCATCCTTTTGACACCGCCCTCAAGTGCCGTCGCCGCGAGGCGCCGAATGGCCTCCACCGCTCCCGGCACCGCGAGATCGGGCTGATAGGTGATGTAGATCGCGGACGCCCCGGCGACGGCCGGAGCCCAGCTTTCCGGCGCATTCCAGTCAAACGGCAAAGCCGCGCTGCGCGAGCCGATCCGCACCGGGCGCCCCCGCTCGACCAGCCCCTTCACGACCCGGCGTCCGGTCTTGCCGGTCCCGCCGAGAATCAGGACCGGCGTGTCGTCTGAATGCATTGTCATCGTCATCTCCTGAAATGTGAGCAATCCTCATATTTAGAAATCTGATAAACTCTCACATTTACCGAGTCAACGGAATTTGCTCTGATGGCAGCCGGTTTCACGGAGAGGTCATGTCGAAAGAACTGCCGGATATGTCGCATGTCGCGTTGGAGCACATCTCGCTCCGGCGCATGCCGAACCAGGAGCGCAGCCGTGCGCGGGTCGAGCAGATGCTGAACTGCGCCATCTCGGTGATCGCCGAGAAGGGCAGCGAGGCGATGACGATGAGCGAGGTGGCGCGGCTCGCCGGCGTCTCGATCGGCTCGCTCTACCAGTACTTCCCCGACAAGAGCGCGATCATCCGGGCACTTGCCGAACATTACGGAGCGGAGTGCCTCGGATGCATCGAGGACGGGCTGGCGGACGCGGATACGCTCGATGCGCTCTGTGACGCGTTCGGCGCCTTGATCGACGTCTATTTCGGCCTGTTCCGGGCGGAACCGGTCATTCGCGACATCAATTCCGCAATGGGCGCGGACAAGACCCTGAGGGATCTCGAAATCGCGGAAAGCCGCAGAAGCGGCGAGGTCTTGACGGAGGCTCTTTGCCGTGTGGCACCTGACTGCGACAGACAGGGCGCCGCCACGGCGTGTTTCCTGATCATGCATCTCGGCGAGTCGACCATGCGGCTCGCAATCTCGATGGGTCCGGATGAAGGCGCGAGGCTCGTCCATGCCTATAAACATATGGCACTGAACGAGTTACGCCGGATCGGAACAGCGCACTGACACAGCGCCGCTGCCGCAATCGCGGCTTTTTGACTCCCGCCCGCCGATTCGCCTCTCGACAAGACGCCTGATTAACCACAAAAAGCCCCGCAAACGGGGAGAGAGCAATGACCGATACGGCCGGGTTCTGGAACAGGCACGCGGAAGGCTACGCCAGGCGCCCCGTCGGGGACCAGGCCGCGTACGAGTACAAGCTGGCCCAGACCCGGGCGCGGCTCTCGCCGGAGATGAAGCTGCTCGAAATCGGCTGCGGCACCGGGACCACGGCGCTGCATCACGCGCCGCATGTGGCCCACATCCGAGCGACGGACATTTCGCCGAAAATGCTGGAGATCGCCCGCCGCAAGGCGGACGCTGCCGGGATCGGGAACGTCAGCTTCGAGACCGCCGATTTCGACAGCCTGGAGGCCGCGGACGCAACCTATGACATGGTCATGGCGCACAGCATCCTGCACCTGCTGCCGAAACGCCGGGACGCGATCGCGAAGGCGGCCCGCCTGTTGAAACCGGGCGGGCTCTTCGTCACCTCCACGCCGTGTCTCGCAGGGATCCGGACGGGCTGGCTGCGCTTCGTGCTGCCCCCCGCGCGCTGGCTCGGCTTCGTGCCCTGGGTCGGCTTCTTCACGGTCGAGACGCTGCTCGACGACATCGCGGCGGCAGGCTTCGAGATCGAGGAAAACTGGCAGCCGGGGCCAGCCAAGGCCGTTTTCTTGATCGCCCGCAAGCGGTAGAGCGGCCGGCTGCCTAGCCGCGCATCAGCATGCCCTTCGGGTCGTGCAGCGGCGCGTCCACCCGGTGCGCCCGCAGGATCCTGCCGAGAATCTCGACCTCGAAGCCCTCGGTCTTCTCCGCAATATCCCGCGGCACGTAACCGAGCGCGATGCTCTTGCCGGTCGAATGGCCAAAGCCGCCGGAGGTCACCCAGCCCACGGCCCTGCCATCGTGGAAGATCGGCTCGTCGGCGATCGGATCGATCTCCCCGACATCGACGGTGAGCGTGATCAGCCTGTACTTTCCGCCTCCCGCCGCCTGTTCGGCGGCCAGCGCGTCGCGGCCGATGAAACTGTTTTTCGACATGTCGACAAAGCGCTCCAGCCCGGCCTCGAAGGGCGAATAGTCCGGCGTGAATTCACGCAGGAATCCGCCGAAGCTCTTCTCCAGCCGCAGCGAATTCAGCGCCCGGCCGCCGAAATGCTTCAGTCCGAATTCGGCTCCCTCCTCGACAAGCAGGTCATAGAGCGCGAGCAGATAGTCCGGCCGGACCCAGATCTCGTAGCCCCGCTCGCCGGTGAAGGAGAGCCTTCCGACCATGGCATGCAGCCGGCCGATATTCATTTCCCGGAAGGACATGAAGGGCATCGCCGCCGTGGAGACGTCCTCGTGGGTGAGATTCGCCAGCAGGTCCGCCGCCTTCGGCCCCGCAATGGAAAGGCCGACGAGATCCTGGCAGCGGCTGCGGATCTCGACGCCGCTTTCCGGCAGATGATCCCAGAACCAGCGCAGATGGAACATCTCGGCGACGCCGGAGCCGAAGATCATGAAACGGTCCTCGGCGAGCCTGGCGATTGTGAAATCGCCGATGATCCTGCCCTGCCGGTTCAGCATCGGCGTCAGCACGATGCGGCCGGTGCGCGGCATCCTGTTGGTCATCAGCTCGGAGAGCCACGCTTCCGCCCCCTCGCCCGTCACCTCGTACTTGGCGAAGTTGGAAATCTCGATCATGCCGACGCCCTCGCGGACCGCCTTGCATTCCTCGCCCACCGGACCGAAGGCATTGGAGCGGCCGAAGGTCACGTTCTCCACCGGTTCCGTGCCCTCCGGCGCGAACCAGAGCGCATGCTCCAGTCCGTAGGAGGCGCCGAAGACCGCGTTCTTCGCCTTCAGCCGGTCGTAGATCGCGGTCATGCGGAGCGGCCGCGCCGCCGGCAGTTCCTCGTTCGGGAAGGTGATCGAGAAGCGGCGGGAATAGTTTTCCTTCACCTTCTCGTAGGCGTAGCCCTTGGTCGCGTAATTGCCGAAGCGGGCGCAGTCCATGGCGAAGACGTCCATGTCCGGCTCGCCCTCGATCATCCATTGCGCCAGCGCGAGGCCGACGCCGCCGCCCTGGCTGAAACCGGCCATGACGCCGCAGGCGAGGTACATGTTCCGCAGGCCCGGAACCGGGCCGACCAGCGGGTTGCCGTCGGGCGCGAAGGTGAAGGGCCCGTTGATCATCGACTTCACCCCGGCCTCGGCGAGGAACGGGAAGTGCTGGTAGGCGACGTCGAGCGAGGGCGCGATGCGGTCCAGGTCCGGCTGCAGCAGCTCGTGGCCGAAATCCCACGGCGTCTCGTGCGGCGACCAGGGCACGCAGGCCTTCTCGTAGGTCCCGAGCAGGAAGCCCTGACCCTCCTGTCGGGTATAGATCTCCGCCTCGAAATCGATCAGGTGCGGCAGCTCCGCCTCGAGCGCCTTGATCTCGTCCAGCGGCTCGGTGATCAGGTAATGGTGCTCCATCGCCAGCACCGGCAGTTCCAGCCCGACCATGCGGCCGACCTCGCGGGCCCAGAGGCCGCCGGCGTTGACCACCTTTTCGCAACGGATCGTGCCCTTGTCGGTG
This sequence comes from Nisaea sp., assembly GCF_965216895.1. Lineage (GTDB taxonomy): Bacteria > Pseudomonadota > Alphaproteobacteria > Thalassobaculales > Thalassobaculaceae > Nisaea. Next base: position 2,131,101 of record NZ_OZ244205.1, read on the forward strand.
ACCACAGACCAGGTGCCGTCCTTTTCCGAGACGAGCTCCTCGACCTTGGTGTGGCGGTAAATCTCCGCCCCGCCCTTGCGCGCCGAGATCGCGTAGGCGTTGGTCACGCCGGAGGGATCGACATGCCCTTCGTTCGGATCGTAGACCGCGCCGACGAAATGCTTCGCGTCGCAGAGCGGGTGCAGGCGCTGCACCTCGTCGAGCGAGATGAAGTCGATATCGAGACCCATATATTTCGACTTCGCGACCATGGTCTTCAGGTAATCGACGCGCTCCTGCGTGCCTGCCGCCATGATGCCGCCGGAGAGATGCACGCCGGTCGCCTGGCCGGAGATCTCCTCGATCTCCTTGTAGAGGTCGATGGTGTATTTCTGCAGCTTGGTGACGTTCGGATCGCTGTTCAGCGTGTGCATCCCGCCGGCCGCGTGCCAGGTCGAACCGGAGGTGAGCTCGCTGCGCTCGACCAGGACCACGTCCTTCCAGCCGAGCTTGGTCAGGTGGTAGAGCACGGAACAGCCGACGACGCCCCCGCCGATGACCACGACCTGCGCATGCGATTTCATGAAGCGTCTCCCCTGCCCGGCGCCATTGTGCAGGGGTTAGTCGATCAGGTCCGCACCAATGAGGCGAGCCGCATGGCGACAAAGGCCCGGTCCATCGCGTCGCAATTGGAGCATTGGCAGCGCCCGCCAAACAGTTTCGCCCGGCGCCATGCGCCGGGCAAGGACGGTATGAATCCGGAAACTCTCAGGATCAGTTGTTCTTCACAACCTTGAAGACATAGATCTGTGCCTTCCAGTTGGAGGAATGATCGATGCGGTACTGATTGCAATAGTCGCTGATTGTCGTCATCTGGGCGTTCAGGAACGTAAACGGCGGATCGACAACATCGATCTCGCATGAGCTGTTCCCATCCTGCATCAGCATTGTGCAGGTCTCGGTGTCGACAGCCGTATTCGAGACCCCCTCCACCAGCCAAGTGCCGTTGCTGTCCTGGCCGCTTACAGTTGCCTGGCAATATTCGACGGAGCCGGAATCCTGCTTCTTCACGCTCAATTGGTACGGCGCCTGCAATTCCAAGCATCGGTCGCGGATGCACTCCCGGCAAAACCAAGAACCAGCCCCAAGAACAACAGACCGGATACAATTTTCATTTCTTCCTCCAAGCAAAAAGAACAAGAAGATAAGAAATTTTCAATCAATGGGCGTCAATCGACATTTGGTGTCAAGTTGTGACATTGCGGCTGACGCGCGACTCGGACAGCGCCAAACACCCGGCTTGCGGAAACTTCAGAGTTTGGGAGCGTAGCGAACCCTTTTCGGATTTCCGTACAGGCCGTAGGCTCACTCGCAGCGATACCGAGGGAGGTTTCGATGGCGACAGTCGATATGAGCGTGAAACTGGCGGCCCCGGCGGCCGATGTCTGGGCGGTGGTGGGGGATTTCCTCAACATCCACCAGTGGCATCCGGCGGTCGACAGGACCGAGGCAATCGCCGGCGGCGGGATCCGGCGGGTCCATAGCGCCAAGAGCGGCCCGGTCTTTGACGAAGTCCAGCTCGAGCGCGACGAAGACGGTCGCAGGATGCGCTACGCGATTGTCGGCAAGCCCTTCCCGCTGGAGAACTACTCCGCCTGGATGAGTGTCGAGGATGCCGACGGCGGCTCGATCGTCCGCTGGCGCTCTGCCTTCGCCCCCGACGAGGGCGCGGAAGAGAAGGCGGCCGGTATCGTGCAGTTCATCTACAAGAGCGGCTTCGATGCGCTGTCAGAGCGCTTCGGCGCGGGCTAGCGCGCCCGGTCGACCGAGCGCACAGCGACGGTGACGAGCAACCCGAGGATACCGACGCCGATCATCGGCAGGTGACCGTTCGACCAGCCGCCGAAATAAGTTACCACGGTGGCGAAGATCGGCGCCGCCAGCAGGTTGCCGAGATTGGACCCGTGCACCACCACGCCGCTGCAGGTCGCAACCTCGGCCGCGCTGCGGGCATGGGCGGGCGCGCCGGCAAGGCAGGCCGCCGGCAGCACGCCGCAGACGCAGGACATCGCAATCGCCGCCGGTACCCGGAGCGTGTCCGGCGCGGTCCCGGCGAAAACGAACCAGGCGGTGGCGATCGCGCCGAGAAAGCTGATCGCGAGGATGACCCAGCGCGGCAGGCCGCGATGCATGAGCCAGGCCGCCCCGAGATTGCCGACCACGTTGATTACCACGACAAGCGCCCCCAACAGCGCCGCGCGCTCCAGCGAATACCCCATGTGCTCGATCAGGAAGGTCGGCATCCAGGTCATCAGGGCGAAGATGGCGCAGGCATAGAAGAAAAACGCGAGCGCGAAGAGATAGGGCGCGGGCAGGCGCAGCGTCTCGAGCACGTCCCGCAAGCCGCGGCCGCGATGCGGTTGCGGAACCCCGGACCAGCGGTCTGGATGCAACATGACCCAGAGGAGCAGAGCCATGGCGATGCAAACGGCCGAGTCGGCAAGCCAGAGACCGCGCCAGCCCCATGCGGCGAGGAAGGCGGGGGCGGCGACCATGGCGATGGCGGCGCCAACCGGGAAATAGGCCGACCAGCAGCCGAGCGCGAGGGAACGGTCGCGCGGGCGTGCGGCAGCGACGATCAGGGTCGGTGCCGATATCGAGGTCGCGAGAAAGCCGAGGCTTTCAAGGGCGCGGCCGGCGAACAGCAAGACCGCGGATTCGGAGGACACGCCGAGCGCGGAGCCCGCCGCCATGGTCAGCATCGCCCAGACCAGAAGCCGCGCCGGCCCGAGCCGGTCGGTCGCCATGCTCATGCCGATCGCGAAGATCGCCGCGAAGAGATGCAGCTGGGAGGCGAGCCAGCCGCCGCCGACCAGCGAGAGGCCGAGGTCGGTGCGCAGCTCCGGCAGGGCCAGCGGCACCTTGCCGACCTGCAGCGCGGCGACGACGCCGGCCAGGACCGCGAGGATCACGATGTCCCAGCGGGACTTCCCGTCGGCCCCGCTGCTCACGGGATGGCCAGGCGGGCCAGTTCGTCCGCGCGCTCGTTCTCGGGATGGCCGGCATGGCCCTTGACCCAGTGCCAGTCGATCTCGTGCCGGCCGCAGGCCGCCTCGAGCCGCTGCCAGAGCTCCAGGTTCTTCACCGGCTTCTTGTCCGCGGTGCGCCAGTCGCGCTTCTTCCAGCCGTGGATCCACTTGGTGATGCCGTCGCGGACATAGGTGCTGTCGGTGTAGATGTCGACATGCATCGGCCGGGTCAGCGTCTCCAGCGCGGTGATCGCGGCCATCAGTTCCATGCGGTTGTTCGTGGTCTCTTTCTCGCCGCCGGAAAGTTCCTTCTCGGCATCGCCGTAGCGCAGGATCGCGCCCCATCCGCCCGGCCCCGGATTGCCGCTGCAGGCGCCGTCGGTGAAGATCTCGACCCGTTTCGACGCCATCAGATGCCGTAACCCGCGACCGAGGAGACAGACTGATGGAAGCTCAGCTTGCGGTGATATTCCATCGGATCCTTCGGCTTCACGAAGGCCCCTTCCGGGTGGTTGATCCAGTCATAGAGCCGGGTCAGCAGAAAGCGGGTGGCGGAGCCGCGGGCAAGCACCGGCAGGGCGTCGAGCTCCTCTTTGGAGAGCCTGCGGACCGCGTCGTAGGACGAGATCATCTGCCGGGCCTTTGTCACGTTGAAGCTGCCGTCCGTCTCGAAACACCAGGCGTTGAGGCAGATCGCGAGGTCGTAGACCAGCATGTCGGTGCAGGCGAAATAGAAGTCGATGAAACCCGAGACCCTGTCGCCGAGGAAGAAGACATTGTCCGGAAAAAGATCGGCATGGACCACGCCGCGCGGCAGGCCTTTCGGCCAGTTCGTCTCCAGGAAGTCGATCTCCGCCTCGAGGAAGGCAAAGAGTCCCGATTTCACTTCGTCCGACTGCGGGCCGCAGGAGTCGAGCAGAGGGCGCCAGGACGCAACGGAGAGATTGTTCTCCCGCACCATGGCGAAATCAGCCCCCAGCGCGTGCATGCGGGCGAGCTCGCCGCCGAGCGCATGACAGTGCGCGGGCGTCACCTTGCGGTGCCAGACGCCGTCCAGGAAAGTCACCACCGCGGCCGGCCGGCCGTTCAGCGTGCTCAGCACCGCGCCTGAGCGGGCGCGCACCGGCTGCGGGCAGGACAGCCCCTTGGCCGATAGGTGATCCATCAGGTTGAGGAAGAAGGGCAGATCGTCCGCGTCGACACGCTTCTCGTACAGCGTGAGGATGTAGGTGCCCCCGGTCGTCCGAACCATGAAGTTCGAGTTCTCGACCCCCTCCGCGATGCCCGCGAAGGAGAGCGGCTCGCCGATGTCGTATGCTTTCAGGAAGGATTCGAGATCCTCGTCGGAAACGGAGGTATAGACGGCCACGGGATCAGCTCGCCAGGTCGCGGGGCAGTTTGAAGCGAACGTCCTCGCGGGCGACCGTGACCTCCTCGATGGTGACGTTCCGCCGCGCGCGGCAGGCCTCGATCACCTCGTCCACCAGTATTTCGGGCGCCGAGGCGCCGGCGGTGATGCCGAGCACCGAGACATCCGCCATCCAGTCCCAGTCGATGTCGATCGCGCGCTGGATCAGCAGCGCCTTCTCGCAGCCGCGTCCCCTGGCGACCTCTACGAGACGCTTGGAGTTGGAGGAATTCGGTGCGCCGATCACGACCATGCCGTCGCAGCGCTCGGCGATCGCCTTCACCGCCTCCTGGCGGTTGGTGGTGGCGTAGCAGATATCTTCCTTGGCCGGCGCGACCATCTTCGGAAAGCGACGCTGCAGCACCGCGACGATCTCCGCGGTATCATCGACCGAGAGCGTGGTCTGGGTGATATAGGCGAGATCCGGACGGCCCTCGAAACTGACCGTCTCCGCATCCTCGCGGGTCTCGACAAGGGTGATCGCTCCGTCCGGAACCTGCCCCATGGTGCCGATCACTTCGGGATGCCCCGCATGGCCGATCAGCACGATGTGACGGCCCTGCTTGAGATGACGCTCGGCTTCCAGGTGCACCTTGCTGACGAGCGGACAGGTGGCGTCGAGATAGACCATCTTGCGCCGCTCCGCCTCGGCCGGGACGGATTTCGGCACCCCGTGGGCGCTGAACACGACCGGCGCGTCGACCGGCACCTGATCCAGTTCCTCGACGAAGACCGCGCCCTTCCTTTCCAGCCCCTCGACCACGTAGCGGTTATGCACGATCTCGTGCCGCACATAGACCGGCGCGCCATACTTCTCGAGGCTGCGCTCGACAATCTGGATCGCACGGTCCACCCCGGCGCAGAAACCGCGCGGCGTTGCCAGCAATATGGTGAGATCGGCTCGGGTCATGCCCCGCGATGTAGTCCGTCTGCCGGGACTTGTCCATAGAAGACAGACCGCGACGCTTTGCAGGCTCCGGGCCATTTGCGGGCATGGAGTGATCGGGTTAGTGTGGCCGCGTTTCAAACCCTGACAGAGCTGGCCCCATGCTTTCCCGTCTGCGTCTCCGCTCCGTGACCCGCGCCGCGTTCCCGCTGGCGCTGCTGGCTCTGTTGGCGGCCTGTTCTTCGGATGACGGCCCGCCGCCGGGCTGCCCCAAGACAGATTTCGTCAGCGATCTCGATCAAATGACGGCATTTGCCGACGACGCCGTCGGCGACCTCACCGACGTGCGATTCGATGCCCGCCTCGGCGGCCTCAGCGCGGTCTGCAATTTCGAGCGCGACGGCCTGGTGATGGATATCGCCTTCCAGGTCGTCGCCACGCGCGGCCCGGCGAACCGGGCCAACCGGGCGGATGTTACCTATTTCCTCGCCATCGCCGACGAGACCGGTTCCGTCATTGCCAAGGAGACCTTCAGCAATACCCTGCCTTTCAAGGGGAATCTGCGCCGTGTCGCGGTCACCGACGAGTTTGCACCGAGGATTCCCTACACGGCGGACAAACTGACCCTGAACAGATACCGGGTGCTGATCGGCTTCCAGCTGACGCCGGAGCAGCTTAGGTACAATCGCGGTCAGCGGCGCTGAGCCCTCTTTTCTTTTCTCCCGCGCCCGATTATCCTTGCCGCCACTACCGATGACCCTCGAGGGAGAGATCGGCCCACTTGTTGCCACCGGGCCGGCGCCGAAGGAGCAACCGCCCCCGGAAACTCTCAGGCAAAAGGACTTCGAGGCGAGGATTCTCTGGAAAGCAGGCGGGAAACCGCCTCACCCACGGTGAAAGCCCGGCACAGAGTTCGCCGGGTGAATCTCTCAGGTTAGCGACAGAGGGGGCAGGTTCCGGCATTTCGCCGGGATGCCTTACGCTGACCGGAGAGTGACCCATGTCGGACCAGAGCTCGGACCAGACCCTTCTCAAGACACCGCTGCATGCATTGCATGTCGAGCTCGGCGCCAAGATGGTGCCGTTCGCCGGCTATGACATGCCCGTACAATACCCGATGGGCGTGAAAGCGGAGCATCTGCATACCCGCGCAAAGGCGGGGCTGTTCGACGTCTCCCATATGGGACAGGTGAAACTGACCGGCCCCGACGCGGCGCGCGATCTCGAACGGCTGGTGCCGGGCGATCTCGACGGGCTCAGACACGGGCATATGCGCTATACGATGTTCACCAACGAGTCCGGCGGCATCCTCGACGACCTGATGGTCTGCCGGATCGAGGGCGGGCTGATGGTCGTGGTGAACGCGGCCTGCAAGGATGCCGACATCCGCCACATGCGTGCGCATCTTTCCTCGGACATCGAGGTCCTGGAGGATCGCGCCCTGATCGCGCTGCAGGGCCCCGGCGCCGAGATGGCGCTGTCCGCCCTCGCGCCCGCGGCGGCCACCCTCACTTTCATGACCGGCATGGAAATCGATATCGACGGGGTTCTCTGCTTCGTCACCCGCTCCGGCTATACCGGCGAGGACGGCTACGAAATATCTGTTCCGGCCGGCCAGGCCGACGCCCTCGCGCGCAAGCTGCTGGCGCAGGACCATGTCGAGGCGATCGGTCTCGGCGCCCGCGATTCGCTGCGCCTCGAAGCCGGGCTTTGTCTCTACGGCCATGATATCGACGAGACCACGACTCCGGTCGAGGCCGCGCTGACCTGGTCGATCGGCAAGCGCCGGCGCGCCAAAGGCGGCTTCCCCGGCGCCGAGGTGATTCTGAAGCAGATCGCCGAGGGCACAAGCCGCAAACGCGTCGGCATCCTGCCGGAGGGCCGCGCGCCCGCCCGCGAGGGCACCGAGATCCAGGCGCCGGACGGCACCACCATCGGCGCGATCACCAGCGGCGGCTTCGGCCCCACGCTCGAGGCACCGGTCGCGATGGGTTACGTCGGGGCGGAACATGCCACCGCCGGAAGCGCCGTAAATGTTGTCGTTCGGGGCAAAGCCCTACCGGCCAGGACTGCCAAGATGCCGTTCGTTCCGAACGGTTACAAACGTTGAAAACAAAGCACCCGAGGGGAACAGAGAGATGAGCGAGCGCCGCTATACCGAAGACCATGAATGGATCGATCTCGACGGCGAGATCGGCACCGTCGGCATCACCGACTTCGCCCAGGAACAGCTCGGCGAAGTCGTCTTCGTGGAAGTCCCGGATGTCGGCAAGCAGGTCGCCAAGGGCGACGAGACCGCCGTTGTCGAATCCGTGAAGGCCGCGAGCGAACTCTACGCCCCGGTGGCGGGCGAAGTGGTCGAAGCGAACGATGCGCTCGCCGACACGCCGGACCTGGTGAACAGCGATCCGGAAGGCGCGGCCTGGTTCTACAAGATGAAGATCTCCGACAAGGCCGAGTTCGAGGCCCTGATGGATGCCGATGCCTACAAGGCCCACACCGAGGCCTGAGGTACGGGCGTGGCCCCCGACGGGAAACCGGCCGCGCCCCAACAAAGCGAAGAACGACGCACGGCCCCGGTGCCGGAAGGAGCAGACGCGATGAGCGCGATGACGGACAACAGACTGGCCTTTGCCGAACAGGAAGAGAGCGACGAGTTCATTCGCCGCCATATCGGTCCGAGCCAGGAAGAACAGACGGCCATGCTCGCGGCCCTCGGTTACGAGAGCCTCGACGCCCTGATCGACGATGCCGTTCCGCCGAAAATCCGCTCCAAAGACGCGCTCGCCCTGCCGCCCGCCCAGACCGAGAGCGCCGTCCTGCAGAAGCTGCGGCAATACGCCAACAACAATGTGGTGAACCGCTCGCTGATCGGCATGGGATATTACGGTACCCGCGTCCCGGCCGTGATCCAGCGCAACATCCTTGAGAACCCGGCCTGGTACACCGCCTACACGCCCTACCAGCCGGAGATCAGCCAGGGCCGTCTGGAAATGCTGCTGAACTTCCAGACCATGGTCTCGGACCTGACAGGCCTGGAGATCGCCAACGCCTCCCTGCTCGACGAGGCGACCGCGGCCGCCGAGGCCATGGCGTTCTGCCAGAAGGCCTCCAGGAACAAGGGCAATGTCTTCTTCGCCTCCGCGAACTGCCACCCGCAGACCATCGACGTGCTGAAAACCCGAGCCGCGCCGATCGGCATTTCCGTCGTCGTCGGCGACGAGAGCGAAGGATTTCCGGAAGACGCCTTCGCCGTGCTGCTGCAGTACCCGGACACCAACGGCGCGGTCTCGGACTATGCCGCCATCGTCGAGAAGGCGCATGCGCAGGGTGCCCTCGCCGTGGTCGCGGCGGACCTTCTCGCCCTGACCCAGCTCACCCCTCCGGGCGAGTTCGGCGCCGATGTCGCCATCGGCACCAGCCAGCGCTTCGGTGTTCCGCTCGGCTTCGGCGGCCCGCATGCCGCCTATTTCGCGACGAAGGACGCGTACAAACGCTCGATCCCGGGCCGCATCGTCGGCGTCTCGGTGGACCGCAACGGCGACAAGGCATACCGCCTCGCGCTACAGACCCGCGAGCAGCATATCCGGCGCGAGAAGGCGACCAGCAACATCTGTACGGCCCAGGTCCTGCTCGCGGTCATGGCCGCCGCCTATGCCTGCTATCACGGGCCAGACGGGCTCCGGAAGATCGGCCGCCGGGTACATCGCCGCACCGCGATCCTGGCGCAGGGCCTGCGCGACCTCGGATACAAGATCGCCCATGACCGCTTCTTCGACACCATCCTCGTCGAAACCGGCGACTGGACCGGCTCCGTCATCGAGGCGGCCCGCATCGAAGGCGTGAACCTGCGGATCTTCGAAGACAACAAGGTCGGCATCTCGCTCGACGAGACCTGCACCAGGGAACTGGTCGAGCGGCTCTGGGCCATGATGGCCTTCGATTCGATGAAGGAGCTGACCTACGAGGAGGTCTCCGGCCGCACGCCGGACGCGCTGCCAGAGACACTGGTGCGAAAGAGCGACTTCCTCACCCATCCGGCCTTCAACAGCTACCACTCCGAGACCGAGATGCTGCGCTATCTGCGCCGCCTTGCGGACAAGGACGTGGCGCTCGACCGCTCGATGATCCCGCTCGGCTCCTGCACCATGAAGCTGAACGCGACCACAGAGATGATCCCGGTGACCTGGGCCGCCTTCTCCGACGTGCATCCCTTCGCCCCGCGCGACCAGGTCGAGGGCTATCACCAGATGATCTCGGAGCTCGAGCGGATGCTGGCAGAGATCACCGGCTATGCCGCCGTCTCGCTGCAACCGAACGCCGGCTCCCAAGGCGAATATGCCGGCCTGCTGGCGATCCGCGCCTATCACGAGAGCCGGGGCGAGAGCGGACGGAACATCTGTCTGATCCCGAGTTCGGCCCACGGCACCAACCCGGCCTCGGCCGCGATGGCGGGGATGAAGGTCGTGGTCGTAAAATGCGACGAGAACGGCAATGTCGATATGGAGGACCTGAAGGCGAAGGCGGAGCAGCACAGAGCCAGCCTCGCCGCGCTCATGGTCACCTATCCCTCGACCCACGGCGTCTTCGAGGAAACCATCACCGAGATCTGCGACCTGATCCACGAGCATGGCGGGCAGGTCTACATGGACGGCGCCAACCTCAATGCCATGGTCGGGATCTGCAAGCCGGGCCAGTTCGGCTCCGATGTCAGCCACCTCAACCTGCACAAGACCTTCTGCATCCCGCATGGCGGCGGCGGCCCCGGCGTCGGCCCGATCGGTGTCGGTGCACATCTCGCCCCCTTCCTGCCCGGCCACAACGCGCTCGGCACGCCGGAAAGCGCGATCGGTCCGGTCAGCGCGGCGCCCTACGGCAGCGCAGGCATCCTGCCGATCTCCTGGAGCTATATCGAACTGATGGGCGCCAACGGCCTCCGGGACGCGACAGAGGTGGCGATCCTTTCGGCCAACTACATCGCCCGCCGTCTCGAGGACCACTATCCGGTACTCTACAAAGGCAAGAAAGGTCTCGTCGCGCATGAATGCATCATCGATCTGCGTCCGCTGAAGGACGCGACCGGCGTCACCGTCGACGACGTCGCGAAAAGGCTGATGGACTACGGCTTCCATGCCCCGACCATGTCCTTCCCGGTGCCCGGCACGCTGATGATCGAGCCGACCGAGAGCGAGCCGCTCTCCGAGCTGAACAGATTCTGCGAGGCGATGATCGCGATCCGCAAGGAAATCCGGGAGATCGAGGAGGGCAAGCTGACCCACGAGGAAAGCCCGCTCGCCTTCGCGCCGCACACCGCGTCCGACCTGATGGCGGACGACTGGGACCGGAAGTATCCCCGCGAACGCGGGGCCTTCCCGGTGAAGTCCCTGCGCGAAGCCAAGTACTGGCCACCGGTGGCCCGGATCGACCAGGCCTACGGCGACAAGAACCTGATCTGCTCCTGCCCGCCGCTCGAGGCCTACCAGGACGCGGCCGAGTAAAGCGTCATGAGCAAGAGCGTCAACCGCGTCAAGGCTGCGGCGGAAGCTGCCGGCCTTGCCACAGAAATCCTGCGCATGCCGGACTCGACCCGGACCGCGGAAGAGGCGGCCGCGGCCTGCGGCTGCGAGGTCGGACAGATCGTTAAATCGCTGATCTTCAAGGGCGCGGAGAGCGGCGAACTGAAACTGCTGCTGGTCTCCGGCAGCAACCAGGTCGACCTCGCGAAGGCCGCCGCCGCCGCGGGAGAGCCTTTGGGGCGGGCCGACCCGAAAGAGGTGCGCGAGATCACAGGGTTCGCGATCGGCGGCGTTTCGCCGATCGGGCATCTCGTTCCGGTCGCGACCTGGATGGACGAAGACCTGCTCGGCTATCCGACCGTCTGGGCTGCGGCGGGCGCGCCAAACGCGGTGTTCGAAGTCGCCCCGTCCGCGCTCCGCGCGGCCGCCAACGCCACGGTCGCGGCACTCACCTAGAAACGGCTCTACGGCAAGATCAGAGCTTCAGACCCTTGCCGTCGTCCTCGCCGCTTTTCTTCTCGTCCGCTTCGGGTGCATCGGGTTTCACCCGGCGGATGATAATGTCCCCGTTCGGCAGGACTTCCGGCGGCTCGTATTGCGGGATCGAGGAGAAGAAAGCCCTCAGGCCGTCGATCACGAGTTGCGCGCCGCGCTCGATGGTATCGGCGGGCGCTTCGTCTGTAGCCGCACGCGCCGGGCCGCCGGCCACGGCAAGCGTCAGCCCAAGCAGGAATACGGTCGGCGGAATGATCTTCATCTCGGAGCTCCTCGGTCGATGGCCTTCATGATAGCGATGATTTGGCCGACAAAAAGGCGCCGCAATCAGGCTTCGCGCCCGGCGACCAGAGCGTCGGCGACGCCGGATACGCTGCTGACGAGCGGCCGGGTTTCTTCATGAGCCATGCCGAGGGTCTCAAGAACGCACTGCGTCACCCCCTGCGATCTCTCCTGCATCGCCCGGCCGGTTTCGGTCAGGGAGACCAAGACCTGCCGCTCATCGTTGGCAGCCCGGCGCCTGTGCACGAGTCCCGCTGTCTCCAGGCGCTTCAGGAGAGGTGTGAGGGTATTGGATTCCAGATGCAGCAGCGCGCCGAGCTGGCCGACATTCTGGTCGTCCCGTTCCCAGAGCGCGAGCAGCACCAGATATTGCGGATAGGTCAATCCGAGCTCGCCGAGCAGCGGTTTATAGACCCGGTTCATCGCGTGATGCGCCTTGTAGAGGGCGAAGCAGAGCATGTCCTCCAGCGGCGGACGTACAATCTGGTCGGCAGGTGCGGCGGGCATATCTCTCTCCAAGCGCTTTCAGACCTCAATTTAGTTGTGCGCGATTAAATCGCAAGCGCTTGACTCCTGCACGTGAATCGCCATTTAAATCGTGCACGATATTTCTAACCCTCGAGAAGGAGATGATACGATGCCCGTGGATGTTCTCTACACGACCGGCGCCACCGCGACCGGCGGACGCGACGGCAAGGCCAAGACCAGTGACGGCGCTTTCGAGGTGACCCTCGCGACCCCGAAGGAACTGGGCGGGGCCGGCGGGGCCGGCAATAACCCGGAACAGCTCTTCGCGGCCGGATACGCCGCGTGCTTCCTCGGCGCGATGAAGTTCGTCGCCTCCCAAGATCAGTCGGACGTGACGATCACCGAGGACACCACGGTCAGTTCCGAGGTCGGCATCGGGCCGCGTTCGGAAGGCGGTTTCGGCCTCGAGGTCTCGCTCAGCGTTTCGATCCCGGGCGCGGACAAAGCGGCAGTTCAGGATCTGGTCGAGAAAGCCCACCAGGTCTGCCCCTATTCCAACGCGACGCGGAACAATATCGACGTGAAACTCTCGGTCGCCTGACCCGACGGGGCGCAGGGGCCGCTCCGGCAGGAGCGGCCCGTCCCCTACTCGTTTCTAAGCAGCGGTGCCGCCTTCTGCGAGAGAGCGCTCCAGGTCCCGACGAGGCCGAGCCCGATGGTCAGCAGCGTCGAGAGGGCGGCGGTCGCAACCACCGAAACCGTATCGAAGGCGAAATCCGCGCGCATCAGCAGGGCAATTACAAGGTAGCCGATGACCGTCCCGATCAGGGCCGAGACCAGCGAGGTCGCGAGCCCGAGGAGGCCGTACTCCATGACATAGGCGGTCAGCACCTTGCGCCGTGTCGCGCCGAGCACCTTCAACACCACCGCATCGTAGATCCGCCGCTGATGACCGGAAATCACCGCTCCCGCGAGCACCAGCACGCCGGCGAGCAGGGTCACGGAGGCCGTGATGCGGATCGCGATCCCCACCGCGTCCATGATCCGGCCGGCATTCTCCAGCGCGTCCTTCACCCTGATTGCGGAGACATTGGGGAAGCGGTCTGTCACTGCGCGCTGCACCGCCTCCTCCGCCTCCGGCGTGTCCGCGTAGACCGTCGAGATGATGCTGTGCGGCGCCGCCTCGAGCGTACCCGGGGCGAAGACGAAGACGAAATTCATCCCGAGGGACTGCCACTCGATATTGCGCAGATTGTGCACCGTTGCGGTGATCTCGCGGCCGAGCACGTTCAGCTTGATCGTGTCGCCGATGCCGATGCCGTAACCGCGCGCGATCTCCGCGTCGAAGGAGAGCAGCGGCGGCCCCTCGTAATCCGACGGCCACCATTCGCCCTCGACCAGGTCGGTGCCGGGCGGCGGGGTCGCGGCGTAGGTCAGGCCGCGGTCGCCGTTGATGGTCCATTGCACGTCCGGATCGACCTTGCGCTCGCCGGCGGGCACGCCCGCGATCTCGACGATCCGGCCACGCACCATCGGCGTGCGCTCCATCTTCCCGATGCCGGGGACGCTCTCCACCGTGGTGATGAAGTCCTCGACCTGGTGCGGCTGGATGTCGATGAAGAAGTAGGACGGTGCCATTTCGGGAAGCTGCTCCCGAAGCTGGCGGGACAGATTGGCCTCCACCAGCGCGATCGCGACCAGAACCGTGAGGCCGAGCCCGAGCGAAAGTATGACGCTCGCGGTCGGTGCGCCCGGCCGATGCAGGTTGGCGACCGCGAGGCGGAGGTCGGGCCGCTTCGGCGCCGGAACGGCACGGGCGGCGCGGACGACCAGCAGCGCTCCGCCGCCGAACAGCAGCAGGACGCCGACGGCGCCGGCGATGAAGGACCCGGCAAGCTTCGGATCGTCGGTCGTGACCAGGACGAGGGCGGCAAGCGCGACGGCGCTGACAGCGCTCCAGAGAATGTAGCGCCGTGGTGGACGGCCGCCCGGCGGAACGATCAGGGCCCTGAAGAGCTGCGCCGCGCGCACCGATCCCGCACGACCGAGCGGCCAGAGCGAGAAGGCGATGGTGGTGAGATAGCCGAACGCGCCGGCGCCGAGGAGCGGCCCCCAGTAGATCCCGCCCGGAACCTCGAACGGCAGCATGCCGGAGACCAGCCTGCCGGCGATCAGCGGCGCCACCGCGCCGAACAGGAGACCGATGCCGATACCGACCGAGGCCACGGCCATGATCTGGATGAAATAGGCAGTGAAAACCGTCGAGGTCGAGGCGCCGAGACATTTCAGCGTGGCGATGGTCGCCATCCGGCGGTCGAGAAAGCTGCGCACCGCGTTGGCGATGCCGACTCCGCCAACCAGGAGCGCCGTCAACCCGACGAGGGTGAGAAACTGCGTCACGCGTGAAATGAAACGGTCGAAGCCGGGCGCCGCCCGGTCGACACCGCGGATTCGCCAGCCGGCATCGGGGAATTTCGCGTTTGTCCGTTCGATCCAGTCCGCTCCGGCAACGTCCGATTCGAGCGCGATGCGGTAATGGAAACGGATCAGACTGCCGCGCTGGACCAGTCCGGTCTCCGGGAGGGCGGCCGTGGAGATCATCACGCGCGGCCCGAAGGACGCGAAACTGACGGCCCGGTCGGGTTCCTTGACGATGATGTCACGGACCTCTACTTCGGCCTCGCCGATCCTCAGGCGGTCACCCGGCGCCAGTTCCAGCCGCGCCGCGAGCGAGCTGTCGATGACCGCGCCGAAGACGCCGCCGCGCGCGGCGAGGACCTCCTGGATCGCACCGCCGTTCCGGAGATCCATGGCGCCGAACAACGGATAGGTGTCGCTGACACCTTTGAGTTCAACCAGGGTCCGGCGGTCACCGTCGGATTTGCGCGCCATGGCACGCATTTCCACCGTTTCCGCGACGCGGCCGGACTGGCGGAACCAGGCCTCTTGTTCCTGCGTCGCCTCGCGATGGCTGAAGCGGATATCGACATCGCCGCCGAGAATCTCCCGCGCATCCCGCTCCACACCCGCCATCATGGCGAAGGAGACGGAGCCGACGCCGGCCATGGCGGCGACGCCGAGGGCGAGACAGGCAAGGAAGACCCGGAAGGAGGAGGCGCTGCCACGCAATTCGCGCCGCGCGATCTTGAGAGCGATGGACAGGTTTTCCATCAGGCGCTCTGCCGCTTGCCCGCCGTCTTGGCGGTCTCCGCGACGGCACGCACGGGACGCGGGCCGGTGTCCTCGACGATCTTGCCGTCGGCCATCGAGATGACCCGGGAGGAGTGCTCGGCAAGCGCCATGTCATGAGTGATCAGCACCAGGGTAGTGCCGTGTCGCTCGCTCAACTCGAAAAGCAGTTCCATAATCCGGTCGCCCGTGGCGCCATCGAGATTCCCGGTCGGCTCGTCCGCCAGCAACAGTTTCGGACGGGTGACGAAGGCGCGGGCGATCGCCACGCGCTGCTGCTCGCCGCCGGAGAGCTGGTCCGGGTAGTGCGTCACCCGGTGGCCCAGTCCTACCCGATCGAGGCTCTCCCCGGCGAGTGCGAAGGCCTCCGGATGCCCGGCAAGTTCGAGCGGTATGGCCACATTCTCCAGCGCTGTCATCGTCGGCACCAGCCGGAAGGCCTGGAACACGATCCCGACCGTATCGCGACGGAACTCGGCGAGCGCATCCTCGTTCATCTTCGAAAGGTCGTGACCGGCGACAGTGACGGACCCGGAACTCGCCTGCTCCAGCCCGCCCATCACCATCATCAGGGTGGATTTCCCGGCACCGGACGGACCGACGATGCTGACGGTCTCGCTGTCGCTCACGTCGAGATCGATACCGCGCAGGATATTGACCTCGCCCGCCCCGCTTCTCAGGTTAAGGTGCAGGTCGGACAACCGGATCAGTGACATGAGTTCCTCTTCTATAATCCGTCGGCAAAGCAGGCATGGATCGCCGAATATACCGGGAAAGGGCGCGTCCCGGGCATATGGGGACGGCAATGCGTATTGCAACGCCGCATACCGAACCGTTCGCGCGTCGCTCCTCGCATTTGCGGCGCTTCTTGCTTACTTCTACGCGGCGACCGGGCCGGCGGATGCCGAAACCCGCATTCTCGGGCTTGGCGACAGCCTGATGGCCGGCTACGGCCTGCCCCCGGGCGAAAGCTTTCCCGACCAGCTCCAGCGCGCCCTCGCAGCCGAGGGACTGCAGGTCGAGGTGACGAATGCCGGGGTTTCCGGCGATACCAGTGCCGGCGGCCGCGCGCGGCTCGACTGGGCCCTCGCCTCCGATCCGCATGCCGTGATCCTGGAGCTCGGCGCCAATGACGGCTTGCGCGGCCTCGACCCGGCGGAGACACGGCGCAATCTCGACGCGATCCTCACCACGCTCGGAGAACGCGGTCTGCCGGTGCTCCTCGCGGGCATGCTCGCTCCGCCCAATCTCGGCCGGGAATACGGCGTGGAATTCGAGGCCGTGTTCCGCGACCTGGCGGAGCAGCACGGGGCGCTGTTCTATCCCTTCTTCCTAGACGGTGTCGCCGGCGATCCCGCGCTCAACCAGGCGGATGGCATCCATCCGACCTCGAAAGGCGTGTCCGTGATCGTCGAGCGCATTCTCCCGCAGGTGAAAGCACTCATTGCGCGGAGCGAAACAGCTGCCCGTTGATCCCCGACGGAGACCCCGACTAAACTCCGCCTCTTCCGGGCCCGTCCCGCCCGCCTGAAATCAATGGAAGAGATCAATCGATGGAATACCGCCCGCTTGGACGAACGGACCTGCGCGTCAGTGTGATCTGCCTCGGCACCATGACCTACGGCGAACAGAACACCGAGGCCGAAGGTCACGATCAGATGGACTACGCGCTGGAGCGCGGCGTCAACTTCTTCGATACGGCGGAGATGTATTCCGTACCGCCGCGGGCCGAGACCTACGGCCGCACCGAAGAGGTCATCGGCACCTGGTTCAAGGCCAGCGGCAAGCGCGACAAGGTGATCCTTGCGACCAAGGCGGTGGGACCGGGCGAACGCTTCGCCCATATCCGCGACGGCAAGCCGAGATTCGACCGTGCGCACCTCACGCAGGCGGTCGAAGACAGCCTGAAGCGGCTGCAG
Source organism: Nisaea sp. (assembly GCF_965216895.1). Classification (GTDB taxonomy): domain Bacteria; phylum Pseudomonadota; class Alphaproteobacteria; order Thalassobaculales; family Thalassobaculaceae; genus Nisaea. The sequence goes on from NZ_OZ244205.1 coordinate 2,148,272, forward strand.
ACGGACTATATCGACCTCTACCAGCTGCACTGGCCGGAGCGCAGCGTGAACAGTTTCGGCAAGCTCGGCTACACCCATGTCGAGGACGAGGCCTGGACGCCGCTGGAGGAAAGCCTCGGCGTGCTCGCGGACCTCGTCAAGCAAGGCAAGATCCGTCATGTCGGGCTTTCCAACGAGACACCCTGGGGTGCGATGAAATGCGTCTCGCTCGCGGAGACGATGGGGCTGCCGCGGGTGGTCTCGATCCAGAATCCCTACAACCTGCTGAACCGGAGCTTCGAGGTCGGGCTGGCGGAAGTGGCGATCCGCGAGAACTGCGGCCTGCTCGCCTATTCGCCCATCGCCGGCGGCGTCCTCAGCGGCAAGTATCTCGACGGCGCAAAGCCGGCCGGCGCCCGGATGACCATGTTCCCGGGCAATTTCTCCCGCTATTCGACGCCGAACGCGGAGCCCGCCACCATCGCCTATGCCGAGCTCGCCCGAGAGTTCGGATTCGCGCCTGCGGACCTTGCCAACGCCTTCGTCAACACCCGCCGGTTCACCACCTCGAACATTATCGGGGCGACCACGATGGAACAGCTGAAAAGCAATATCGATACGTGGGATATGACCCTTCCGGACGATCTCCTGGAGGAGATCGAGCGCATCCATCACCTCTACTGCATGCCCTGTCCTTGACAGGAAACGCGAGCGTGATACGCAGCTTGTATGAACAGGTTGTTCGTCGCGCTCGCGCTGCCCGAGCATGTCAGGTCCGCCCTGACAGGTCTGCGGCGCGGTTTTCCGGGAGCCCGCTGGGTCGCCGAGGAGAACTTTCACCTGACGCTCCGCTTCATCGGTGAGGTCGACAACCGGGCGATGGACGATATCGTGGAACGGCTGGACCGGATCCGCGAGCCCGGTTTCGACCTCGAGATCGACGGCTTCGGCTGCTTCGAGACCAAGGGCAAGGTTCGGGCACTCTGGGCCCGGACTCCCGCCAGCGACGAGCTTTCTCACCTGCAACGCAAGATCGACACCGCGCTCGATTCGGTCGGCGCGGCGCGTGAGACCCGCAAGTTCAAGCCGCATATCACGCTGGCGCGCTTCAGAGATGCACCGCTCGACCGGGTGAACAGCCTGATCTGCGAGGCGAGCCCGTTCCGCGTCGCGCCTTTCCCGGTCGGGTCTTTCACGCTCTACCGCAGCTTTCTGAACCGGGACGGACCGATCTACCGCCCGGAAGTGGTCTATCCGCTCGACGGCGACGACTTCTCCGATCCCTATTTCGACGAGTTCCGGGACGACGAGGAACCCGACTGGGAAGAAAGCGAAGCGGTTCCGTCACATTAGCCGCCGGCAGACACGGATTCTTCACAATGTCCTGCAAGGATGGGGACCCGACAGAAACAGCCTTGGTGAACCATGCTGCGCCTCGTCCTTGCCGTGCTCTGCCTCCTGACCGTCGCCCCGGCCACGGGACGGGCCGAGATCCCGGTCGATATCGAACTGGTCCTGGCGATCGACTGCTCCTCCAGCGTCGATGACGAAGAGTTCTCCCTTCAGGTCGCCGGCATGGCGAATGCCTTCCGCGACCCGATGATCCAAGAGGCGATCCAGGGTGGGGTCGAGGGGGCGATCGGGATCTCGGTGATCCAATGGTCCAGCGACCGCTTCCAGAACGTGGCGGTCCCGTGGCGGCTGCTAGCCGGTCCGACCGACGCCGACAGGATCGCGGACGAGATCGCCGCCATGCCCCGCACCATCGGAACCGGCGCCACCTCGATCGCAAATGCGCTACTGTTCGCCGCCGAAACCTTTAACGGCAACGGCATGGAGGGCTACCGCCGGGTGATCGACATGTCGGCGGACGGCGAGAACAACCAGGGTCTCGACCTTCACGTCGCGCGGGCCCAGGTGCTGGCCCGCGGCATCACCATCAACGGCCTCGCCATCCGCAACGAATTCCCCCATCTCGACATCTATTTTCAGGACCGGGTGATCGGCGGCGACCGGGCCTTTGCCGAAACGGCAAAGGACTACGTGGACTACCGGAACGCGATTTTCCGCAAACTGTTCCGTGAGCTGCGCGACGTGCCCGTTGCAGTCGGACCGAGCCTTGACCCATCATGGAAAGAGGCCTCGCTCCTGCCGCATCCCTGAGGCAGGTTGCGGAAACGAAGCATGAAGGTGAGAGCTTGCGGATACTGAAAACGGTTCTGGGCCTCTGTCTCCTGCTGCTCGCCCCGTCCTCCATTGCGCAAACCGACCATCCCGTCGACCTGGAACTCGTCCTCGCGCTCGACTCCTCGGCCAGCGTCGACCGCTTCGAGTTCGACCTGCAGCTCCGCGGCCTCGCCCTCGCCTTCGGCGATCCCGAAGTGCAGGCCGCGATCGAGGGCGGCGCCTTCCAGGCCATCGCGGTTTCCCTGGTCGAATGGTCCAGCGTCGACCGGCAAGCGGTCAGCATTCCCTGGCGCCTGATCGACAGCCCGGAGAGCGCCAACGCCCTGGCGGCCGAAATCGCCGACTCGCCCCGGATCGTGGAGACCGGCGCGACCTCCCTCTCGGCGGCGATTTTCTACGCGGTCCCCCTCTTCACCACGAACAGCTATGCCGGCCAGCGGCAGGTCATCGACATATCCGGCGACGGCTTCAACAATTCCGGTCGCACCATGCGCGACGGGCGCGAGTTCGCGAGAGATGCCGGGGTAATCGTCAACGGCCTCGCGATCCAGAACCAGGTGCTCGATCTCGGCGGCTATTTCGAGGAATACGTCATCACCGGCCCCGGCGCCTTCGTGATCACCGCAGACGATTACGAGGACTATGTGAAGGCGATCCGGCGAAAGCTGCTCCGCGAGATCCGGGCGGGGCCGATCTCCTAGCTCCGGGCCCCCTCGAAACCGCCCAGAAACGCCGCGAGGTTGGCGCCGAGCTGGTCCGAGATGTAGCCGCCCTCCTGCACCAGCAGGCTCGGCTGTCCGGCCTCCGAGATTGCCTGTCCCATGCGCCGGAAGCCGTCCGTCGTGATCTTGCAGTAGGCCAGCGGGTCGGCCTCGGAGGCGTCGAGGCCGAGAGCGACGACCAAAGCGTCCGGCTTGAAGCTCGCTACCGTTTCCAGCGCGTCTCCGAGGACCTCCAGATAGGCATCGTCGCCGGTGCCGCGGGGGAGCGGGTAATTGACGTTGGCGCCCGCGCCGTCGCCCTCCCCCGTCTCGTGCGCGAAGCCGGTGAAGAAGGGGTAATATTCCGCCGGATCGCCGTGCAGGGAGACGGTCAGCACATCGCCGCGCGCGTAGAAAATGCCCTGCGTGCCGTTGCCGTGATGCACGTCCACATCGAGGATCGCGACCTTGGCCGCGCCGCGGTCGCGCAGGCGCTGGGCGGCGATGGCGGAGTTGTTGAGGAAGCAGAAGCCGCCCGCCTGGTCGGCATAGGCATGGTGCCCCGGCGGACGGCAGAGCGCGTAGAGGTAGGCTCGCCGATTGCCTGCATCGAGATCGTCCGCCAGGAAATCCGCTGCGGTCACCGCAACGTCGGAGGAGGCAAGCGCACCCTCCCAGGTGCCGGGGCCGATCGGGCAGGCCGTATCCGCCTGGTAATGGCCCGCCTGGGCCACGATATGCCGCGGGGGCTGGGACATGTTGCGGCCGGAATGCACGTTCGGCACGATCTCGTCCGCATGGTCGGGCAGCTCACACCAGCGCGCCCAACCATTCTCAAGAAAATCTAGATAACCTTCATCGTGGATCCGGGCCACCGGCCCGACCCCGTGCGCCTTCGCCGGCACCGTCTCGTGCCCGGCTTCCGTTGCCGCCTTGAACAGGATTTCCGCCCGTGCGGGCTTCTCGGGGCTTTTGCCGATCGCGCCGCGCATGATGAAGCGTTTCGGGGCGTGCGCCGCATGTCCCTCCGTGTAGACCACTCGCATGTCCGGTACTCTCTAGAGCGGGATGTTGTCGTGCTTCTTCCAGGGATTCTCGAGCTGCTTGTTCTTCAGCATCGATAGCCCCCGGCAGATCCGGCGCCGCGTGTTGTGTGGCATGATGACGTCGTCGATATAGCCGCGCGCACCGGCAACGAAGGGATTGGCGAACTTGTGGCGATATTCCTCTGTGCGCTCGGCGATCTTCTCCTCGTCGCCGAGGTCGCCGCGGAAGATGATCTCCACCGCGCCTTTCGGTCCCATCACCGCAATCTCCGCCGTCGGCCAGGCGAAGTTGAGGTCGCCGCGCAGATGTTTCGAGCTCATGACGTCATAGGCGCCGCCATAGGCCTTGCGTGTGATCAAGGTGATCTTCGGCACCGTGGCCTCGGCATAAGCGTAGAGCAGTTTGGCGCCATGCTTGATGATGCCGTTATATTCCTGAGAGGTGCCCGGCAGGAACCCCGGCACGTCGACGAAGGTGACGATCGGGATATTGAAGCAGTCGCAGAAGCGCACGAAACGCGCCGCCTTCTTCGAGCTCTCGATGTCGAGGCAGCCGGCCAGCACCATCGGCTGGTTGGCGACAATTCCTACGGTCGAGCCCATCATGCGGGCGAAACCGATCAGGATATTGCCCGCGAAATTCGGCTGGATCTCGAAGAAATCGCCCTCGTCGACGACCTTCTCGATCAGCTCCTTCATGTCATAGGGCTTGTTCGGATTGCTCGGCACCAGCGTGTCGAGCGACATTTCCGGACGGTCCATCACGTCCGAGGTCGGCCGGACCGGCGGCTTCTCGCGGTTGTTCGCCGGCAGGAAGTCGATGAAGCGGCGGAGCTGCAGCAACGCCTCGACGTCGTTCTCGAACGCGAGATCCGCCACGCCGGACTTGGTCGAGTGGGTGACCGCACCGCCCAGTTCCTCCTGGGTCACGGTCTCGTGGGTCACCGTCTTCACCACATCCGGGCCGGTGACGAACATGTAGGAGCTGTCCTTCACCATGAAGATGAAATCGGTCATGGCCGGCGAATAGACCGCGCCGCCGGCGCAGGGGCCCATGATCATGGAGATCTGCGGCACCACGCCGGAAGCGAGCACATTGCGCTGGAACACCTCGGCATAACCGCCGAGGGAGGCGACGCCTTCCTGGATCCTGGCGCCGCCGCTGTCATTGAGGCCGATCACCGGAGCGCCGACCTTCATCGCCTGATCCATCAGCTTGCAGATCTTTTCCGCATGGGCCTCGGACAGCGATCCGCCGAATACGGTGAAATCCTGGCTGAAGACGAAGATCATGCGGCCATTGACGGTGCCGTAGCCGGTCACCACGCCGTCGCCCGGCACCTTGTTCTCGGCCATGCCGAAATCGGTGCAGCGGTGCTCGACGAACATGTCCCATTCCTCGAACGAGCCTTCATCGAGCAGGATCTCGATCCGCTCCCGCGCGGTCAGCTTGCCCTTGGCATGCTGCGCCTTGACCCGCTTCTCGCCGCCGCCCATGCGCGCGCCGTCGCGCATTTCCTCGAGCCGCTGAATGATGTCCTGCATATGCGTCTTCTCCCCTGAACGCGCAACGATAGGCCCAGCTTGTGCAGCGCGTCAAACCCGGCACATGGCGATGAACCGCCCGGCATTTTCCATGTCACGGGCGAGCGCCTCGCGCCGCGCCGCGGCCTCGGAATCCTCGCCCCACCGCTCGACCTGAAAGAGCTCGTCGAGCAAGGCGAGTTCGACGCCTTTCGCCGGATCGACCCTGCCTTCCGCCACCGCGAGGGCGATGACAAGAGAGCCGAACCCGGTGGTGAGCTGATAAAGGCCGGAGAGCACGAAATCATCATAGCCCGCGACACCGAGGCGGAGCGCCCGCAAAGCCGGCTCCGGCTGTACCGCCGGCATGATCCCGGCGGTCACCGTCAACCGGGCGTCGAATCGCCCCTCCGCCCAGTCGAGCAAAGGCTGCCACGAGGCTCTCTGCCGCTCCGCCAGGTCCGCCGGCGCTTCCGCGCGGTAGCAAACAAGGTCGGAACCGCCATAGGCCGCGATCTGGTCGATCACGGCGTCGCGCTGTGGTGTCACCCGGTCGATCCCGGTCGAGGCAAGCGACATGAAAGGCATGGTTGCCGGTTCGATCGTCTCGCCCTGGGCGTCCCATTCGGCCGCGATCTCCGCGGCCAGTCCCTCGACCGGCAGCAGAAGCGGTGCCTTGGCCGGGGTTCGGATCGGCCGCCCGTCGAGCTGCACCTGATAGCCACCGTCCGCCGGACCGACGGTCGCGGTCTTGTAGAAACGTTTCACGCGTTACTCCAGAAGCTTCTTGATCCCGCCGAAGATACCGTCGACTGCCTTCGAGGGAAGTTTCATGACCTCGTCGGCGGGCTTTGAGGCCGCGCCCTTTTTCTCACCGGCCGACGTGTCGGACTCCGCGCCGGCTTTTGCCGCTTCTTCCGGGCTCTTGCCTTCCGCCAAGGCAATGGCGGCGGGACATGGATCGCCGCTGGATCCGACCGAGACCAGCGGCAGCACCAGGGCGAAGGGATTGATCGCGGTCATGGCCACCGAACCGGCCCCGATGGCAGCTGTCTTCGCCAGGCCGACCGCGTCCGGCAGGATCGTCGGATTGGTGAAAGCGCCATTGATCCGGATCGGGGTCGCGAGGCTGACGAAGCTGAAGTCCTTCGGCTTCGGGTGAAGGATGAAATCGACCGTTTCGTCCCGCAGGTTCACGGTCCCGTCACCACCAACCGTCACCCGGGAACTGTCGACCAGAAACACGGTCGAATCGGCAGTTCCGTCCTTGATGTCGAACCGCGACGCCATGCAGTTGAGCGCGCCTTCCTTCTCTGCGGTCCTGCCGACGAACGGCAGCAGGCTGGTCACCAGATCGGCGGCGATCAGCTCCCAGTAAGTGTTCGAGATCTTCCCGTCCTTCATATAGATCGCGGCATGCCCGCCAACCGTGTCCATCGTCTCGCGCGGCGTCCGGCCGGTCGCTGTCAGCGCGACCGAGGCATTGCCGTAGCCGCTGATCACGTCGCTGTCGAAATACTCCCGTAGCACATTGCCGAAATGGGCCTCGGTCCATGTCCCGTCGAGCGAAATATCGGCCACCGGTGCCTTGCTTCCATCGATCCTTGCTTGAAACTTCGCCAGGCCCTCGTTGAAGACTCCTTCAGAGGGAAAGACCGTCAGCACGCGATCCTGAAGCCTCGCCTTGAGATCGAGATTTCTCGCATTCATGCCGGGCAATCGAAGTTCCGCCGCCATCAGGTCCAGAGACCCGTCCGCCAGGTCCAAAACCTCGATCGGGAACGGCTTGTCGAGTAGTTCGTCATTGTTTCCGGGCGCTCCTCCGGCCGGCGTGGAATGCTCGCGGTTCGCCGCGATCCGGTCATCGAGATAGGGCTCGAGATCGAGCCGGTTACTCTTCAGGACGATATCGAACTTCGGACGGCTGCCTTCGAGGCCCAGCTTGAACGATCCGGTCATGTCGGACTGACCGATTTTCGCGTCGAGCCCCGAGAGGGTGAAGCTGGTGAACCGGTCGTCGACCTGGACCAGCGTGAGCTGTCCCTTGACTGCGACGCTCTCCCCGGAAACCCGGCCGGTCACGTCGAACGGCAGTGCCTGGCCTTCCTGGACCAGCGCCTTGATCGACGGAAACCGGCCGGAGATGTCGACCTCTTCCGCGCCAAAGCTGCCTTTGATCCGGCCGGCAAACGGATCCTCCATCGACTCCGCCTTGAGCGAGAGGGTTTCGATCTCGACTCTCTCGGCCGCCCCGGCGTTCGTCGGCAGATAGCTCACTCCGGTCATATCCAGACCGAATTTTCCGTCAATGCCGGAAAGGACCGCAGCGATCGTGCGCCCTTCCCCGATGAGATCGACATCGATGTCGGCCCGTCCTGAGACCCGGCCATCGATGTCGAAACGTCGCGTTGCCATGGACAGGTCCGCACCGTTCCACAGAATGCGGGAGGAGAGCCGGAGCTTCTCGTCTTCCGACGGTTCGATGCGGGTAGAGGCCTGCAGACGCGCTCCAGCGAGAATAATCTCCGGGATCGAAAAGGAGAGGACCTCGTCGCTCAGGGTCACGGCTATGTCGACCTGCTCCACCTTGTCCTGAGCCGCGATCACTTCGGCCGCACGGATATGAGCCTCGCCCTCGAGCCCCTTCAGAGCAAGTTGCTTGAGCGGCGTATCCAGCCCGAAATCGCCGGCATTCTCGAACAGTCTAAGAGTGGATTCGGGGTTCGTACCGGCGATGTCCAGGTCGATTGAGAATTTCGAGATCGAGAAATCACGGCCGGCCTGGGGACCTTCCGGGTCCCTGTACCGGACCACCGGGATTGCCATGTCGCCTTTCACCGTCGCACCGGCGATCAGTTCGCCCATCCGGGTGCCGGAGGTCTGAATTTGCAGGGCGAGATCCCCGCCTGCCTCCAGACCGCGCGCATCGACGGCCGTGCCGAGGAGTCGATCGAAATCCGCGCCCTTTATCGAAAGGCCCGCACGTCCGGAAAGACCGCCTCCCTCCCGCGCGATATCCGCCTCGAGCCGGAACGGCGAGCCCGCATAAACCGCCCAGAACGGCACGATGCTGAGTTTCCCGTCCCGCATCTCCGCCGTCAGGATGATATCCGAGACATCCGCCGCCGAGCTTCTGAGGTTCTTCACGTTCAGGGAAAGAGCGACATCGGCGGCATCCAGCCATTCGGCCGGCACGCGCTCGTCGAGCATATCGCGAGGATCGCCGGAGGAGTCCTCCTGCGCGCCGCGCTGGCCTGCGCCTCTGGTCACTGCCTCGAGCGGACGCAGATCGATCACCTCGGATTTCAGCGTCGCGGAGATCCGGGGAACTTTCCCGGAGCTGTCGAACTTGAACTCACCGGAAAGATCGGAAGACAGCGCCGCAACCTTCAAATCCTGAAGCGCGATGTTCACGGGGACCCCGTCCTCATAGGCGAACAGAAGCTTGCCGGAGACCTTGAACGGCTCGCCCATGGCTTCGCCGGAGATATCGAACGGCTGCGGAGCGCTCGCATTTCCGAGCGCCACGGCGGGCGGCAGTTTTCCGGACAGCGCGATCCGCTTTCCGTTGACCGACAGGTCCACGATCGCGTCGACGGGATTTTCGAGATCCGGCGCATCGAGATCGATCGACGCGATATCGACCCGATGCCGAACCCCTCCGGGCCTGTCGTTATAGACAAGCTCCACATCGATCAGCGTCAGGCTTTCGAATACGGGGAACACACCGCCGCGTCCGCCCGGGGATATTGGCCCCTCGTCCTCGGCAGCCTCGATACCGGGAAACGCCCAGTTCGCGCGCCCACCGGCGTCGCGCTCGAGATTCAGGCTGGCATGCTCGATGAACAAGCTCTCGACGATGACGATCCCGTCGAATATCCGGTTCAGGTCGAGATTGGCCTCGAGTATCCCGATGCTGACCATTTCGGGTGTCTCGGCCCAGCCGGCATTCCGGAAACTTACATCCTCGAGACGGAATTTCGGGGTCCAGGACAACTCGTAGCTGAGCGGGCCCGCAATCGTCAATGAGCGCCCCGTCGCCTTCTCGACCTGTTCGGCGACAAGCGTTTTCACATCCTCGGAGTCGAGCCTGAGGACGAATATCGCGGCGCCGGCAACTGCGACGAAGACAAGCGCCAGAAGGCCGAGGAGGCCATATTTCAGAAAGCGCATCACGCCGCTCCTACTTGTTCTCCAAGAGCCGCTCGACTGCCGCATCGAGCTCGTCGAAATGGTCGATCACTGCGCCCGCTCCATAAGAACAGAGCGCGTCCCGCTCGTGATACCCCCAGGTCACGCCGACAGAAGCCACCGCCGCATTGCGCGCCAGTTCGAGGTCATACACCGTGTCGCCGACCATGATCGTGTCGCGCGCCTCGACACCGGCCTCGTCCATTGCCTGAAGAAGCATGCCGGGATGCGGTTTTCCCGGCGCCGTGTTCGCTGTCTGGATACTGACGAAATAATCGATCAAGCCATGCACCTCCAACGCGTGACGGGCGCCTCTGGTTCCCTTCCCCGTCGCGAGAGCGATCAGATATCCGGCCGCATCCAATCGCTCGATCACCTCCCGGGCGCCGGGCATCAACGGTTCGTGCCGCTGGCCCCGATCCAGCTTGTCGCGGTGATCCTCCCGGTAGGCCACGACCAGCCGCTCGTAGACACCCGGTTCATGGCCCGGCAGCAGGGATCGGAAAATGGTCTCGAGCGGCAATCCCACACCGGCCCGCATCGATGCAGGGTCCGGGGCAGCGAAACCGTGATCAGAGAATGCACGGGTCATTGAGGCGACAATATGGTGTTGGCTGTCGATCAGGGTTCCGTCCATGTCGAAGACCACGAGCCGCAGGGGATCGCCTGCCGCCATCTAGACCTCCTCGCGCAGCGCGTCGGCCCCGCCCTCCGGGTCGAAACCGAAGAACTCCCAGGCCTTCAGCATGTGCTCCGGCAGTGGCGCGGTAACCCGCAAGAGCGACCCGTTGGGACGCGTGACCTCGACCTCCCGCGCATGCAGATGCAGCTTCCGGGAGAGCCCCTCGGCGACGAGGAACGCCTCCTGCCCGCCATACTTTCCGTCGCCAACGATCGGCGCGCGGCGCTCCATCATGTGAACACGGAGCTGATGGGTGCGCCCGGTGACCGGGCTGAGGGCGACCCAGGCGACCCGCTTGGCAAGCTGCTCGACCACCTCGTAGTCGGTCTGTGCCTTCTTGCCCTCCTCGAAATCCACCGCCATCTTTTCCCCGGCCTTGCCCGGGAGTTTTGCGATCGGAAGGTCGATGCGGGCGGCCTTCGGCTTCACCTCGCCGACCACCAGCGCCCAGTAGATCTTGCGCGCGGTCTTGGCGCGGAAGGCGGCCGTGAGCCAGCGCGCGGCGGCCGCCGAGCGTGCGATCAGCAGCGCGCCGGACGTATCCTTGTCGAGCCGGTGCACCAGCTTCGGCCGCTCGGGCTTGTCAAAGCGCAGCGCGTCCAGCATCGCGTCGAGATGGATCGTCTGTCCGGTACCGCCCTGGGTCGCGAGACCGGCCGGCTTGTCGAGCGCGATGACATCGTCGTCCATGAAAAGGATGCGCCGGCGCAGATCCTCGGCGAGCGCCGCGTCCGGTTCCGGCACTTTCCTCGACCGTCTGTCTGCCGCCGGTACCGCGGTCTCGGCTTCGCCCATCGGCGGCACCCGGACCTCCTGGCCGGTTTCCAGACGCTGGTTCGCCTTCGCCCGTTTGCCGTCGACCCGGATCTCTCCCTTGCGCAGCAGTTTCTCGAGCCGCCCGTGCCCGAGCCCCGGATAATGTTTCTTGAACCAGCGGTCGACCCGCATCTCCGCTTCGTCGGCCTTGACCGGGACCGTCCTGACACCGCTCATGCGAAAATTGCCCTCATCACGGCGAGACCGGCGAACATCGCCAGAATGGCTCCCGCCACCGAAACCGCGACATATATCCCTCCGAGCATCAGGTTTCCGCGTGTCGTCAAGTGGGCGAAATCGAGCGCAAATGCCGAGAAGGTGGTGAAGGACCCGCAGAAGCCGACCAGCAGGAAAGCGCGGGCCTCAAGCGGCAAACTGAACCTGAAGGCGAGCCCCCCGGCGAGGAGTCCCAGCAGAAAGGACCCCGTGACATTCACCGTGAGCGTTCCGTAGGGAAAACCCAGGCCGAGCCAGTGCATGGCGAAAGAGCCCACCTTGTGGCGGGCAAGCGCACCGCACGCTCCGCCGAGCGCTATGGCCATGAGCATTTTCATCCGCGCTTGCTATCCCAAGCGGCGCCGAATATCCAGCCTTCCCTCGCGGCCGCCGGATGTTGCGCCTGCCGCCAGAGCGAACGCTCGGAGGAAAGCGCGCGAAGTGCAGCGGCCGAGATCAGGGCGTCGGCCTCGTCTTCAGTCCGGACCGGCGGCAGCGACCCGCTCTGCGAGCCGTAATGTGCCAGTACGGACGCAAGATTCGCGGGATCGCTCCAGGCGCGCGGATCACCGCCCGCGCGGCGAAAAAAGAGCCGCGGAAAGATCTCGACCACTGTCAGCCGTCCGCCCGGTTCCGGATCGAACGGCCAGATGCGGACTTCCGGACCGGCCTGCCGAAGCCTGTGAAGCAATCTCATTCCCGCAAGAGATCCGGTGCCCACATTCGCCGCGCCGATGCATTTGAAGACGGGGTGCGGCGTTGTCACAGCCGAGGACGCCGACTCTGTCCGGCGCTGGCGATGGCGATACAGATCGCCGAACCATCCCGGCGCCATGAAGTAATCGCGGTAGGGCAAGTCGGAACGCTGGTAGAGCGCCGCGCCGTAGAGTTCGGGGTCCTTTTCAGCGGCTTTCTCGACCAATGCCCAGACTTCGCTCGGTCCGGCCGGCGTATCCTCCAGCCCGGGGAAATAGCTCCCCTCGTCCTCGTACGGATAGCAGAAGGCGAAATCGAACCCTGCAAGCACGCGCTGTCCAGCGGAGACCGTCGCGACGACATAGGTGAGCACATCCTGCCGGGACCAGACCCCGCTGTCTCTATACGGACTCGGCATGACCTTCGGCAGTCCGTTTCCGGGGTCCGCCGCCGCAACCTGGATACCTTTCGTCCGCGCGCCCTTCGCCCCGGACCAGTCGATCCCGAGATAGAGATCGAAACCGCCGTCAGCCGTCATCGCCGCCTCTCTGGCGGCGCAGCTTGTCCCAATAGGCCAGACGCTTCTGCACCTCGCGCTCGAAGCCGCGCTCGACCGGATTGTAGAAGCGTTCCCGCTGCATGCCGTCGGGGAAATAGTTCGCGCCGCTGAACCCGTCCGGCGCGTCATGGTCGTAGGCATAGCTCTTGCCGTAGCCGAGATCCTTCATCAGGTTCGTCGGCGCGTTCAGGATGTTTGCGGGCGGCATCAGGGAGCCGGTCGCCTTGGCCGCGCGCTTCGCGGCCCCGGCGGCCTTGTAGGCCGCGTTGGATTTCGGTGCCGTGGCAAGATAGATCACGCATTGCGCCAGCATCAGATCGCCCTCGGGCGAACCGATCCTGTCGAAAGCGTCCCAGCAGGCGAGCGCCTGGGGCAGCGCCGCCGGGTCCGCCATGCCGATATCCTCGGACGCAAATCGGGTCAGCCGGCGCATGATGTAGCCGGGATCCTCGCCGCCGGCCAGCATGCGGGAAAGCCAGTAGAGCGCCGCATCGACATCCGAGCCGCGGAGCGACTTATGCAGCGCACTGATCAGGTTGTAGTGCTCTTCCCGGTTCTTGTCGTAGACCGGCGCGCGGTGCTGCACGGTCTGGGCGAGCGCCGCGGCGTCGAGCAGAGGTTCCGGCGGCAGCATGAAAACCTCCTCCGCGAGGTTCAGCAGATAGCGGCCGTCGCCGTCCGCCATCGCCTTCAACGCCTCGCGCCCCTGGTCGGCCAGCGGCAGCTTGCGGCCCTCGATCTCTTCAGCCCGGGCGAGCAGCTTGTCGAAAGCCGCATCGTCCAGCCGACGCAGCACAAGCACCTGACAGCGCGAGAGCAGCGCCGCATTGAGCTCGAAAGAGGGGTTCTCCGTCGTCGCTCCGACCAGCACCACGGTGCCATCCTCGACATAGGGCAGGAATCCGTCCTGCTGGGCCCGGTTGAAGCGGTGGATCTCGTCGATGAAGAGCAGCGTGCCCCGCCCCATCTGACGCCGCTCCTTCGCCCGGTCGAACACCTTGCGGAGATCGGCGACGCCGGAGAACACGGCGGAGAGCGGCTCGAACTCCATGTCGGTGCCGTCCGCCAGCAAGCGGGCGATCGTCGTCTTGCCGCAGCCGGGCGGCCCCCAGAGCAGGATCGAGGCCACCCGTCCGCGCGCCATCATCCGACCAAGCGGCGCCTCCGGACCGAGCAAGTGATCCTGCCCCACCACTTCGGAGAGCGTCTTTGGCCGGAGCCGGTCGGCGAGCGGCCGCGGCGCTTCGGTTTCAAACAGGCTTGCCACCTTCTATCCCTTGATTTCCGTCGTCAGCACCTGGCCCTCGCGGCGGATCGAGATGCGCCAGGCATGCTGGCCCGCCAGCATCGCCTGCTCGAGCGTGGCGACCAGCTCGATCCTGGTGCCGTTGACGTCGGTCACGACATCTCCGGGCCTCAATCCGATCCTTGCCGCCGGCGACTGCCGCGCGACCTTCAGGATCACGACCCCGCGCGCCATGTCATCGAGCCCCTGCTCCAGGGCAAAGGCCGGGGAGAGGTTGGCGACTCTGGCTCCGGCCAGCGGATGCTGGCCCTGCAGGTCGCGCACATCCGGTTCCGGCCGGGCGAGCGGCGGTCGCATCGGGACATCCAGGGACAGGCGTTCGCCGCGGCGCAGAATCTCGATCTCGGCGATGCTTTCGAGCGGGCGGGTCGCTACGCGGTAGCGGAGCGCCTGTTCATCGATGATTTCCCGTCCGGAGATCTTCAGGATGATGTCTCCGACCCGGATCCCGGCATTCGCGGCGGGTCCGTCCGGATAGACGTCCGTCACAGCCACCCCGATCGGGCGCGACAGACCGAACTGCTCGGCAAGGTCCGTGGTCATGGTCTGCCCAGACACCCCGAGCCAGGGCCGGACGATCACACCCTTGTCCACGCCTTCGAGAATGGTGCGGACCATGTTGGACGGCACCGCGAAGCCGATTCCGACAGAACCGGCGCCGCTGCCCTGCCGATTGCTGAAGATCGCGGTGTTGACCCCGACAAGCTTTCCATCCATCGAGATCAGAGCGCCGCCGGAATTGCCGGGATTGATCGCCGCGTCGGTCTGGATGAAAAAGCTGTAGTCGGTGATCCCGAGCGCGGTTCGCGCGAGCGCCGAGATGATGCCGCTGGTCACGGTCTGGCCGACCCCGAACGGGTTGCCGATCGCGAGGACGATATCGCCGACCTCCAGTTCGTCACTGTCCCGAATCTCCAGAAACGGCAGATTTTCGCCATCCGTGTCGAACTTGAGCACCGCGAGATCGGTGCGCTCGTCCTGGATCAGGATCTTCGCGTCGAACTCACGCCGGTCCGCGAGCACGACTGTGATCTCGTCGGCGCCCTTGATGACATGGGCATTGGTCACGACAAGCCCGTCCGGCCGCATGATCACTCCGGAGCCGAGGGACTGGGCGGTCCGCTTGCGGGTCTCGCCCGGAAACACGTCGCCGAAAAAACGCCGGAAGAAAGGATCGTCGAACAGCGGCGAGGCGCGCCGCTCCGTGACCTCGGCGCGAGCATAGATATTCACCACCGCCGGCCCGACCTTCCTGACGAGAGGAGCGAAGGAATACTGGATATCTTCACGCGAAGACGGCACTTGCTTGACGGACTGAGCGACCGCCGGCGCTCCGGCCAGGATCGACAGAACAAGCCCTCCGGCAAGTGCGGCCCGCGCCGCCGGGGCGAAAATCCGGGCCATGAAAATGTCGAAAAACCGATTGGAATCAGGTCCCCGCATCAGTCGCTTTTCCACTAGTTGTCACAAAAACCGGTCGAATGTACGCTATCCTATATGGGCTGACGGTGCATGGGGCAAAAGGGACGCACCTGACGTGCCGGGCCGGGAACGGAGGGTTTCATGCCAGGCGAACGGGACGCCGGGAAAACCACGATCTCCAGAGCCGGAGAGCTAGCGGATGCGCTTTGCCATTTCGGCGACAGCGACCGCGAGATCGCCGAAGCCCGGGCCTGCTACGATTCTCTCTACGAACTTGCCCGCGACCATAGCGGATCGCCCGATATCCGGGACCGTCTGATCTGCGGCGCCCTGCGCCTCGCCGCCTGCCATGCCCGGCGCAAGGAAATTACCGCCATCCGGGATGTCCGTACTCGGCTCGAGCGATATGCCAGCGCGCATCCCGACGATCCGGGCATGCGGCGCGGCTACTGCGAGCTTTCGGTCACGCTATGTCTCGAATATGCCCGCCAGGGCAAGGACCGGGAGGCGGACCAGACCTTCGAGGAGATCCGCACCATTGCGGCCCGTCATCCGTCCGACCGCCTGCTGCGATCGACCCTCGCCAAGGCGATCGCGAACCGGATCGCCGCCCATTGCAACGAACGCCGCACGCGCGAGGCCCGGCATCTGCACCGTTCCCTCTGCGCCCTCGCGGAAGTGCCGAACAGCCGTCCGGATACCATGCTGCACCGGGCCAACGGCAGCTACAATCTGGCAACCTATCTCGCGCGATCCGGGGCGCCGGAGAAAGCGCGCGAGATCTATTTCGACCTTGCACGCTTCGTCGGACAGCGCGCACCGGACCCGGAGCTTGCCGAGGTCCTGGCGGATGCCGGCTTTGCCCTTGTCACGGTCTTCGGCGACAGGGACGACCTGAGCTCCGCGGAAGCTGTCTATCGGGATCTCCAGCACCGCGCCGCCCTCGACGACGCGATGGTCGGCAAGGCCGCGCTGGCGGCCTTCAACCTGATGACGGACTTCTGCCGGGACGGCAATGTCGGCAAGGCAAGACAGGTCTATGACGATATCCTCGCGCTCTCGGCGGCCCGGCCGGAGGACGAGGAGATCGCCCTGGTCCATGCCAAGGCCTGCGCCAACCTGCTGCTCACCGCCGACGCGCTGGACGATGCCGCCCATGCCGACCTGCTGAGCCAGGAACTCACCCAGCTCGTCGCCGCCTGGCCGGACGATGCCGAAATCTGGGAAATCGCCGCGAATCTGGCGCCGCTGGATCACGCCTGACCGAATGCCGGAGACCCGGAAAAAAGGAAAGGCGGCCCGGAGGCCGCCTTCGCTTTTCGTCGGAACGCGTGGGCGCGATCAGATCGCGGCCGGCATCGCGCCGTCGAGCTCTTCTTCCTCGACATGGACCGGACCGGAGTCCTGGCCGCGGGCATCCTCGTCCCGGTCGACCAGTTCGATCACGGCCATCGGGGCGCTGTCGCCATAGCGGAAGCCCGCCTTCAGGACACGGGTGTAACCGCCCTGACGGTCCTTGTAGCGCTCGGCGAGGACGTCGAACAGCTTGCGCGTCATGCCCATGTCCTGCAGCTGCGACATCGCCTGACGGCGGGCGTGCAGGTCCTGGCGCTTGCCGAGGGTGATGAGCTTTTCCACGACGCTGCGCAGGTCTTTCGCCTTCGGCAGGGTGGTGACGATCTGCTCGTGCTTGATCAGCGCATTGGCCATGTTCTTGAACATGGCTTTGCGGTGGCTGGCGGACCGGTTGAACCGGCGGCCTTTAAAACGATGTCGCATCGCGAAAACTCCAGTTTCTCATCTTCAAGTGCCTCACGGCACTGCGCGTTACGGCTTTAGGCCGCTCAGAACGGCTCTTCGAGCCGCTTGGCAAGCTCTTCGATGTTGTCCGGCGGCCAGTTCGGGATATCCATGCCGAGCGCCAGGCCCATCTGACCCAGAACCTCTTTGATCTCGTTGAGGCTCTTGCGGCCGAAATTCGGGGTTCGCAGCATTTCCGGCTCGGTCTTCTGAACCAGGTCGCCGATATAGACGATGTTGTCGTTCTTCAGGCAGTTCGCGGAACGTACGGAGAGTTCCAGTTCGTCCACCTTGCGGAGCAGGTTCTTGTTGAACGGAAGCTCGGTCTTTTCCTCGGCCTCGACCACCTGCTGCGGCTCTTCGAAATTGATGAAGAGCTGGAGCTGGTCCTGGAGGATGCGGGCGGCATAGGCAACCGCGTCTTCCGGGGTCAGCGAGCCGTCGGTTTCGACGGTCACGGACAGCTTGTCATAATCAGTGACCTGACCGACGCGGGTGTTGTCGACCTTGTAGGTGACCTGGCGCACCGGAGAGAAGATCGCATCGACCGGGATCAGGCCGATCGGCGCGTCTTCCGGACGGTTGGCGCTCGCCGGAACGTAGCCCTTGCCCGTCTCCACGGTGAATTCCATCGACAGGCTGGCGCCGTTGTCGAGCGTGCAGATCACCAGGTCGGGGTTCATGACCTCGATATCGGCGCCGGCCTCGATCATGCCCGCGGTGACTTCGCCCGGGCCCTCGGCTTTCAGGCGCATCTTGCGCGGGCCTTCGCTGTGGGCGCGCAGCGCGATCGCCTTGATGTTCAGCACCATGTCGGTCACGTCCTCGCGGACGCCGGCGACGGAGGAGAACTCGTGAAGCACACCGTCGATCTGGACCGCGGTCACCGCCGCGCCCTGGAGGGACGACAGCAGGATGCGGCGAAGCGCGTTGCCGAGGGTCAGACCGAATCCACGCTCCAGCGGCTCCGCCACGATCGTTGCCTTGCGGGCGGGATCCGAACCCGGTTGCACATCGAGCTTGTTCGGCTTTATCAGAGCCTGCCAGTTCTTCTGAATCACGGGGGTGACCTCATCGCTATCGAGACCCGCGGGCCTCTAACTTATGCTTTCGGCCCCGAAACCGACTGCTTCGGGGCCAAGGCGCTATCGGTCGGGCGGCCGAAGCCGTCCGTTCCTTAGACCCGGCGACGCTTCGGCGGCCGGCAGCCATTGTGCGGGATCGGCGTGACATCACGAATGGAGGTCACGGCGAAGCCGACGGACTGCAGCGCACGCAAAGCGGACTCGCGCCCCGAACCCGGGCCGCTGACTTCGATCTCAAGGGTCTTCATGCCATGCTCGGCAGCTTTCTTGCCGGCATCCTCGGCCGCGACCTGGGCCGCGTACGGGGTGGACTTACGGGAACCCTTGAAACCCATTGCACCGGCGGAAGACCAGGAGATCGCGTTGCCCTGGGCGTCGGTGATGGTGATCATGGTGTTGTTGAAGGACGCGTTCACATGCGCGACACCGGAAGTGATGTTCTTCCGCTCGCGACGCTTAACGCGTGCCTGGGTCGGTTGTTTAGCCATTAAATTGCCGCTCCGGCTTGTCGGGACACGCCCGAATTACTTCTTCTTACCTGCGATGGCCTTCGCCGGGCCCTTGCGGGTCCGCGCGTTGGTGTGGGTCCGCTGCCCCCGTACCGGAAGGCCCTTGCGGTGCCGCAGGCCGCGATAGCAGCCCAGATCCATCAGACGCTTGATGTCCATCGCCACCTTGCGGCGCAGGTCACCCTCGACCACCTCGTCGCGGTCGATGACCTCGCGCAGGCGCGCGACTTCGTCTTCGGTCAGTTCATGCACACGGCGTTCGCGCGGGATGCCAACGCTCTCACAAATCTTTGTGGAGGTGGTCCGGCCGATACCATGAATGTATGTCAAAGCAATCTCGACACGCTTTTGCGTCGGGATATTCACGCCTGCGATGCGCGCCACGAGCAAACTCCTCAGTACAACGCTTGTCAGCGTCCAACAAAAATACGGGTCGGAAGACCCAGGCACCGAACTCGGAAAATTCGCGCAAGCGAATACGCACGGTTTCTCCGAAACCGAGGGCGCGGATTATACGCAACCGGATTGCCGAGTCAACCGGTTTACCCGCACCTCAAATCCAATCTCAGGCCGCCACAATCGCGTCGATCTGAGCACTCACCTTGTCGATGGAGGCCATGCCGTCCACCGTCTTCAACGCTCCTTTGTCCGCATAGTACGGAATGATCGGAGCAGTCTGTTCCTTGAACACGTCGAGCCGCTTCTTCAGCGTTTCTTCATTGTCGTCGCTGCGGCGCTCGGCTTCCGGTGTTTCCGCGATCCGGGTCCGGATGCGGTCAAACAGGATCGCCTCGTCAACCTTGAGCTCGATCACGTGATCTATTTTCAGGCCCTTTTCGGCCAGCATGCCGTCGAGGGCATCCGCCTGCGCGACCGTGCGCGGGAAGCCATCGAGGATAAAACCGTTCTTGCAGTCGTCCTGATCGATCCGTTCGGAGATCATCTGAACCATGATGTCGTCGGAGACAAGGCCTCCGGAATCGATGATGCTCTTTGCCTTCAGGCCGACCTCGCTGCCCGACGCGATCGCCGCGCGCAGCATGTCGCCGGTGGAGAGCTGGACGATCTTGAACTTGTCCTCCAGGCGCTTCGCCTGGGTCCCCTTTCCGGCACCCGGAGGGCCGAGCAAAATCAGATTCATCGACGTTTCCCCCTCAATTTTGATTTTTTGATCAGGCCCTCATACTGATGCGCCAGCAGATGCGACTGGATCTGGCCCACAGTATCCATGGTCACCGTCACGACGATGAGCAGGCTGGTTCCCCCGAAATAGAAGGGTACCTGATACTGGCTGATCAGGATTTCCGGCAGGATGCAGACCGCCGCGAGATAGGCGGCGCCCAGAACCGTGAGCCTGGTCAGCACATAGTCGAGATAGTCGGCCGTGTTCTTGCCCGGGCGGATTCCCGGGACGAAACCGCCGTATTTCCGCAGATTGTCCGCGGTGTCGGCCGGATTGAAAACGATCGCGGTATAGAAGAACGCGAAGAACACGATCAGCGAAACGAAAACCGCCAGATAGAGGGGCTGGCCGCGCCCCACCATCGCAGTGAAGGTGGTCAGCCATTCCGGTCCGCCGCCGCCCGCCGTGGTCATCTGCGCGACCGTGACCGGCATCAGCAGGATCGAACTGGCGAAGATCGGCGGAATCACGCCGGACACGTTGATCTTCAACGGCAGGTGAGAGTTCTCACCCCCGAACATCCGGTTACCCACCTGGCGCTTCGGATACTGGACCGTGATCCGGCGCTGCGAGCGCTCGATGAACACAATGCCGGCGATCACCGCCACCGCCATCGCCAGGATCAGCACGATCACGGCGGCGGACAGCGCGCCCGTCCGGCCGAGCTCGAGCGTCCCGGCGAGCGCGGAGGGCAGTTCCGCCACGATGCCGGCGAAGATGATGAGCGAGATACCGTTACCGACGCCGCGCGCGGTGATCTGCTCGCCGAGCCACATCAGGAAGACGGTTCCGCCCACCAGCGTGATCACGGCCGTCGCGCGGAAGAAGAACCCGGGATTTCCGACCGCCGTACCATCCGCCATGGATTCCAGCCCGACGGAAATCCCGTAGGCCTGGAAGGTCGCAAGCAGCACCGTCAGATAACGGGTGTACTGATTGATCTTCTTGCGCCCGCTCTCGCCTTCCTTCTTCAGGGTCTCGAGACTGGGCGACACCGCGGTCATCAGCTGCATGATAATGGCCGCGGAGATGTACGGCATGATGTTCAGCGCGAAGATCGTCATACGGCCGAGCGCACCGCCGGCGAACATGTCGAACATGCCCAGGATGCCGCCGGCATTCTGCGAGAAGATCTGCTCCAGCACCGCCGGATCGATGCCCGGGATCGGGATATAGGTCCCGAGGCGATAAACGATCAACGCACCCAGTGTGAACCAGATGCGTTTCTTGAGTTCCGTCGCTTTCGCGAAGGCCCCGAAGTTGATCGATGAAGCGTATTGCTCGGCGCTGGATGCCATGTCGCTGAACCCAATCGGTGGATGTCAGACTACTCGCTGGTCGAGTCGCCTGCTTCTTTGGCCGGTTTCGCGGTAGCCGCCGCAACCGTCACGGAACCACCGGCCTTCTCGACCGCCGCAATCGCGGCCGCCGACGCGCCGGCTACTTCCACCTTAACCTTGGCCTTCAGCTCGCCCGTTGCAAGCAGGCGGACGCCGTCGCGCAAGCGACCGACAACGCCGGCAGCCTGAAGCGCCGCGGCATCGATGGTCTTCTTGGCGTCGAGCTTGCCCGCGTCGATCGCCGCCTGGAGCGTGCCGACATTGACCGGCGCGTATTCCTTGCGGAACGGGTTCTTGAAGCCCCGCTTCGGCAGGCGCCGGTGGATCGGCATCTGGCCGCCTTCGAAGCCGTTGATGGCAACGCCGGAGCGCGAGGTCTGACCCTTCTGACCCTTGCCCGCGGTCTTGCCGAGACCGGAACCGGCGCCGCGGCCGACCCGCTTGCCCGACGGACGCGCGCCCGGATTATCGCGAAGTTCGTTGAGTTTCATCGTTCTTGCCCTCGTTCCGGCAACGGCCGGATCGCCTTGATGTTCTGCCTGGCCGCCTTAGGACGCGTCTTCGACGCGCACCAGATGGGCGACCTTGCTGATCATGCCGCGAACCGCCGGGGTATCCTCCAGGGTGCGCGTGCGGTGCAGTTTGTTCAGGCCCAAGCCGACCAGCGTCTGGCGCTGGTCCTTGGTCCGGCCGATCGGGCTGCCGATCTGGGTGACCGTGACCGTCTTGTCGGCCGTCTTTTTCTTCGTTGCCGCCATGGCTCTTCTCCGTCCTTAGGCCTGAGCCGCTTCGGCGTCGGCGCCGGACCGTCCGAAGATCTCGGAGACCTTCTTGCTGCGCTTGGCCGCAACCGCGCGCGGGGACCGGACGTTCTTCAACGCCTCGAAGGTGGCCTTGATCATGTTGTGCGGGTTGGAGGTCCCGGTGGACTTCGCCACCACGTCCTGCATGCCCAGCGCTTCGAAGATCGCACGCATCGGACCGCCCGCGATGATGCCGGTACCGGCCGGAGCCGACCGAAGGATCACCCGGCCGGCGCCGAAGCGACCGCCGATGTCATGGTGCAGCGTACGACCTTCACGCAGCGGCACGCGAACCATGCCACGCTTCGCCTGCTCGGTCGCCTTGCGGATCGCTTCCGGCACTTCCCGAGCCTTGCCCGCACCGTAGCCGACCCGGCCGCGACCGTCACCGACAATCACCAGAGCGGCGAAGCCAAACCGGCGACCGCCCTTCACAACCTTGGCGACGCGGTTGATACCGACCAGCTTTTCAACCAGTTCCGGTTCGTCGCGCGCGTCGCGATCTCGTCTTTCGCCTCGTGCCATGTCCCGGCCCTTTCTAGAACTTCAGTCCGGCTTCACGCGCGGCATCGGCCAAGGCCTTGACACGCCCGTGATAGCGGTACCCGCCGCGGTCGAACACGACGTCGGTGACGCCCTTGCTCACCGCACGTTCGCCGATCAGCTTTCCGATCTGCGCAGCCGCGTCCTTGTCGGCTCCGGTTTTCAGCGAGCCGCGAACGTCCTTCTCGATGGAAGACGCGCTCACGAGAGTCTCGCCCTTCAGATCGTCGATGACCTGCGCGTAGATGTTCTTGGAGGACCGGAACACGGAGAGCCGGGCCTTGCCATTCGCCTTCGCCCGCAACGCGGTACGTGTCCGCTCGCGGCGACGCTGGAAGAGTTTCTTTGAGTTCAGCATGCCCCGGTTCCTTACTTCTTCTTGCCTTCCTTGCGGAGGATGGTCTCGGTCTCGTACTTGACACCCTTGCCCTTGAAGGGCTCCGGCGGACGATACCCGCGGATTTCAGCCGCGATCTGACCAACCCTCTGCTTGTCGGCGCCATGGATCGACACGGATGTCGGCTTTTCGCACTTCATCGTGATGCCTTCCGGAATCGGATAGGTCACCGGATGGCTGAAGCCGAGCGACAGTACGAGGTTCTTGCCCTCGACCGCCGCACGATAACCGACGCCGTTGATCTCGAGATTGATCGTGAAGCCTTCGGAAACGCCCGTTACCGCGTTCTGCACGCGGGCGCGCATCGTACCCCACATGGCACGGGAACGCTTGGACTCGTTCTTCGGCGTCACCTTGACCAGATTGTCCTCGATCGCAATGTCGACATCGTCGCTGAGCGGGACAAAGAGCTGGCCGAGCTGGCCCTTCGCCGAGAAGGCGTCCGCGCCGATTTCGGCGGAGACACCGCTCGGAAGAGCGATCGGGTTTTTACCAATACGTGACATTGTCCTGGCTCCGATCAGAATACCTGGCAGAGGACTTCGCCGCCGACATTGGCAGCGCGGGCCTCGTTGTCGGACAGGATGCCGCGCGGGGTCGACAGGATCTGGATACCCAGACCGTTGTAGCACCGCGGCAGGTCCTTGATCTTCGAATAGACCCGACGGCCCGGACGGGATACGCGCTTGATTTCGCGGATCACCGGCTCACCGTCATGGTACTTGAGTTCAATCGTCAGTTCGCCGATGCCTGTGCGGATTTCAGCGCTCGAATAGCCGCGAATATAACCTTCGCGCATCAGAACTTCGAGCACATTGCTCCGCAGCTTCGACGCCGGGCTGGACACGACGCTCTTACCAGCGGTCTGGCCATTCCGGATCCGGGTCAGCATATCCCCGAGAGGATCACTCATCGTCACTGTCAGACTCCTCTCTTACCAGCTAGACTTGACCATGCCCGGGATCTGGCCGATCGAGCCGAGATCACGCAGGGCAATGCGGGACATCTTGAGTTTACGGTAATAACCGCGCGGACGACCGCTGACTTCGCAGCGGTTGCGCAGACGGATCTTGGCACCATTCCGCGGCATCTCGTTCAGCTTCAGACCGGCCTTGAACCGCTCTTCCATCGGCAGATCCTTGTCAGCGATAATCGCCTTCAGGCGCTTACGCTTCGCGGTATCCCGCTGGACCTGCTTCTGACGGTTGAGGTTTTTCTCGATCGCGCTTTTCTTCGCCATGAATCTTCTCCAGCCCGATCAGTTCACGAACGGGAAGTTGAAGCGACGCAGCAGCTCGCGCGCCTCATCGTCGGTTTCGGCCGTCGTCACAACGACGATTTCCATGCCCCGGATCGAATCGACCTTGTCGTAATCGATTTCCGGAAACACGATCTGCTCTTTCAGGCCCATCGAATAGTTGCCGCGCCCGTCGAAGCTCTTCGGGCTGAGACCACGGAAGTCACGCACGCGCGGCAGGGCGATGTTCACCAGACGATCCAGGAACTCGTACATCCGCTCGCGGCGAAGGGTGACCTTGCAGCCGATCGGCATCCCCTCGCGAAGCTTGAAGCCGGCAATCGACTTCTTCGCACGGGTGACGATCGGACGCTGACCGGTGATGAGGGCGAGGTCTTCCACGGCGGCTTTTACCTTCTTGGAATCCTGCACCGCCTCGCCAACGCCGATGTTGACGATCACCTTCTCGATCTTCGGACATTTCATCGGGTTCGAGTATTTGAACTCCGAGATCATCTCCGGTTTGATCGTGCTCTCGTATACTTCTTTCAATCGCGACATATCTGGCCTTCTTTCGAGCGCGCTTAAGCGTCGATCACTTCGCCGGACCGTTTCGCGAAGCGGACTTTACGCCCATCCTCGAGAACACGAATCCCGACGCGCGTCGGCTCGTTGGACTTCGGGTCGATGTGCGCCACATTCGAGATGTGAAGCGGCGCCTCTTTCTCAATAATCCCGCCGGCGGCGAACTGGGTCGGACGCGTGTGGCGCTTCACCATGTTCACACCCTGGACCAGGACCCGGTTCTCAGCCGGAATGACGCGCAGAACTTCGCCCGTCTTGCCCTTGTCCTTCCCGGTGGTGACGACAACCTTGTCGCCCTTTTTCACCTTGAACTTCGTTGCCATCACAGCACCTCCGGTGCGAGCGAGATGATCTTCATGAACTTCTTGGCGCGAAGTTCACGGGTCACCGGACCAAAGATACGGGTCCCGATTGGCTCGTTCTGCTTGTTGATCAGCACCGCGGCGTTACGGTCGAACCGGATCGAGGAACCGTCATTGCGACGGATCTCTTTCGCGGTCCGGACGATCACGGCCCGAAGCACTTCGCCCTTCTTCACGCGGCCCCGCGGAATTGCTTCCTTCACGGAGACCACAATCACGTCACCGACGGCAGCGACCTTGCGCTTGGAACCGCCGAGAACCTTGATGCACTGGACACGGCGGGCGCCGGAATTGTCAGCGACATCGAGGTTTGACTGCATTTGAATCATGTCGTCACTCCTTCCGTCGCTTAAGCTTCGCCGCCGGCGTCTTCGACGACGATCCAGTTCTTGCGCTTCGAGATCGGAGCACATTCCTGGATCCGCACAATGTCGCCGACCTTGCACGCATTCTGTTCGTCATGCGCCGCGAACTTCTTCGAGCGCTTGATGAACTTCTTATAGATCGGGTGCATGACGCGGCGCTCGACACGTACGACGATAGATTTCTCGCCCTTGTCGCTCACTACGGTGCCCTGCAAAATTCGCCTCGGCATTTCTCGTCTCCTAAATCCGGCGCCGACTAAGCGCTGGCCTGCCCGTGCAGGATCGTCTTGATGCGCGCGATCTCGCGGCGCACCTGCCGCATCCGCGCAGTGTTTTCCAGCTGACCGTTGGCACGCTGGAAGCGGAGGTTGAAGGCCTCCTTCTTCAGGTCCACCAGGCTGGTTTTCAGCTCATCGGCCGTCTTGGCGCGAAGATCGGTTGCTGCCTTGCTTGCCATCGTTCTTCTCTCCCCCGGCCTTATTCGCCGAGCCGGACAACGAAGCGCGTATCGAGCGGAAGCTTGGCCGAAGCGAGCGTGAAAGCTTCTTCTGCCAGTTCCCGCGGAACGCCCTCGAGCTCGAACATGATGCGGCCGGGCTTTACGCGGCAGACCCAGAATTCCGGGGTGCCCTTGCCCTTACCCATACGAACTTCCGCCGGCTTGGACGACACCGGAACATCCGGGAAAATCCGGATCCACACCCGGCCGGCACGGCGGATGTGACGGGTGATCGCACGGCGGGCCGCCTCGATCTGACGCGCGGTGACCCGCGCCGGCGTGATCGCCTTCAGACCGTAGGAACCGAAATTCAGCGACGTGCCGCCTTTTGCGTTTCCGTGAATGCGCCCCTTGTGGGCCTTCCGGAATTTTGTGCGCTTCGGACTAAGCATCTTTCAATCCTCTATCCTGTCCGCCGGCTCAGCGCTGCGCGCCGGGCTGGTCGGTCAGCCGCTTTTCACTGGCGAGCGGATCATGTTCCATGATCTCCCCCTTGAAGACCCAAACCTTGACGCCGCAGGCGCCGTAGGTGGTCTGCGCGGTGGACTCGCCGTAATCGATGTCGGCACGCAGCGTGTGCAGCGGAACGCGGCCTTCGCGGTACCATTCGGTCCGGGCGATTTCTGCGCCGCCGAGACGGCCGGCACAGTTGATCCGGATGCCCTGGGCGCCGAGACGCATGGCCGACTGAACGGCCCGCTTCATCGCCCGGCGGAAGGCAACCCGGCGCTCAAGCTGCTGCGCGATATTGTCGGCAACCAGCTTCGCGTCGATTTCCGGCTTGCGGATCTCGAGGATATTCAGGCTGACCTCGGTTCCGGCCATCTTCGAAAGTTCCTGACGGAGTTTCTCGATGTCCTGGCCCTTCTTGCCGATCACGACGCCCGGACGAGCGGTGTAGATGGCAATGCGGCAGCGCTTCGCCGGACGCTCGATGACGATCCGGGAGATCCCGGCCTGCGCCAGGCGCTTGTGCAGGAAGCGACGGATCCGGATGTCTTCGTGCAGAAGATCGCCATATCCCTTGGCCGCGAACCATCGGGAGTCCCAGGTCCGGTTGATCCCGAGGCGAAGCCCGATCGGATTGACTTTATGACCCATTATTCAGTCTCCCCGCGCTCGCGCACGACCACTGTCAGGTGCGAAAACGGCTTCATGATCTTGCCAACACGCCCCCGCGCCCGCGGACGGAAGCGCTTCATGACGATGCTCTTGCCGACGGAGGCTTCCTTGACGAAAAGCCGGTCGACATCGAGCTGATGATTGTTTTCGGCGTTCGCGATGGCGGACTGCAGAACCTTTTTCACGTCGTTCGCGATGCGGCGGCGGGAAAAGGTCAGGGCTGCGAGAGCCTTTTCCACATCCATCCCCCGGATCATCTGCGCGACGACATTCAGCTTCTGCGGGCTCACGCGTACATTGCGGAGCACTGCTTGCGCCTCGGTATCGTCCAGCCTGCGTTGGGCCGCACTCTTTCCCATGGTCTCTGCTCCAGTCCTCAGCGCCGCGACTTCTTATCGGCCGCATGGCCGTAATAAGTGCGGGTCGGCGCGAATTCGCCGAGTTTGTGTCCGACCATGTTCTCGGTCACCAGTACCGGAACAAATTTCTGGCCGTTGTGAACCCCGAAGGTCAGACCGACGAACTGCGGCAAAATCGTCGACCGGCGCGACCAGGTCTTGATGACCTCGTTACGGCCGGACGCGCGCGTCGCGTCGGACTTCTTCAGGAGATACCCGTCAACGAACGGGCCTTTCCAAACAGAACGTGCCAACGTCTATCTCCTCTTACTTCCGGCGCCGACGCACAATCAGGCGGTCGGTTTTCTTGTTGTTGCGAGTGCGCTTGCCTTTGGTCGGCTTGCCCCACGGAGTCACCGGGTGACGACCGCCGGAGGTCCGGCCTTCACCACCGCCATGCGGGTGGTCGACCGGGTTCATCACGACACCGCGGACATGCGGGCGCTTGCCAAGCCAGCGGGCGCGACCCGCCTTGCCGAGATTGGTGTTCTGCTGGTCCGGGTTGGAAACCGCACCGACAGTCGCCATGCACTCGCCGCGGACCATGCGCACTTCACCGGAGGTGAGGCGCAGCAGGGCATAACCCTGGTCACGGCCGACGATCTGCACATATGCCCCGGCGGAACGCGCGATCTGACCGCCCTTGCCCGGCTTGAACTCCACATTGTGGACGATCGTGCCGACCGGGATGTTCTTCAGCGGCATCGCGTTGCCCGGCTTGATGTCCTGGCGCTCGCCGGAGATGACCTTGTCACCCGCCTTGAGACGCTGCGGAGCCAGGATATAGGCCAGTTCGCCGTCGTCATACTTGATCAGCGCGATGAACGCGGTCCGGTTCGGATCGTATTCCAGCCGCTCGACCGTCGCTGCGACGTCGTACTTCGTCCGCTTGAAGTCGATGATGCGGTATTTGCGCTTGTGCCCGCCGCCACGCCAGAAGGACGTGGTACGGCCCGTATTGTTGCGTCCGCCGGACTTGGTCAGGCCGCGGGTCAGAGCTTTGACCGGCTTGCCTTTCCAGAGTTCCGAGCGGTCGACGATCACCAGTTCACGCTGGGACGGCGTCGTCGGATTGAATGTCTTCAACGCCATGGATCAGACCCCCTGCGTAACGTCGATGTCCTGACCGTCCTCGAACGTGACGATCGCCTTCTTGTAGTCGGACCGCTTGCCGATCTTGCCGCGGAAGCGCTTCACCTTGCCCTTGCTGAGCACGGTGTTGACCGCCTTGACCTTGCGGTCGAACAGCTTCTCGACGGCGACCTTGATCTCCGGCTTCGAAGCGTCCACGGCGACCTCGAAGGTCACCTGGCCGAACTGCGAGCCAAGGGTCGACTTCTCGGTGACGATCGGACGCACAATGATGTCGTACGCACGTTCGTCGCTCATCCGCACCTGGCGGGCGTTGTAGGGACGCATGCTCATTTCAGGCGAGCCTCCAGGCTTTCCACAGCGGCCTTGGTCAGGACCAGGGTGTCGCGGCGGAGAATGTCATAGACGTTCGCGCCCTGCTCCGGCAGCACATCCACATTCGGGATGTTGCGCGCGGCGCGGGCAAAGCCCTCGTCAAGCGCGGAACCGCCGATAAAGAGGACCGATTTCCAACCGAGGGCGGCGAGTTTCTTTGCCAGTTCCTTGGTCTTGGTCTCGCCGGTCGCATCGTCGATCACCACCAGCTTGCCTTCGGCCTGCTTGGCGGACAGCGCGGAGCGCATGCCGAGCTTGCGGACCTTCTTCGGCAGGGCGAAGCCGTGGTCGCGGGAGACCGGACCGTGCGCGATCCCGCCGCCACGATACTGCGTCGCCCTGAGCGTGCCCGCGCGGGCCCGGCCGGTGCCTTTTTGCCGGAACGGCTTCTTGGTCGTGCCGCTGACGTCGGAGACCGTCTTGGTCTGGTGGGTCCCGGCGCGGCGCTTGGCCAGCTGCCAGTTCACCACACGGGCCAGGATATCCCGGCGCGGCTCGACGGCGAACACGGAGTCCGAGACGTCAATGTCGCCGGACTTCTTGTTGTCGAGTGTCGTAACAGGAAGTTTCATGACCCTCAGTCCTTATTCTCGGCGTTGTCGTCAGCCGAGGCTTCGACGTCGGCCGGCGCTTCCGCTTCGACCGGCGCGTCGGCGGCAGTCTCCGCCTCTGCAACCGCGGCCGCCGAAATGCGTACCGCACCCGGGAACGGAAGATTTTCCGGCAACTTCGCCTTCACGGCATCGGAGATCAGGACCCAGCCGCCCTTGGCGCCCGGAACCGAACCCTTGACCAGGATCAGGCCACGATCGGCATCGAGCTGAACCACTTCGAGGTTCTGCGTCGTGACCCGCTCGTCACCCATGTGACCGGCCATCTTCTTGCCTTTCCACACCCGGCCCGGATCCTGGGAGTTACCCGTGGAACCATGTGCGCGGTGGGAGATGGAGACACCGTGGCTGGCGCGCAGGCCGCCGAAGTTGTGCCGCTTCATGGCACCGGCGAACCCCTTACCGATCGAGGTGCCGACGACGTCGACCTTCTGACCGGGAACGAAATGGTCGGCGGTGAGTTCGGCACCGACCTCGAGCAGGGCATCGGGGCTGACGCGGAATTCGGCCAGTTTGCGCTTCGGCTCGACCTTCGCCTTGGCGAAATGGCCGCGCATCGGCTTGCTGACGCGCTTCACCTTGGCGGCGCCGACGCCGAGCTGGACCGCCGAATAACCGTCGGTCTCCTCTGTGCGGACCCCCACCACCTGGCAGTTGTCCATCTTCAGGACGGTGACCGGCACGTGATCACCTGTCTCGGTGAAGACGCGGGTCATGCCCATCTTCTGTGCGATTACTCCGGAACGCATGAATCTATTCCTTCAGCGTTAGAGCTTGATTTCGACGTCAACGCCGGACGCGAGATCGAGCTTCATCAGAGCGTCGACCGTCTGCGGAGTCGGATCGACGATGTCCAGAACCCGCTTGTGGGTGCGGATCTCGAATTGCTCACGGCTCTTCTTGTCGATGTGCGGACCGCGAAGAACGGTGAAACGCTCGATACGGGTCGGCAGCGGGATCGGGCCCTTGACCTGCGCGCCGGTGCGCTTCGCCGTGTTCACGATCTCGCCGGTCGACTGGTCGAGGACCCGGTGATCGAACGCCTTGAGGCGGATTCTGATATTCTGACTGTCCATTTTCTTCAATCTCCGGCTCGCTCGACGAGCCTTAAGAACGAACCGTTACTCGACGATTTTGGCGACGACGCCGGCGCCGACGGTGCGGCCGCCTTCGCGGATGGCGAAGCGCAGGCCTTCATCCATGGCGATCGGCGCGATCAGCTGAACCGTCATCGCGATGTTGTCGCCCGGCATCACCATCTCGGTGCCTTCCGGAAGCTCAACCGTCCCCGTCACGTCCGTCGTGCGGAAGTAGAACTGCGGGCGGTAGTTCGAGAAGAACGGCGTGTGACGACCGCCCTCGTCCTTCGTCAGGATGTACGCCTCGCAGGTGAACTTCGTGTGCGGCGTGATCGAACCCGGCTTCGCCAGAACCTGACCCCGCTCGACATCCTCGCGCTTCGTACCGCGCAGAAGAACGCCCACATTGTCACCCGCCTCACCGCGATCAAGCAGCTTGCGGAACATCTCGACGCCCGTGCAGGTCGTCTTCGTCGTGTCCTTGATGCCGACGATCTCGATTTCGTCGCCGACGCTCACGATGCCGCGCTCGACGCGGCCGGTCACAACCGTGCCCCGGCCGGAGATCGAGAACACGTCCTCGATCGGCATCAGGAACGACTGGTCCACCGGACGCTCCGGCTGCGGAATGTAAGCGTCAACCTGCTCCATCAGCTCGAGGATCGCCTTCTTGCCGATCTCCTCGTTGCTGTCTTCCAGAGCCGCAAGAGCCGAGCCCTTCACGATCGGAATGTCGTCGCCCGGGAAGTCGTAGGACGACAGAAGCTCGCGAACCTCGAGCTCCACCAGCTCGAGAAGCTCTTCGTCGTCAACCTGGTCGACCTTGTTCAGGAACACCACAAGCGCCGGAACACCGACCTGGCGCGCCAGAAGAATGTGCTCGCGGGTCTGCGGCATCGGGCCGTCCGCCGCCGACACAACCAGGATCGCGCCGTCCATCTGCGCTGCACCCGTGATCATGTTCTTCACATAGTCAGCGTGACCCGGGCAGTCCACGTGCGCGTAGTGACGGTTCGACGTCTCGTACTCAACGTGCGCCGTCGAAATCGTGATACCGCGCGCCTTCTCTTCCGGCGCCTTGTCGATCTGATCGTAAGCCTGGAAATCGGCTCCGCCGCTCTCCGCCAGCACCTTCGTGATCGCGGCCGTCAGCGACGTCTTGCCGTGGTCGACGTGGCCGATCGTGCCAATGTTGCAGTGCGGCTTATTCCGCTCAAACTTTTCCTTCGCCATGGTTCTAGGCTCCGTACCTTTGGTTCTTCGTTTTCGTTACCGACACTAGCGGAGCATCAGGCCAGGTTTGCGCGGACTTCGTCCGCAACAGCCTGGGGCACCTGCTCATAGTGGTCGAACTGCATGGTGTACTGCGCACGTCCCTGGCTCATCGAGCGCAAGGTGTTCACATAGCCGAACATGTTGGCCAGCGGTACCATGGCTTCAATGACGCGGGCATTGCCGCGCTGATCCATGCCACCCACCTGGCCACGGCGGCTGTTCAGGTCGCCGATAATGTCGCCCATGTAATCTTCCGGGGTCACGACCTCGACCTTCATGACCGGCTCGAGAAGCTTCGGACCCGCTTTCTGCATGCCTTCCTTGAAGGCCGCCCGCGCCGCGATTTCGAACGCCAGCACGCTGGAGTCGACATCGTGGGAGGCGCCGTCGATGAGCTCGACCTTGAAGTCGATCACCGGGAAGCCCGCGAGCACGCCGGTGTCCTTGGAGGACTCGAGGCCCTTCTGCACGCCGGGGATGTATTCCTTCGGAACCGCGCCGCCGACGATCTTGTTCTCGAACACGAAGCCTTCGCCGACCTCGGACGGACCGAACACCATCTTCACCCGGGCGAACTGACCGGAACCGCCGGTCTGCTTCTTGTGGGTATAGTCGATTTCCGCGGTCTTCGTGATGGTTTCACGATAGGCGACCTGCGGCGCGCCGACATTGGCGTCAACCTTGAATTCGCGCTTCATGCGATCGACCAGGATCTCGAGATGGAGCTCGCCCATGCCCTTGATCACGGTCTGACCGCTCTCGTGGTCGACGGACACCCGGAAGGACGGGTCTTCGGCCGCGAGGCGCTGCAGGGCGTTGGACATCTTCTCCTGGTCGCCCTTGGTCTTCGGTTCGACGGCGACCTCGATGACCGGATCCGGGAACTCCATGCGCTCCAGAATGGCCTGCTTGGTCGGTTCGGTCAGGGTGTCACCGGTCGTCGTGTTTTTCAGGCCCGCGATGGCGACGATGTCGCCGGCACGCGCTTCCTTGATGTCTTCACGGCTGTTGGAATGCATCAGCAGCATGCGACCGACGCGCTCGCGCTGGTCCTTCACCGTATTCATGACGGAGGTACCGGTTTCAAGGATCCCGGAATAGACACGCACGAAGGTGAGGGAACCGACGAACGGATCGTTCATGACCTTGAAGGCGAGAGCGGCAAACGGCTCTTCGTCCGACGGCTTGCGCTCGATCGGGGTTTCGCCGTCCATGGCGACACCCTTGACCGCGCCGACATCCATCGGGCTCGGCAGATAATCGACAACCGCGTCGAGCAGCGGCTGGACGCCCTTGTTCTTGAAAGCGGAACCGCACAGCACCGGAACGAACTTGCTGGTGACGGTGCCCTTGCGGATGCAGGCCTTCAGCGTCGCTTCGTCCGGCTCGTTGCCGTCGAGATAGGCTTCCATCGCGGCGTCGTCCATCTCGACGGCGGTCTCGATGAGCTGGGAGCGATACTCCTCGGCCTTCTCTTTCAGGTTGTCCGGGATGTCGATGACCTCGAACTCGGCTCCGAGGGACTCATCGAGCCAGCGGATCGCCTTCATCTGCATGATGTCGACGATACCGGCAAAGTCGGACTCGGCTCCGAGCGGCATCTGCATGACCAGCGGAGTCGCACCGAGACGGTCCACGATCATGTCGACACAGCGATAGAAGTCCGCACCGATGCGGTCCATCTTGTTGACGAAGCAGATCCGCGGCACGCGGTACTTGTCGGCCTGGCGCCAGACGGTTTCGGACTGCGGCTCGACACCGGCAACCGAGTCAAACACGGCGACCGCACCGTCGAGAACACGAAGCGCGCGCTCGACCTCGATGGTGAAATCGACGTGGCCCGGGGTATCGATGATGTTGATCCGGTGGTCATTCCAGAAACAGGTCGTGGCGGCCGAGGTAATGGTGATACCCCGCTCCTGCTCCTGCTCCATCCAGTCCATGGTCGCGGCGCCATCGTGGACTTCACCGATCTTGTAGGACCGGCCGGTGTAGTACAGCACGCGTTCCGTGGTCGTGGTCTTACCGGCATCGATGTGAGCCATGATGCCGATATTGCGATACTTCTCGAGCGGATGAGTCCTAGCCATGGCGTCCGTCCAAAATCCCTGGGTTACCAGCGGTAGTGCGAGAATGCTTTGTTAGCGTCGGCCATGCGGTGCGTGTCTTCACGCTTCTTCACCGCAGCACCGCGATTGTTCACGGCGTCCATCAGCTCACCGGAGAGACGGTCGACCATGGTGTTTTCCGAGCGCTTGCGCGCGGCGTCGATGGTCCAGCGGATGGCCAGAGCCTGCGCACGTTCGGTCCGGACTTCCACCGGCACCTGATAGGTCGCACCACCGACGCGGCGGGAGCGGACTTCGACATGCGGCTTCACGTTGCTCAGCGCTTCGTGGAACACGGCGACCGGCTGCTGGCCGGTGCGCGCCTCGATCTTGTCGAAGGCACCGTAGACGATGCTCTCGGCAACCGAACGCTTGCCGTCATACATGAGGCAGCTCATGAACTTCGAAACGACCTCGTCGCCGAATTTGGCGTCGGGCAGAACTTCACGTTTCTCTGCGCGATGGCGTCGGGACATCCAAGTCTCTCCTTACTTCGGACGCTTCGCGCCGTACTTCGAACGGCGCTGACGGCGATCCTTGACACCCTGGGTGTCCAGCGTGCCGCGAATGATGTGATAACGAACGCCCGGAAGGTCCTTCACACGGCCGCCGCGGATCATCACGACAGAGTGCTCCTGAAGGTTGTGACCCTCACCCGGAATGTAGCTCGTCACTTCGAAACCATTGGTCAGACGAACGCGCGCGACTTTACGCAGCGCGGAGTTCGGCTTCTTCGGCGTCGTGGTGTACACGCGGGTGCACACGCCACGCTTTTGCGGGCAGGCTTCCAGCGCGGGCACTTTATTGCGAACGACAGGCGCCTTACGGCCCTGCCGAATCAGCTGGTTGATCGTCGGCATTCAGTCGATCCCTCTCGACTACAAAACACATTGCGCAAACAACAATCAGCCCCAGGGCCCCGCCCTAGTGGCCAACCGTCGTCACTGCTTCGGGGTTCGCGTGCGAACCTATTTAAGTTCCAGCATTTCGCCGAGGCTGCGTCTGACCTGTCGCGCCGTTTCCGACAACGGTGTCACCACCAGCCCTGCAAAGGCTGGCGGATACTATTTACCTGCCCCCTGTGGGTCAAGAACAGTTTTCGGCTTTTTTCCGCATAGCGCCTATCTGTGCAATGCAGAGCGCGGAGGTACTAGATCGGCACCTCCCGAGACGATTTTCGAACCGGTTGAGCGTTCGTCACGCAATTTTATGACCGGCCCGCCATCCGGCTGTTCCGGACGAAAAGAGAAACGGCGCCCGGACTCGTTTCCGGACGCCGCTTCCGTTCGGGACTCGAACGATGTTCCTGTCGACTCGCCTTACTCGGCGGCCGGGACCTGTTCGCCTTCTTCGGCGAGGGCCGGCGCTTCGTCCCGCGCCGGAGCAAGCGCCCGGTCGCGATCGGCGGCCAGCCGCTTCAGGCGATTCATCACGCTGCCGGTGCCGGCCGGGATCAGGCGGCCGACGATGACGTTTTCCTTCAGGCCCTCGAGCTGGTCCTTCTTGCCGGAAACCGCCGCCTCGGTGAGGACACGGGTGGTTTCCTGGAAGGACGCGGCAGAGATGAAGGAGCGCGTCTGCAGCGAGGCCTTGGTGATGCCCTGCAGGATGGGAATCGCCTTCGCCGGACGCAGATCCTCGGCAAGCGCCTTTTCGTTCGCCTCGTCGAACTCGTCGCGGTCGATAGTCTCCCCAACCAGCAGCGTCGTGTCGCCGGCGTCGGAGATCTCGACCTTCTGCAGCATCTGGCGGACGATGACTTCGATATGCTTGTCGTTGATCTTCACGCCCTGCAGTCGATACACGTCCTGGATCTCGTTGATGAGGTACTCGGCGAGCGCCTCGACCCCGAGAACGTTCAGGATATCGTGCGGCACCGGGTTGCCGTCCATCAGCAGATCGCCGACCTGGACATAGTCGCCTTCCTGAACCGCGAGGTGCTTGCCCTTCGGGATCAGGTATTCGACCGTTTCCTTTTCCTCTTCCTGCGGGACGACCATGATCCGGCGCTTGGTCTTGTAGTCCTTGCCGAATTCGACGCGGCCTTCGGATTCGCTGATGATCGCGTAATCCTTCGGCTTGCGGGCCTCGAAGAGTTCCGCAACCCGCGGCAGACCGCCGGTGATGTCGCGGGTCTTGGACGATTCCCGCGGGATACGGGCGAGCACGTCGCCGGCCCGGACCGTCGCACCGTTGTCGACAGAGAGGATCGCGTCGACCGACATGAAGTAACGGGCCTCGAGACCGTTCGCGAGTTCGATGACTTCGCCCGCATCGTCACGCAGGGTGATGCGCGGACGCAGATCGCCGCCACGGGCCTGCTGCTTCCAGTCGACGACCACGCGGGAGGCGATACCGGTCGCTTCGTCGGTGACCTCCTTCATGGAGACGCCGTCGACCAGGTCGACATAATGCGCGGTGCCTTCCTTCTCGGTGATGATCGGAATGGTGTACGGATCCCAATCGGCCAGCTTGTCGCCCGGCTTCACCTGCTGATCGTCGTCGACGAACAGACGCGAGCCGTACGGAATGCGGTGACGGGCACGTTCGCGGCCCTGCTCGTCTGCCAGCACGACCTCTGTGTTCCTGCTCATGACGATCAGAACGCCGTCGGAGTTCTTCACCACGTTCCGGTTCAGCACCTTCACCTTCGCGTCGAACGACGTCTCGATGCTCGACTGTTCCGCACCACGCTGGGCGGCGCCGCCGATGTGGAAGGTCCGCATGGTGAGCTGGGTGCCCGGCTCGCCGATGGACTGGGCGGCAATCACGCCGACCGCTTCGCCGATATTGACGCGGGTTCCGCGCGCGAGGTCGCGGCCGTAGCAGCTGGCACAGACGCCGACCTTGCTCTCGCAGGTCAGCACCGAGCGCAGGCGCACCTGGTCGATACCGGCCCGCTCGATAGCGTCCACCAGCGGCTCGTCGATGATCGTGCCGGCATCGGCGATCTTCTCGCCGTCGAGCGGCGCGATCAGGTCGTCCGCGCATGTGCGTCCGAGGATCCGTTCGCTCAGCGGCTCGATCACCTCGCCGCCCTCGACGACAGCCTTCACCGTGATGCCGCGTTCGGTGCCGCAATCCTCTTCGGTGATGATGCAGTCCTGGGCGACGTCGACGAGACGGCGCGTCAGGTAACCGGAGTTCGCGGTCTTCAGCGCGGTGTCGGCGAGGCCCTTGCGGGCGCCGTGGGTCGAGTTGAAGTATTCAAGGACGGTCAGGCCCTCCTTGAAGTTCGAGATGATCGGCGTCTCGATGATCTCACCGGACGGCTTGGCCATTAGGCCGCGCATGCCGGCGAGCTGCTTGATCTGCGTCGCGGAACCACGGGCGCCGGAATGGGCCATCATCCAGACGGAGTTGACGGGCTGGCCCGGCTCCATGTTGGACATGTGCTCCATCATGCGCTCGGCGACGGTGTCGGTGCAGCGCGACCAGACGTCGATCACCTTGTTGTACTTCTCGCCCTGGGTGATGAGGCCGTCGAGATACTGCTGCTCGAATTCCTTCACCTCGCCCTGAGCGGCCTCGACCAGATCGTGCTTGGCGTCCGGAATGATCAGGTCGTCCTTGCCGAAGGAGATGCCGGCCCTGCAGGCATGGCCGAAACCGAGGCTCATCAGACGGTCGGCGAAGATCACCGTGTCCTTCTGTCCGCAGTGGCGATAGACGTTGTCGATGACGCTCTGCACTTCCTTTTTCGTCATCAGCTTGTTGATGATCGAATAAGGCAGGTTCGGGTTCTTCGGCAGAAGCTGTGCGATCTTCAGGCGGCCCGGTGTGGTTTCCACCCGCTTCGTCACCTCTTCACCGCTCTCGTCGAAAGTATCGACACGGGCCTGGATCTTGGTGTGGAGGGTCACCGCACCGCTGTTCAGCGCATGTTCGATCTCGCCCATGTCGGCAAAGGCCATGCCCTCGCCCGGCATGCCCTCACGCTCGAGGGTCATGTAATAGAGGCCGAGGATGATGTCCTGGGACGGCACGATGATCGGCTTGCCGTTCGCGGGGCTGAGGATGTTGTTGGTGGACATCATCAGCACGCGGGCTTCGAGCTGGGCTTCCAGCGAGAGCGGCACGTGGACCGCCATCTGGTCGCCGTCGAAGTCGGCGTTGAACGCGGTACAGACCAGCGGATGGAGCTGGATCGCCTTGCCCTCGATCAGCACCGGCTCGAATGCCTGGATGCCGAGACGGTGCAGGGTCGGCGCACGGTTCAGCAGCACCGGGTGCTCGCGGATCACCTCTTCGAGGATATCCCAGACCTCCGGACGCTCTTTCTCCACCATCCGCTTCGCCGCCTTGATGGTGCTGGCGAGGCCGTAGAGCTCGAGCTTCGAGTAGATGAAGGGCTTGAACAGCTCGAGCGCCATCTTCTTCGGCAGGCCGCACTGATGCAGCATCAGGCTCGGGCCGACGACGATGACGGACCGGCCGGAATAGTCGACGCGCTTGCCGAGCAGGTTCTGACGGAAACGGCCCTGCTTGCCTTTCAGCATGTCGGACAGCGACTTCAGCGGACGCTTGTTGGCGCCGGTGATGACGCGGCCGCGGCGGCCATTGTCGAAGAGGGCGTCGACGGCTTCCTGCAACATGCGCTTTTCGTTGCGGACGATGATGTCCGGCGCGCGCAGCTCGATCAGCCGCTTCAGACGGTTGTTCCGGTTGATCACCCGGCGGTAGAGGTCGTTCAGGTCGGAGGTCGCGAAGCGGCCGCCATCCAGCGGCACCAGCGGGCGCAGCTCGGGCGGAATCACCGGGATCACGTCAAGGATCATCCATTCCGGACGGCAGCCGGATTCCTCGAACGCCTCGATCAGCTTCAGGCGCTTGACCAGCTTCTTGCGCTTGGCTTCCGAACCGGTGGTGCGGAGCTCCTCGCGGATGTTTTCCTTTTCCTCGTCGAGATCGAGGCCGGTCATCATCTCCTTCAGCGCCTCGGCGCCGATCATCGCCTTGAAGCTGTCCTCGCCGTATTCGTCCTGGGCGTCGAAATATTCCTCCTCGCCCAGAAGCTGACGATACTTGAACGGCGTCAGGCCGGGTTCGGTAACGACGAAGCTCTCGAAATAGAGGATCCGCTCGAGATCCTTGAGCGTCATGTCGAGCAGCAGACCGATGCGGCTCGGCAGCGACTTCAGGAACCAGATATGCGCGACCGGAGAGGCAAGCTCGATATGGCCCATGCGCTCGCGGCGAACCTTCGAAAGGGTCACCTCGACGCCGCACTTCTCGCAGATGATCCCGCGATATTTCATCCGCTTGTACTTGCCGCACAAGCATTCATAGTCCTTGATCGGACCGAAGATCCGGGCGCAGAACAGACCGTCGCGCTCCGGCTTGAAGGTCCGGTAGTTGATGGTTTCGGGCTTCTTGATCTCGCCGAAGGACCAGGAACGGATCCGCTCCGGGCTCGCAATCGCGATCCGGATATGATCGAAGCTCTGCGGGCCGGACGGCTGACCAAAGACGTTCATCAACTCGTTCATCAAGCATCTCCTTACGTCACTGGGACGTTATGCGCCGACTTAACAATAAGTCTGAGCGACGCGGCCGGTCGCGGCAAGTCCGCTTCCGGAGGGATAGAGAACCGGGCGGGATCCCAGGGGATCCGCCCGGAAAGTCTTACAGCTGCTCCTGCTCGAGCTCGACATTGAGGCCGAGGGAGCGGAGTTCCTTCACAAGAACGTTGAAGGATTCCGGGATACCGGCCTCGAAATTGTCGTCGCCGCGGACAATCGCTTCGTACACCTTGGTCCGGCCGGACACGTCGTCCGACTTCACCGTCAGCATTTCCTGCAGGGTATAGGCGGAACCGTAGGCTTCCAGGGCCCAGACCTCCATTTCCCCGAAACGCTGACCGCCGAACTGCGCCTTACCGCCCAGCGGCTGCTGGGTAACGAGGCTGTACGGACCGATCGAACGGGCGTGGATCTTGTCGTCGACCAGGTGATGCAGCTTCAGCATGTAAATGTAGCCGACAGTCACCTTGCGGTCGAAAACCTCGCCGGTCCGGCCGTCGATCAGGGTCACCTGACCGGTCGAGTCCAGCCCCGACAGCTTCAGCATGTCGACGATATCGTCTTCGCGGGCGCCGTCGAACACCGGCGTGCCCATCGGGACGCCGCGGCTGAGATTACCGGCCAGCTCGAGGATCTCGTCGTCGCCAAGCGGCGCGATCTCCGCCTTGTACTGCTCCTCGCCATAGACCTTCTCGAAGAGCGTCTTGAAGTCGCCCGTCTTTGCGGTCCGGTTGATCTCGGAAAGCAGCTGATTGATCTGCAGGCCAAGACCATGCGAGGCCCAGCCGAGGTGGGTCTCGAGAATCTGACCGACATTCATGCGGCTCGGCACGCCGAGCGGGTTCAGCACGATGTCGACCGGGGTCCCGTCTTCCAGGTACGGCATGTCTTCCGACGGGTTGATCTTGGAGATCACGCCCTTGTTGCCGTGACGGCCGGCCATCTTGTCGCCCGGCTGCAGCTTGCGCTTCACCGCGACGAAGACCTTGACCATCTTCATGACGCCCGGCGGCAGCTCGTCACCGCGCTGCAGCTTGTCGACCTTGTTGTCGAAGCGGGCCTGGAGCTCTTCGACGCTCTTGTCGAATTCGCTCTTCATGCCTTCCAGATATTCCATCCGGGTCTCGTCTTCGACCGCGAACTGGCGCCACTGGCCCTGGGTGTATTCGCCGAGCACCGCTTCGGTGATCTCGACGCCGCCCTTGAAGCCCTTCGGGCCGGAAACCGCTTTCTGGCCGAGCAGCTGTTCCTTCAGGCGGGCGAAGAAGCCACGCTCAAGGATCACCCGCTCGTCATCGCGGTCCTTGGCCAGACGCTCGATCTCCGCACGTTCGATGGCGAGCGCGCGCTCGTCCTTGTCGACGCCACGGCGGGAGAAGACCCGCACTTCGACGACCGTACCGGTCACCCCCGGCGGCACCTTCAAGGAGGTGTCGCGGACGTCGGAGGCCTTTTCGCCGAAGATGGCACGCAGAAGCTTCTCTTCCGGCGTCATCGGGCTCTCGCCCTTCGGCGTGACCTTGCCGACCAGGATGTCGCCCGGATTCACCTCTGCGCCGATATAGACCATGCCGGCTTCGTCGAGATTCTTAAGCGCCTCTTCGCCGACGTTCGGAATGTCGCGGGTGATTTCTTCCTGACCCAGCTTCGTGTCGCGGGCCATGATCTCGAATTCCTCGATATGGATCGAGGTGAACACGTCGTCACGGACGATGCGTTCGGAGATCAGGATCGAGTCCTCGAAGTTGTAGCCGTTCCAGGGCATGAAGGCGACGAGCACGTTCCGGCCGAGCGCGAGCTCGCCGAGATCCGTGGACGGGCCGTCCGCCATGATGTCACCGGCGACGACCCGGTCACCGACCTTCACCAGCGGACGCTGGTTGATGCAGGTGTTCTGGTTCGAGCGCTGGAACTTCAGCAGCGTGTAGATGTCGACGTTGCTTTCCGTCGAGGCGGTGGCCTCGGTGGCGCGAACGACGATACGGGTCGCATCGACCTGGTCGACGATGCCGGAACGCTTGGCGACGATGGTCACGCCGCTGTCGCGGGCGACGCGGGCTTCCATGCCGGTGCCCACGTAGGGCGCCTCCGCCTTCACCAGCGGCACCGCCTGGCGTTGCATGTTGGAGCCCATCAGCGCGCGGTTCGCGTCATCGTTCTCGAGGAACGGGATGAGCGCGGCGGCAACGGAGACCAGCTGCTTCGGCGAGACGTCGATAAGGTGAATGTCTTCCGGACGGGCCAGACCGAAATCGCCCTGGCGGCGAACCGGCACCAGCTCTTCCACGAAGCGGTTGTCCTTGTCGATCGGCGCGTTCGCCTGGGCGACCGTGTAGCGTCCCTCTTCCATCGCCGAGATGTAGCGCACCTCGTCGGTCACCTTGCCGTCCACGACCTTGCGGTACGGGGTCTCGATGAAGCCGTACTGGTTTACGCGGGCATAGGTGGCGAGCGAATTGATCAGGCCGATATTCGGACCTTCCGGCGTCTCGATCGGGCAGATCCGGCCATAATGGGTCGGGTGCACGTCGCGCACCTCGAAGCCGGCCCGCTCGCGGGTCAGACCGCCCGGGCCAAGCGCCGAGAGACGGCGCTTGTGGGTGATCTCTGAGAGCGGGTTGGTCTGGTCCATGAACTGAGAGAGCTGCGAGGACCCGAAGAATTCGCGCACGGCGGCCGCCGCCGGCTTGGCGTTGATCAGATCATGCGGCATGACGGTGTCGATCTCGACCGAACTCATGCGCTCGCGGATCGCCCGCTCCATGCGCAGCAGGCCGACGCGATACTGGTTTTCCATCAGCTCGCCGACGGACCGGACACGGCGGTTGCCGAGATGGTCGATATCGTCGATCTCGCCCTTGCCGTCTTTCAGGTCAACCAGGATCTTGAGGATTGCGAGGATGTCGTCCTTGCGCAGAACCCGGAGCTGATCGTCGGTTTCCTGGTCGAGGCGGGCATTCATCTTCACCCGGCCGACGGCGGAAAGGTCGTAGCGCTCGGAATCGAAGAACAGCCCGTCGAAGAGGCTTTCGGCCGTCTCGAGGGTCGGCGGCTCGCCCGGGCGCATGACCCGGTAGATATCGACCAGCGCTTCCTCGCGAGTGGTGTTCTTGTCGAGCGCGAGGGTGTTGCGCAGGTAGGCGCCGACCGTCACATAGTCGATCGCCAGCACCGGCAATTCCTCGATCCCCGCATCCGCGATGACCTGCAACAGGTCTTCGGTGATCTCGTCACCTGCTTCGACCAGCACTTCGCCGGTCTCCGGATTGACGATATCGATCGCGATGTACTGGGAGATCAGATCCTCGCTCGGAACGTAGACTTCCTTGAGGCCGGCCTCGGTCAGCTTACGCGCGAGGCGCGGCGTCATCTTGTCGCCGAGCTTGGCCACAACTTCGCCGGATGCCGCGTCCACAAGGTCGCGGGACAGTTTCTGGCCGCGCAGGCGCTCGCCGCTGAATTCGGTCTTCCAGCCTTCGCCGTTCTTCAGATAGGTCACGCTATCGTAGAAGTAGCTGAGGATGTCCTCGCCGGAGAGACCGGTCACCATGGCCCGGTTCGGATCTTCGCCGGTTTCGTGGCACTTCTTCAGATAAGCTTCGGACTCATCGCTCATCAAAGCCAGCAGCAGCGTGGTCGCGGGCAGCTTGCGGCGGCGATCGATGCGCACGTAGAGGATGTCCTTGGCATCGAATTCGAAATCGAGCCAGGAGCCGCGGTAGGGGATCACCCGGGCGGCGAAGAGATACTTGCCCGAGGAGTGGGTCTTGCCCTTGTCATGGTCGAAGAAGACGCCTGGCGAACGGTGCATCTGGGAGACGATGACCCGCTCGGTCCCGTTGATCACGAAGGTGCCGTTCTTCGTCATCAGCGGCATGTCGCCCATATAGACGTCCTGCTCCTTGATGTCGCGGATGGAGCGGGAACCGGTCTCTTCCTCGACGTCCCAGACGACGAGACGCAGGGTGACCTTCAGAGGCGCGGCGAAAGTGATGCCCCGCTGCTGGCATTCCTCGACGTCGTATTTCGGCGTCTCGAGTTCGTAGCTGACGAACTCGAGCATGGCGCGCTCGGAGAAGTCCTTGATCGGGAATACGGACTTGAAGACTTCCTGCAGCCCGAGAACCTCGCGGTTCTCCGGCGCCACGTCCTTCTGCAGAAACAGATCGTAGGAGCTTTTCTGCACCTCGATCAGGTTCGGCATCGGAGACACTTCGGAAATGCGTCCGAAATCCTTGCGCACACGCTTGCGACTGGTGAAGGA
The DNA here is from genome assembly GCF_965216895.1 of Nisaea sp. Classification (GTDB taxonomy): domain Bacteria; phylum Pseudomonadota; class Alphaproteobacteria; order Thalassobaculales; family Thalassobaculaceae; genus Nisaea. Next base: position 2,192,151 of record NZ_OZ244205.1, read on the forward strand.
ACCAACGGAGGAAATCGCCATGGTCAAACCTCGCCCACCTTTGATCTATCTGGAGCGGTCGGGACGGGTATCCGTCCGCTCCATGGCTCCCGCGCCCGTCGCGAGAGCCGCCTGTTCAGCCGACCGGGAGACCCGGCCTCCCGGCCTTACGGCTGGCGCGCCACGGCACCAGCGGTAAGAACGGGAAAAGGGCAGGGCAACGCGCGCACCGACCGGCACGCGCGTACCCCACCCGTATTTCCAAGTAACGCCAAGGCGTTACTTCAGCTCGACGGTAGCACCTGCTTCTTCGAGCTTCTTCTTGATCTCTTCGGCTTCGTCCTTGGAAGCGCCTTCCTTGACCGGCTTCGGCGCGCCCTCGACGAGGTCCTTGGCTTCCTTCAGACCGAGACCGGTGATCGCGCGAACTTCCTTGATCACGTTGATCTTCTTGTCGCCGGCACCCGCGAGGATGACGTCGAAGGAATCCTTTTCTTCGGCAGCAGCCGCACCACCGGCGTCACCGCCAGCAGCAGCAGCGACGGCAACCGGAGCAGCGGCGGAAACGCCCCACTTCTCTTCGAGCATCTTCGACAGTTCGGCCGCTTCGAGGACCGTCAGGGAAGAGAGCTCATCAACAAGCTTCTCAAGATCAGCCATTTTCAAATACTCCAGACTTGAGCTTCGTTAAACGGAGTGGATCGACCACTCACCCCTCTTTGCTGCTGTAAGCGTTGATCACGCGGGCAACCTGTCCTCCAGGTGCCTGCAGAACGCCGGCGATACGCGTCGCCGGGGTCTGGATCATGCCAACCAGCTTTGCACGCAGTTCGTCGAGGGACGGCAACTTGGCGAGAGCCTGGACCGCGTTGACGTCGAGAACCTTCGTTCCCATCGCGCCACCGACGATCGTCAGTTTCTCGTTTCCATTGGCGAACTCGACGGCAACCTTGGCGGCCGCGACCGGATCCGAAGACGTAGCAATCGCCGTCGGGCCCGTGAAGGACGCGTCAAGGTTTTCGTACTCCGTGCCTTTCAGAGCGAGACGAGCGATCCGATTTTTCGTGACTTTGTATCGGGCCCCTGCCGCACGCATCTTGCCGCGAAGGTCATTGACCTCATCGACCGTCAGCCCGACCTGATGGGTGACCACGACAACCGCGGCCTCCGAAAAGGTCTTGTTCAGGGTCTCGACCAGAGCCGCTTTTTCAGTACGGTTCACTGATCATCTCCGCATCTGCGGGCCCCGGCACCATGCCGACGCCCCCTTTGCACATGAACCGGCGGACACCATGCCCGTCGGCCCGGTTCGCCTGTCCCAGAAGCTCAAACGTCAGACATTCCCGGCCGCAACCGGGATCGAAATCCGTTATCACCCCCGTCTATACGGGACATTAAGCCGCCGCGGCCGAAGCCCCATTGGCACCCGTAGTCTCGGACAGGTCGGAGCCGGCCCCGAAGGTCCGGCTCCTGTTCCCGGCCCCAAGAGGCCGGAACTTCAACGACAGGCTCAGGCAGTGCCCAATGCCGCCGTATCCACTTTCACGCCCGGCCCCATGGTGGAGCTCAGAGCGACACGCTTGACGAAGGTGCCCTTGGCACCCGTCGGCTTCGCGCGGGTAATCGCATCGACGAAAGCGGTCGCATTCTCGAGGAGCTGGTCCTCGGAGAAGCTCGCCTTGCCGATCCCGGCATGCACGATGCCGGCGCGCTCGACGCGGAATTCCACCTGACCGGCCTTGGCGGCGGTCACGGCGGCGCCAACATCGGCGGTCACGGTGCCGAGCTTCGGGTTCGGCATCAGGCCGCGCGGGCCGAGCACCTTTCCGAGACGGCCAACCAGGGCCATCATGTCCGGAGTCGCGATCACGCGATCGAAATCCATCCGGCCGTCCTGGATTTCCTTCATCAGGTCGTCCGCACCGACGATTTCGGCGCCGGCTTCGCGGGCTTCATCCGCCTTCGCGTCCTTGGCGAAGACCGCGACGCGTACGGACTTGCCGGTACCGTGCGGCAATGCGACGACGCCGCGCACCATCTGGTCGGCATGACGCGGATCGACACCGAGATTCATGGAAATCTCGACCGTTTCGTCGAACTTCGCCTTGGCGCCGCTCTTCACCAGCTTCACGGCTTCGTCGAGCGCGTGCAGCTTCAGCCGATCGACGCTCTCATAGGCGCCCTTGAGACGCTTGCCTTGCTTCGCCATCGTCTTACTCCACAACCTCGACGCCCATGGAACGGGCGGAACCGCGGATCATCTGGCACGCGCCCTCGAGATCGACGGCGTTCAGATCCGGCATCTTCGCTTCGGCGATCTCACGGACCTGGTCCATGGTGATCTTGCCGACGATTTCCTTGCTCGGGCTGCTCGCGCCCTTCGGAAGCTTCGCCGCCTTCTTGATGAAGAAGCTTGCCGGCGGAGTCTTCGTGACGAAGCTGAAGGTCCGGTCCTGGTAGGCGGTGATCACGACCGGGATCGGCATGCCCTTCTCGAGGCTGCCGGTCGCGGCGTTGAACGCCTTGCAGAATTCCATGATGTTAAGACCGCGCTGACCCAGCGCCGGTCCGACCGGCGGAGACGGGTTAGCTTCACCGGCCTTGATCTCCAGCTTGATATAGCCAGCGATCTTCTTAGCCATAATATCTACCTCTCACTGTGCCGGGTGGTACGGGCTTCCAAGGTTTTCTGGAAGACCTCCCACGCGGTCATCATAAAGGACGTCAGATCTTCTCGACCTGGGTGTATTCCAGCTCGACCGGCGTCGACCGTCCAAAAATCGACACCGCAACCTTGAGACGGGACTTTTCCTCATCCACGTCTTCAACATAGCCGTTGAAGGACGCGAATGGCCCGTCGGAAACCCGAACCTGTTCGCCGATCTCGAAGATGACGGACGGCTTCGGCCGCTCGACGCCCTCGGCGACCTGCTTGATGATCCGCTCGGCTTCCGATTTCGAAATCGGCTGGGGCTTGCCCTTGCTGCCGAGGAAACCGGTCACTTTGGGCTGGTCCTGCACCAGGTGCCAGCTCTGATCGGTCATCACCATCTTCACGAGGATGTAGCCGGGGAAGAACTTGCGCTCTGCGTTCACTTTCGCGCCGCGTCGCATTTCCACGACTTCCTCGGTCGGAACCAGGACCTCTTCGATCAGGTCTTCCATCTCATGCGTAGCGGCTTGCTCGCGAATGGCCTGTGCGACCTTCTTCTCGAAGCCGGAATAGACATGGAGGACGTACCAACGTGCCGCCACAGGCTCAGGCTCCCAATCCAAGAATGAACTTCACACCCCACGACAGCGCGCCATCGACAAGGAAAAAGAAGATAGACGCGAGCATCACCATGATGAAAACCATCATGGTGCCCACGCCTGTTTCCTTGCGACTCGCCCAGGTCACCTTGGATACTTCCTGGCGAACCTGACGGACGAATTGCGCCGGAGAAACCTTTGCCATCGTGATCCGTTTCTGTCAGCCGGGCTGTATAGCGCCCCGGCAGAATGAAATCAACTGTGCAGAAAAAGAAGCGTGGCAGGAGTGGCAGGGATCGAACCCGCAACCCCCGGTTTTGGAGACCGGTGCTCTACCAATTGAGCTACACTCCTATGCCGCGCTGCAAGCGGCCGCCCCAATCCTCGCGCTGAAGGACCGGGGCGGCAGCCCGTTACTCGACGATTTTGGCGACGACGCCGGCGCCGACGGTGCGGCCGCCTTCGCGGATGGCGAAGCGCAGGCCTTCATCCATGGCGATCGGCGCGATCAGCTGAACCGTCATCGCGATGTTGTCGCCCGGCATCACCATCTCGGTGCCTTCCGGAAGCTCAACCGTCCCCGTCACGTCCGTCGTGCGGAAGTAGAACTGCGGGCGGTAGTTCGAGAAGAACGGCGTGTGACGACCGCCCTCGTCCTTCGTCAGGATGTACGCCTCGCAGGTGAACTTCGTGTGCGGCGTGATCGAACCCGGCTTCGCCAGAACCTGACCCCGCTCGACATCCTCGCGCTTCGTACCACGCAGAAGAACGCCCACATTGTCACCCGCCTCGCCGCGATCAAGCAGCTTGCGGAACATCTCGACGCCCGTGCAGGTCGTCTTCGTCGTGTCCTTGATGCCGACGATCTCGATTTCGTCGCCGACGCTCACGATGCCGCGCTCGACGCGGCCGGTCACAACCGTGCCCCGGCCGGAGATCGAGAACACGTCCTCGATCGGCATCAGGAACGACTGGTCCACCGGACGCTCCGGCTGCGGAATGTAAGCGTCAACCTGCTCCATCAGCTCGAGGATCGCCTTCTTGCCGATCTCCTCGTTGCTGTCTTCCAGAGCCGCAAGAGCCGAGCCCTTCACGATCGGAATGTCGTCGCCCGGGAAGTCGTAGGACGACAGAAGCTCGCGAACCTCGAGCTCCACCAGCTCGAGAAGCTCTTCGTCGTCAACCTGGTCGACCTTGTTCAGGAACACCACAAGCGCCGGAACACCGACCTGGCGCGCCAGAAGAATGTGCTCGCGGGTCTGCGGCATCGGGCCGTCCGCCGCCGACACAACCAGGATCGCGCCGTCCATCTGCGCTGCACCCGTGATCATGTTCTTCACATAGTCAGCGTGACCCGGGCAGTCCACGTGCGCGTAGTGACGGTTCGACGTCTCGTACTCAACGTGCGCCGTCGAAATCGTGATACCGCGCGCCTTCTCTTCCGGCGCCTTGTCGATCTGATCGTAAGCCTGGAAATCGGCTCCGCCGCTCTCCGCCAGCACCTTCGTGATCGCGGCCGTCAGCGACGTCTTGCCGTGGTCGACGTGGCCGATCGTGCCAATGTTGCAGTGCGGCTTATTCCGCTCAAACTTTTCCTTCGCCATCGCGCACGTGTTCCTGCTTGATTTGCCGGCCACGCCGGCGCTCCGCACCGTCCATGACCCGAATTGATCCCTCTGTTTGGCCTGCCGCGGCAAGGAGCGGTGGAGCGGGTGATGGGAATCGAACCCACGTATTCAGCTTGGAAGGCTGCTGCTCTACCATTGAGCTACACCCGCCCAGCCTACCGCACACCGCGGCGGTGCCCGCGACTTCCGCCCCGAACACCGGCCAAGCACTATAGTCTGTCTTCCACCTCCCGGCCGAACGCCGGCACGGCAGGTGGAATGGTGGTGGGGGTTGGATTCGAACCAACGTAGGCATAGCCAACGGGTTTACAGCCCGTCCCCTTTAGCCACTCGGGCACCCCACCCGATTCCCCGACGCAGATTCCGTCGGCCACTCTCGTGGCCGTTTCGGCCCCCGCGTTTGAAGGGAGTGCGAAATATGAGAAATAGTCTCTGTTTGTCAACGCCAAAAAACATGGCAAAAGCGGTTATGCGGCATTCGTTCCGCGAAACCGCGCTCCACCCTTGACGGGTGCGAGCGATCCTAAGACCAGGTAGGCCTGATGAGCAAATTCCGATCCCGCAAACCGTCGCAAGGGCGCGCGCGCGGCAAACCGCAGCAGAGACCGGCCTCCTCCGGAAAGGATCTGCTCTGGGGCTGGCATGCGGTTTCGATGGCGCTGGCGAACGAGAAACGGCAGATCAGGGGCCTGCTTTGTACAGCCCGCAGCGAAGCGGAACTCGAAGCGCGGCTGGCCGCCCTTCCGGATTCGCGGCGCGCGAACCTGCCGCAGCCCGTTGTGCGAGACAGGGACATGCTCGATTCCCTTGCGGGCGAAGGCGCCGTCCATCAAGGCATCATTGCCGAGGTCAGAGCCCTTCCGGACGTTGCGCTTGAGGACGTCCTCGAGGATGCGGGCGAGCAATGCCTTCTGGTTTTGCTCGATCAGGTCACAGATCCGCACAATGTCGGAGCGGTCCTGCGCTCGGCCGCGGCCTTCGGCGCTCGCGCCGTCGTCGCCACGGACCGCAACGCCGCGCCGGCAACCGGGGTGCTGGCGAAATCCGCGTCCGGCGCGCTCGATGCGATCGACCTCGTCTATGTGATCAATCTCAGTCGCACCATGGAGTCGCTTCAGGAGTCCGGGTTCTGGTGCGTCGGGCTCGACGGGGACGCAGAGAAAACGATCGCCGAGGTCGACCTCACGGGACGGGTCGCGATCGTCATGGGCGCCGAAGGCAGCGGTCTCAGGCGCCTGACAAGGGAGCATTGCGACCTGCTGGTGCGTCTGCCGACGGCCGGGCCCGTCGCGACCCTCAACGTTTCCGCGGCAACCGCTGCGACACTCTATGAAGTGGCACGGCAGAATCGCGGCTAATACCGTGTCGGCATGTGGCCGAAGTCACACGCATATTGGGTTGCGCATCATAGAACACGCGGGTTATTCGTGGTCTAATTCGAAGGTAAACTTCGATAATTCCTTGGCAATCGACAACCTTTGTTCAGGTGACATTCAGACACGTCATGGCAGATCAGCAAAAAGCCGAAGCACAAAGCTTCAAGGACGCGATCTGCGAGGAAGTGGCCGACTTCTATTCGCGCAAGTCACGGGACGCGATCGGCCGGGCGGCAGGGCGCTATCTCCAGTCCGTCAGGCTGACACCGACCGAGCTGCTGCACTCGACGCGCCACCAGCGCAATTTCAGCGATGCGGGTCAGACCCTCATGCAGGCGGTCCAGAAAACCGCCATTGCTCAGGTGAAAGGAACCCAGATGCCCGTCAGCGAACGGGTGAGACGGCTGTATGAACTGACAGACGCTCTTCATAAGGACTGTCTCGAGAAACTGGAAAAAGACCCGCCGGGCAAACTCGAGAAAGAAAACCTTCCGGATCTGATGGCGACCCGGCGCGGCGAAAAGCCGGCGGAGCACGCCTTCCGGGTCCGCGCCGCGCTGACGGAAACGCTCGACGGCGTGAATGACTGGGTGAAGAAATTCGAAACGCTGTACGACCTCGGCCACACCATCACCGGGATTGAGGCGTTCGGGCATTTCGACCCCTTGATCGCCGAAATCCTGCGTGCTCCGGATGCGGCAAAGAACATCTTCGGCCAGATGCGCTCGACCGGCGAGGAGGTGGAGCGGCTGATGGCTCTCCACCGCGGCGAGATCGAACCCTTCGAAGCCCCGGACAAGCCGGCAAACGCGAAGAAGTTCTATACTCTGGCGAAGTCCGGCTATATTCCGGAAACCCGTGACGTCATCCTTCGTTTGCTGGTCCGCGCTCTGGAATCGAGTGGCAAGCTGACCAACGGGAACCTCGGCGCCGAGCTCGAGCAGGTCCGAAGCATCTACGCGAAGATGAACACACCGAACGGCTTCCTCGGTGGCGATGAATGTCAGACGGCGCTCGAGAAGCGAGAAGCCTCTCTCTTGAGCGACGAGACCATCGATCTCGTCGTGGGCGGGCGCATAGAGGTGCCCGACAAGATCCTGATGGCCCTCCATCTGCGCAAGGGAGCGATCAGCGAGAAGGGCTCGGACTACCTCTCAAGATATGTGACCTCGATCATGGGGCAGCCCGATTTCGAGCGCGCGGTCCGCAACAGCGAAGGCAGCCTGGAAGACAAGCTCGCGCTGCTCGCCAAGATCTTCAAGGAGACCAAGGCGAACCGCTTCCCACCCCGCATCGAGGACCGGATCTGCGGCGCCGTAGAGGAACTGCAGGCCACGATTCTGGAGCAGTCCGGCTTCTACAAGAAGCTGGACGCCCGCTCGAACACGACCGCGGCAAAGGCGCTCAAGGTGATCGATCTGCTGGCCGACGGGATTCTCGTCGGCTCCGGCAATGTGAAGGTTGCGCGCAAGAGCGCACATGATTTCATGAAGAAGCCGGACTTTCTGGAGAGTTATCTCTCCGACGCCGCGGATGCGCAGAGCAAGAAATCGATGCTTCGGGATCTGGAACAGCGCCTCAAGGCCGCGGGCCTCGCCTGACCGTCGCCGCCGTTATTCCGGTGGACGCCGCATGGCGGCCTCTTCCTCCTGCCGGTCCCGCGTCTCCTCCGACCAGCGACTCTTGATGAAGGCGACCAGCGCCCAGATCCCCGCGTCCGGTATCTGCATCTCGAATCCCGGCATGTCATTCTTGTAGCTGCGCGGTGAAAACGGCTGACCGCCGTATTTTATGACATCGAATATATCGTCATCGCTGAGCCGCCAGATCGGCGCCGTGCCGTCCAGTGGCAGTGCGGGTCTGTGACCGCGGGGAAAATCACCGTCCCAGCCCGACTGCCCCTCGAGGGCATCGCCATGACAGAAGGCACAATTGTCCCGGTAGAGCGCACGGCCCTCGGAAACCAGGACAGGATCCTGCCAGTCGGCCCGGACAGCTGTCTCGACGACCCGGCGTTCGTAATAGATCGACGCGGTCGTGATCATCACACCGATCAGGATGGCGAAGGCGAGGAACCGGCCTTTCGGACCGAGCTTGCGGGAAACGCGCCCGGCAAGCCCGCTCTCCGCGGCCTCGATCTCATCTTCCGCCGCGTCGACAATCTCCCGCAGCAACCGGTCGCTTCGACGGTCTCCGCCAAACGCTCGTGCGCGCATACGCGCCAGCCTGCGGGACCGCCGTTCATCGTGTGTCCGACTCATCGCCCGTCTCCGCCATGGGTAAGCTCTCAGACATGTTCGGGATAATACGCCATCGCCGCGGATCCGGCCAAATCACGGCAAATACCGCGCATCGCCCCGGCCGAATGACTCTCGCCTGTGTCCTGCTTCCGGCTGACCGAGAACACGAGCCTCGCGCATCCGGAATCGGCCCGAACGTCGCGAGATCGGCATAGGTCGGCGCCATAGGGATCAGCGCATCGCACGGGTTTCAGGCCGCCGCGTGCGGCGTCAGGATCTGGCGAATGGCCGATCCGTCGGCCAGCCGGTCGAAGCCCTCGTTGATATCCTCGAACCCGACCGAGCGGCTGATCAGCGCATCGATCGGCAGCCGCCCCTGGCGATAGAGATCGATGAAGCGCGGAATGTCCCTGACCGGCACGCAGCCTCCCATGTAGCTGCCGCGGATCGCCTTCTCGTCCGAGACCAGTTGCGGCGGGCTGAAGGAGAACTTGCTATCCACCGGCGCCAGTCCGGCGATCACCAGTTCGCCGCCGGTGCGCAGCAGGCTGTAGCCGGTCTCGAGCGCCGGCACCACGCCGGCGAAATCGAACGCGAAGTCAACCCCGCCTTTCGTGATGTCGCGGACCTGTTCGGCCAGCTTCGGGTCGGCCGCGTTGAAGGTGTGAGTCGCCCCCAACTGACGGGCGAGGCCGAGCCGGTCATCGTTGAGGTCGATGGCGATCACAGCACCGGCACCGGCGACCTTGGCCCCGAGCAACCCGTTGAGACCGACACCGCCGAGGCCGATGACCGCGACCGTGTCTCCCGCCCGGATCCGGGCGGTGTTCAGCACCGCGCCGACCCCGGTCATCACCGCGCATCCGAATATAGCTGCAGTTTCCAGAGGAATGTCGCTGTCGACCTTCACGCAGCTGCCCCGATCGATCACTGCATACTCGGCAAAGCAGGAGACGCCGGAATGGTGCGCCAGCATCTCCCCGTCGGCCGCTCTCAGCCGCCGGCCGCCACCCATCAGTTCGCCCTTGGCACGGGCCTCCGCGTTGACTTCGCATATCTGCGGGCGGCCTTCGAGACAGCGTCGGCAGCGGCCGCAATTGGCGCTGAACTGGAACACCACGGGATCGCCGGGCACGAGGTCGCGGATGCCGGGACCGACCTCAACCACCTCGCCCGCGCCTTCATGCCCGAGCACGAGCGGGACCGGCCGCGGTCGCGATCCATTGATGACGGAGAGGTCTGAATGGCAGAGCCCGCCACCGATCACCCGGACCAGAAGCTCACCCGCCTCGGGTTTCGAGAGTTCAATTTCTTCCACCGAGATCGGCTGCGATGTCTCATAGGGCGCTTTCGCCCCGGTCTGCCGCAGCACGGCCGCCCGCATCTTCATGTTTCGTCCCCTGATTTTCGCTGGTGCTTCCGAAGCGGAATTGTCCGGCGCCGGCAACTGCTGGATATGAACCAATACTGACGCAAATGGGCGCGCCTTGCATCCGTCGTTTCCTCTCCGTCGCGGTTTGCGCGGGCGTGTTCCACGAACTCCATGACGCGCGGACGGCCGTTTTCAGGAACGACCCGCCGCCCAACGACCGGAACGGTGTTTGCGCCTCGCGCGTGTGATCACGACGCGCTATAGAAACCGCCCGTTCCGACCGAACCGAAGAGCCCGCTGCCATGCCAATCATCTTCCGCCGCGCCGCCGAGGCCGACCTGCCGGCCATCATCGCAATGCTTGCCGACGACGACCTCGGCAGACAGCGTGAGGATACCAGCGTTCCGGTCGCCGACTGCTACCAGGAGGCTTTCACGGCAATCGATCAGGATGGGAACCAGTTGCTCGCCGTCGCCGAACGCGAGGGCGAGATTGTCGGCACCCTGCAACTGACATTCCTGCCGGGCCTCTCCCATCAAGGGCTCTGGCGGGGTCAGATAGAGTCGGTTCGGGTCTCCTCGAAAATCCGGGGCGGCGGCGTCGGCCGACAGATGCTCGACTGGGCAATCGCGACCTGCAAGGCACGCGGCTGCCGTATCGTCCAACTGACCAGCGACAAGAGCAGGACCGACGCGATCCGGTTCTACGAGAGCCTCGGCTTCACCGCGAGCCACGAAGGCTTCAAGCTGAAGCTCTAGATCCGCGGGAGGCAGTAGAATATCGACTCGTACCGCGTCATCGAATAACTGCCGAAACGGAACTCGTAGCCCTCGCACATGGCCATCATTTGCAGCGGCATTTCCCAGAGATGCCGGGTCGCGTGATAAACGCTGAGCGCGATCTGCGGCCGGTAGCGGGCGACGATCTCCGGAAGGTCGCCGATGAGCATCTCCTCGGCCCCCTCGACATCGAACTTCATCAGGTCGATCCGCTCCGGCGCGATCTCCCGGATCAGGCTGGTGAGCCTGCGCGTCGGATAGACCAGCCGCGGCTTCCCGCTCTGTTCCTTTACCTCGGGGGTCATCGCATGGGGATGGGAAGCTGCCTGGCCATCCTCGTAATGTATGAAATCCGTCTCGCCGTCGCGGTCGGTCACGCAGTAGGGGAAAATCTCGACCAGGCTGTCATACTGGCCGATCGCATCCCGGACATAGCGGCTCAGATAGGTGTGGCCGAGCGGGTCGATATTGATCAGACGCCCCTGCCCCTGCATCAGGGCCGCGAAACCCGGTATCTCGAAACCGTCGAAAACGCCGAAATTCAGCACCGTGTCACCCGGCGAGACCCGGATATGTTCGAAATATTGCTGCCCCCTCAGCATCGTGTTGAGGAAGGCCCCGAGCCTTGCCGAGGGTGGGTCGCGCAGCACGGACAGATAGGCGGCCTTGCTGCGGTCGTCGGCGAGCGCACCGTGGACCGCCCGGATCTCTTCGACGGCGGACTCGACCCGGTTTGGTTCGTGGAGCGGCGGGTACAACTTGGAAGGTATCCCGACCCGCCCCCCCACCAGCCTCGCGATCCCCTCGCGCATCAGAATGGTATTGGTCATGTCCTTCGACAGGCGGCCCGCTTCTTGCGCCTCCCGGTCTTTTTTCCGGTCGAGTAGATCGGACACTTCGCTCAGAAACCGGGAGAAGCCGCTGGACGGGCAATCCGCCGCAAGCGGCAGGACCATGATCCGGTCCGGCGGCCATCCGGCTCCGGCGAGCCGGCGCGCGCGGCCCTCCCAGTCCGCATCCGTGACCAGCATGAAGGTCTCGCCCTTAGGCGCGGGCAAGTCCTGATCCGGCCCGATCACGCCGAGGCAGTCCGTCCCCGGACGGAGCCGCGAAACGAACCGGACAAGCTTCTGGGTCAATGCATCAGCGCCATAGACCCAATAGGATGCCGCTGGCAGATCGATGGGGTGCGAGACGGCCTTGTAGGCAGCGTTCGGAGATGACATGTCGCCTTGTTTCCAGATTTCGACAGGCTTGTAAACAGATCAGGAGTTTGCGCAATACCGTCCGGTCGAACGACAAGACTCCACTCCCACGAACCCGCAGCGAAACCGGAGACGACCGCTCAAATCCGGACCACCGAGAGGATCAACGGTAGGTCTGGCCGCCATCGAGGTCGACCACGATGCCGGTCGCCCAACCGGCCCTTGGCGAGCATAGGAACGTGACCACGTCGGCGATCTCCTCCACGGTTGCCGCCCGTCCGAGCGGCTGGCCGGCGAGGAAGTCCTGCCAGCGCTTCTCGTCGCCCTTCTCGTCTCTCGCCTTGGTCTTCAGCAGGGTAACGAGCCGGTCGGTCGCCACAAGGCCCGGATTGACCCCGAGCACGCGCATCCCGTCGGCGAGCGCGTTCGAGCCCATTGCCTTGGTGAAGGCGTTGAGCGACGCGTTGCCCGCCGTCCCGGCGATATACTTCGGATCCAGCTTCACGCCGGCGAGACCGATGACATTGAAGATCACACCGCCGCCCTTCGCCTTCATCAGCGGATAGAAGGCGCGGGCCATGTTGATATAGCCGAAGACCTTCAGATCCCACGCCTGGCGCCAGGTCGCTTCGTCGATCGTCTGCAGGTCGCCGCCCGGAATCGCGCCCGCGTTGTTGACGACGATGTCGGGTACCGCAACCGACTGACTGAGCCGCTCCACCGCGCCCGGCGCGGAGAGATCCAGTGGATGAATGGCGCATTCCGCGCCCGCGCCGGCCAGCAGGTCCCGTGCCTGCTCCAGCCGCTCCGTGTCGCGGGCGACGAGATCGATTGCGCAGCCTTCCGCCGCGAAAGCCCGCGCGCAGCCGAGGCCGATCCCCTTGGATGCGCCCGTCACCAGAACGCGCTTCCCTTTCAGTCCGAGATCCATCCCTTTGCTCCCTCTTGTTCCTGCAGACGGTGGTTGTCCTATCCGCCGCCGTCTCCACCGATACCATGCGTCTCCCGCCAGTCGGAAAGAAAGGACGCCATTTCTTCCGAGCCGGTCGCGCGGAGATCCTCTAGCGGAAAGCGCGCCCCGGCTTCGAGCAGCAGTCGCGCGCAGGCAATGTGATCGGCCCCGTCGACCGGCGGCGCGAACTCCGCCCCGTGGATCACCGTGCCGACCGCATCGCCGCCGAAACGGTTGCGGTGGGTGAGGTCCGGTTCCATCGTGAGCAGAAAAGCGACCTGATCCGCCTGCCCGCTCCAGCAGGCAGCATGCAGCGGGGTCAGGTTCATTTCATCCGTCTCGTGCGGGTCGAGCCCCGCTGCGAAGAGGGCCTGCAGATGCGGCAGGGCTCCCGGCTGACCGGCGATCCTGACGGCGAGCCTCCGATCCTCGCCGCCGAGCGCCAGCCCTCGAACATCGCCCCTCGGCTCGCCGCCGCCTGCACAGGAGGCCAGAATCGCGACCTCGGGCGACAAGTCCTCGCCATAGCCGCGCTCCCGTAGAGCACGGGCGAAGTCGCGATTGCCGTAGAGACAGGCGAGCGCATAGGCCGTCCGGCCTTTCCAGACCGCCCGCGCGTCCGCGCCGTGGTCGAGCAGTAGGTCCGCGAACGCAGCAGAGCGCCCGCGCCGTGCCGCCTGATGCAAGGCGGTGAAAGTCACCGGCGGCTGACCGCCCGGATGGTGCTGCAGTCCCTCGTTGGGATTGGCGCCGTGTTCCAGAAGAATGCGCACCGGTTCGATACGGTCGAAATCCAGCGCTCTCGCGAGCGCATTTGTACCGTCGGGATTGACGCCGTGCCGGCAGAGCAGATGCAGCCCTTCCGTATGCTCCAGTTCCACAGAATGGTAGAGGCTCTCATTGTCGTCCGGGCTCGCGCCCTGCTCCAACAACCAGGCCGCAAGCGGCATGTTGTCGCCGTGCCCGACCGCACCATAGAGCGCGGATTGACGGTGCGAGCTTGCCGGATCCGCCGCATAGCTCTCGTTCACGTCCGCGCCGTTGGCGCGCAAGAGTTCGGCGATCTCGAGGATCTGCCGGGACGGAATCTCCGCGCATGTGTGATAGCGCGAGAAGCAGAGATGAATGAGCGGCGTACGGCCTCCGATCTCCGTTCTCGCCGTTGCCGGCTCTGCCGCGATCCGGGCCCGCACAGCCTCGAGATCGTAGAGCGCGAGTTCGATCGCGATGTCGAAATGTGCCAGTGCCGGCTCGGCGCCGAGCAATTTCTCGATTACCCAGCCCTGACCGTGAAAGAGCGCTGCCTTCAGCCGTTGGGCCCTCTCCGCGCCGGTCATGTCCCAGGTCTCGAGCGCAAGCTTCAGTTTGGGCCAACTCTCGAGGCCGTGCTCCACGGCAATGACATGAAGAAAATCCGCGTGGCGCGGCGCAATTGCGTCCGGCAGGACGCGGTTTAGCCGCTCGACCGCATCACGTTCTCCGGCGGCAAAGGCCTTTTTGAGACGTTTCGCCGAACGGCGCAGGATTTCCAGGTCGGCAGGCATCCGTTTTCTCCCGTAGCGCGCCCATGGATCCGCTGCGTCGGGCGCCGGAGGAAAACCGGAACAGAGGCTTGTAACCCAAGGTGCTTTCGCTTTCCGCGGATCGGGGTGCCGCCTTGCCGGCACGAAATTGCTATCACCGTCATGCATCAGGCGCAATACAAGCGACCGCGCTATGCGCACGAATTCGCCCGCATCCGGTTGACCCTCGGGTCGTTCGCAGGCACGCTTTTCCTGTCCCATCCGGACAAGGCGAAACCCATAGAGGGAGGTCGTTAACGCGATGGAACCACCGATGCAGGAAGCGCGTCCCTGACGAAGGGGCGCGACGGCAACAAGACGGCCCGGGCCGTCAGTAAGTCCGCAGACATATGAAATTGAGAGAGCCACAGGCTCGATAGTCTGTCTTATGCAACAGACACAAAAAATGCTATGCCCCACCCGACGCAGACGCGCGGTGGGGCTTTGCATTTCGGGGATTCCCACATCACGCTGGGACCACATCACGCAGGGGGCCACGTCGCTCACGGCCCACACCGCTCACGGAACGAAAACCGGTATCGATGCACAAGAATCTCAGGCACGACCGCGTTCTGGTCGTGGACCTCGAACTGACCTGCTGGGACGGCCCGCCCCCAGAGGGCGAGCACGCCGAGATCATCGAGATCGGTCTCGCCGAAGTTGACCTGAAACGCGACGAGATCGTCCGCACGGCCTCAATCCTGACCAAGCCGGTGGACTCGCGGGTCTCCGCTTTCTGCGCCGACTTCACGGGCATCACGGAAGAAATGATCGCCGCCGACGGCATCCGCTTCCAGGACGCCTGCCACCGATTGCGCAAGACCTACGGCGCGAGCTCGAAACTCTGGCTCGGCTGGGGTGCGGACGACGCGCTGTTCGAGGCCGAGGTTCAGGCGAAGCAGGCCGTCGACCCCGCCTCGCACTGCTATCTTGATCTCTGCCGGGTGCAGGAATACGTGCTTGCGGGCGGGCGCCGGGTCTCGCTCGACGAAGCGCTCGAAGTCATGAAGCTGGAGCGGGCCGGTACCGCGCACCGGGCCGAGGGCGACGCGATCGATACCGCGCGGCTGTTCCTCGCCTGGCGCGAACGCTTCGGTCTCGGCTATCTGCCGCACGAGCATTTCGACTAGGAGCGCGGGGCAATCAGCGCCCGAAAACATCCGCGACCGTGTCCAACCACAGCCTATCGGCGGCCTCGCCGTCAAGCGTACCGTAGGCCGTCATGTAGATTTCGGCGACCCGAAGGAACCGGTCCTTCTCGGTGCGCGCCCACTCCTCGTAGGACCACGGTAGATCGGTCGGCGCGACGTTGCTGACGGCGCCGCAGAAATGCGCGTCCAGCGGCCCGTCCGCCGTCTCGACCACAGTCTGCTCGATGGCGAAATCGAAATCCTCGAAGTAACGGATTCTCCGATCGTCCTCGTCGGAATAATCCCGCAGAAGCAGGCCGCGCACGCTGCCTCCCGGCGACTCGACGAGCGCCGGGTAAGGCTCGTTGGCCACCCTGACACACCTATAGCCGCGCAGTACGGCAGAGGTGGAAAGCGCTCCGGCCGGACGGGCGAGCACCAACTCGAGCACGTCCGGGTCCATCAGGGTCCCGAAAAAGAAATAGGGAAGTCGCATGAGCAGCTCAGTTGCCGGCCGCGAGATGCACCGTGCAACGGGTCGAACCTTCGCGACTGAAGATGTAGACGCCCTGCTCGACGGGGAAATTGCGCGGCCGGCGAATGTCGCGCGCACGGGCAGCCCTGTAGATTCGCCCGCCGATCCGGGCGATACCGCCGCCGAAACGATTGAATCGCCCGGCGCGGCAGGCCTCGGTCGCCTGCTTGTCGAAATCGGCGACCTGCCTGAGGTCGCGGCTCTCCAGCAGAAGCAGGCCGCGTTTCGCCGCGTTCTCGTAGATCGTGCGCTTTTCCAGACTTACCTTCTTCATGCGCCATTGCGGCCGTTCCGGCGCCCGGGACATGTGACGCGGATTGGTACGGTCCGGCGAAACGCGGTCCGCCATTGCCGGCCCGGCGACCGTAATCCCGCCGCACAGCAAGCCCGCACAGACTATCGCGAATGACAGATTTCGGAGCGGCTTCCTCAAAACGAACCTCCCGAATCGCTAACCGGCATCAAGCAGGTGCTTGGCCAGCATTACATGTATGCCCTTGTTGCCGTTCACCATCTGAGTCACCCGCAGATCGGCCGCAAGGCTGCACAGCATATAGGCCTCGGGACGGCTGCGGTTGGTCCGCTCAGTTATAAGGTCCAGCATCTGGCGCAGCGCCTCGCGTCCCGCTTCGTCAAGATCCTCGTTGAACGCCATGGTGATGAAGTGATCGGGCGTCTCCGCGCGCGGCAGCGGCAGGCTCATGTCCTTCCTCACGGTCAGACGGAACCGGCCTTGCAGCGCGGTCTCTATGGCTGTGACGCAAACCTCTCCGTCACCCTGGCAACCGTGCCCGTCGCCCGCCGAGAAGAGCGCGCCCTCGACGAAAACCGGCAGATAGAGCGTCGTCCCCGCCACCAGTTCCTTGTTGTCGAGATTGCCGCCGTTGGCACGCGGCTGGATCGTGCTGACCCGGCCCCAAACCGGCGGCGGCGCCACGCCCATCACGCCAAAGAACGGCGCGAGCGGGAGTTCGAGCCCCCAGGGCAGGCGCCCGACATTGCGCTCGATATCGATGCCGATGGTGGTCTGGGTAATCTCGTCGAAATCGTCCGGCAAAGCGCCCTTGAGCGGCGCGCTGTAATTGAATCCCCAGTCCTGGCGCGGCTTGACATCGAGAATCTCGACCTGCAGCACGTCGCCAGGTAGCGCGCCCGCGACATGCACCGGTCCGGTCAGGATATGACCGGGCAGGCCCGGCCGCATCGTTTCGATCACCTCGCGATGTTCCGGCAGGACGGTGTAATCCGGGCCCGGCAGGACCGGCTTGTCGCCGGAGATGGTCGAAATCGTGACTTCGTCGCCGGAGGCGACAGACAGCACCGGTTCCAGAGCGGCGTCGAAGAATCCCCAGTGAACCGTTTTCGGACTGCTCTCTAGCCTATGCTCCGGCATCCGTCTCTCCTTCCCCCGACACGACAAATATGGTCAGCGTCCATTCTCCGTCGCGGCCGGTCCGGATTTCAGCGGCGTCTTTTTCCGCGCCGCCTTCCGGGCCTGACGTTCCCGCCGCGCCACCTTGAAACGCTCGATATAGATATGACTCCAGCGATAGCTCAGCCATCCGCCGCCGATCATCCACGGCAGGCAGCCGACGAAGAGCGGCAGCCCCCACTCGTCCATCATCGCGCTGAAATAGACCCAGACCGCCATGATACCGGAGATATCCTGCCCGAGAATCTTCTCGAGACGCGCGGCGAAATGCTCGAAGGCGCTGAGACTGTCCCAGCGTCCGAGCATCAGGTTCCCGGTCTGCAGGAAGATGTAATAGACGATCGGCACAGTGAAGACGTTGGTCAGCCAGGTCCAGGCAAGGGCGACCACGAGATTGAAGCTCCAGTTCGGACGCAACAGGCGGATCAGCGACCAGATCCCCGCAATGATCGGCATCTGTATTCCGACCAGAGGCGTGAGGGAGACAGCGACGCCGATGCCCACACCGCGCGCCGTATACTCCGGCAGGTCGGTTCCCCGAAGGATGGGGATAACGAGCCGGTAACGCATGAGGCGCCTGAGCGGAGTGATCATATGGTCGGTCAAACTGGTCGAGGGTTGCCAATCGGCGTCACCGACAAGCGATAGCAAGTGGGTTCCGCCGCGCGCAAAGAGAGAATTGCACGACTTTCTTTACATTTCGTCACCGGCTCGCGGAATGAAAGACCGCGCCGGCGGAAATTCACGGGCGTTCCCCCTTCCCGAGACGCGCCTCGATATCGTCGATGACGTCAAGCAGGGAGGCCACGCTGTCGATCAGGTAATGCGGATTGGCGGTCCGCAAGGTTTTCTCTGCCTTCCGCTTACGCTCGGCAAAGCTCTCCTCGTCGAGCGCCGCGGTCTCCTCCCGGGAAAGCCCAAAGGCATTGCCGGACACCGTAACCCCCACCGTCCAGCAGCCCGCCGCATTGCCTTCCGCGATGCCGGGTTCGGTATCGTCGACCTTAATGCAGGCCGCCGCCGGCCAGACGTCGAGATCGAGGAAACATTTGTACATCATCAGCGGGGTCGGCCGTCCGTGGGCGAGATCGCCGGCGCAGACCAGATTGTCCGGTGCGTAGCCCAGATCGCGCGCGATCGGCACCAGCCGCTCCATGATTTCACGGTTGTATCCGGTGGTAGAGCCGATCTTCAGGCCGCGCTCCCTCAGGGCATCGACGGTTTCGAGCGTCCCGGGGATCATGTCGGCGAAATCCGGAATCACATCGACGTTCATGGGCACGAAGACTTCGTAGATCCGATCGACATCGGCGTCGGTAAAAGCCGCTCCGTGCGCCTTTTTCCAGGCCTCCGCGATCCGCGGCTGGGTTCCGACTGCCTTGATGTGATCCCATTTCGGCAGCCCCATCGGAGCCCGCGCCTCGTCGATGGTTATTTCAACGTCGAAGGCGGCGAAGGCGCGCTGGAAGACCCCCATCGGCGCCCTGCTACCATGGTCGATGACGGTGCCGGCCCAGTCGAAGATGACGGCTCTCAGGCCTAGCTTTTCCGCGGACATCTGAAACTCCTCTCGATCTATGCCGCCGCGCCGTAGAGCGACGCGACGGTCTCCTCTCCGAGCGCGAACGCCGTGCTCATCCCCGTACCGCTGGAGACGACCAGGATGCGAACGCCGTCGGACGGGCTGTCTATGAAGGCCGTACGGTCCTTCGCGGAAGGATAGATCCCGGTCCAGCGCTCGATGACCTTGCTGTTTTCCAGGGCCAGCACACGGCCCGCTTCCTCGAGGATCAAATTCTCCACTGCCGCCGGCGCGAACGGATCGGGGGTCGCCGCATAATGATGCGAGTCTCCGACGACAAGGGAACCGTCCGCACCCTGCACGACAATCAGGTGGATACCGTGCGCCAGCCATTGCGGCTGCTCCCTGTCCAGCCGCGCACGGAGGGTCTCGGACGCCGCCAGTCCGGTATAACCCTCGTAACGCACCAGACTGAGATCGGACATGATTGCACCGGGAAGCTTCCATTCCGGCGGTTGCGGCGCCATCCGCAGCATCTGCAGCTTGCAGAGCCGAAGACCATAGGCCGAGAGGCGTTCAGGAAAAAGGGTCGCCAGGTCCGGCCCGGGGCAGACCACAACCGCCTCCGCCTCGACTGGCCCCGACGTCGTTTCCACGCGCCCTTCTGAGACGCCGTGCACAGCCATGGACCAGCGCATGTCGACACCGTGCGCGGCCTGCAGATATCGCGCGATCCTCGGCAGCGCCTGGCGCGGCTCGACCCGCGCCTCATGCGGACTCCACATTCCGGCGGCAAGCCGGTCCCGGGCCAGCACCGGCGCTCTTTCCGCCGCCTCCTGCGCCGTCAGCATTGTACATTCGCGGCCCATCTCGGTGGCCGCGAATTCTTCCAGCACGGCGACCGCCTCCGGCCGCTGCGCCGTCACCATCAGACCGTCGTGCAGGACCGGAATGCCGGCCTTGGGCACGATCTCGCGCCAGATCGCCGCAGACCGGCGCGCCCGCTCCCAGGTCTCGCCCGCTTTCTGACCGGTGACGGTGACGAAGCCGAAATTCCGGACGGAAGCACCGTTCGATTGCGCGTCCCGATCCATGACGATGACGCGCTTGCCGCGCTTCGAAGCCGCCAGCGCCGTCGCCAGCCCGCAGATGCCGCCACCGACAATCGCGAGATCGTAGGATTTTGCCATATTCGTCCGTCCGAACCGAGGTGCCGGCTGCGGATAGCACACCGGCATGACAAGTGAGTTACTCAGTAGAGCTTATTACACCGGTGCATCAACGGCGAGAAACGCGTAGCGGTCGGAGATGTCCTGCCACTGGCCGACGTCGAACATTCGGACATGCGGCAGGACGGGCGGTGTGTCCCGGTGGAAGACCTGCGCCACAAAGGCCATGTCCGCGTTCCCGCCGTCGCGCGAGAGCGGCATCATCAGGCGTGAGGTTCCGAGCATCCGCCCCTCGTCCCAGCGGAACCGGCTGTGCGAAAAAACCGGAACCTTTCGTTCACAGGTCAGCATGAAGAGACCATGGATGAAATCGAAATAGCTGCCGCGCAGGACTTCGGAGAGATCGATACCGGTGATGTCCCGGCCGAAATTCTCGGCAAAATTCGTTCCGACCACCCGATGGCGCACGTTCCGCGCCGCGAGGTCGACATCGGTCAGCAGGCTGTGCGGAAGCAGGGCCGCTCCGATTTCCAACGGATCCAGATCCCGGCGCAACGGGATCTCCGCCCCGTTCCCGATGCGAGACCAGTAGTCGAACGCGCGGCCGAGGACGCCGTTCCCCAATACAGTTTCCGTACTATTCGGCAACGCAACACGCCCCAAACGCGGTGCATGGGAGCCAGCACATGCTCGCCCCGGTCCAAGCGTGAGTCTATCATTGCATTTTAGATTAACTCAAACGGTTTTCGCATTGAAAAACAAAGATAAAACTAATCCAATTGGTGCAAAATACCTGCTTTTGCACCCTTAACGGATAGGGCGCCCGCCGCGGATCGTCCCCGGCTTCACGTCAACCGCGAAGTTCCGTCCGGTAGCCCTCGAGAAGTGGCGCAACAGCGGCCAGGTCGTAGCCTTGCGCCGCGGCGGCCGACGAGACCTCTGCAATCGATCTGCCGTGAAAGCAGACTTGCGTCAGCGCCCACAGAATGGTGGATCGCGTTCCGCTCCGGCAGAAGGCGAACACAGGCCCGTCGGCCGACTCGATTGCCGCGTTATGGTCCGCGACGAGTTCGGGCGTGAGCGAAGGCATCGTCATTGGAATAAACCGGTACGACAGCCCCGCCGCTTCGGCAGCTGACCTGAGGTCGGCCTCCAGAGCCTGCCCCGCCTCCTCGCCATCCGGCCGGTTGTTGATCACGAACTTAAAGCCCAGATCAGCTATTGCTTGCATATCCGAAGGCAAAACCTGACCATCGACCGCATAATCTTCACTGATTTCTCTTATATTCATTACAGATGCACTCCCACGCCACATTCCTGAAATCTGGTTGATTTTTCCCACAATGCAGCACTCGAAACGACTCCGAAACCGCCAAGAGTTCTGTTCTTCGCGATGAATCGCACCGATGCCCCTGCCTACTTGGTTCATAATCAAACCCGATCTGATATAAATCAGGCTGAAGACCACCATGCCGAGCACGTTGCTTCCAGCAGTCTGGATCGGAATATGGGTTTGGGGGAACCTATGGTGTCACGGTCGATTGACCAGCATCTCCTAAAGGAAGACGCCCAGAAGTTCATGGGCACTTTCCTTGCTGAACACAAGAAGTGGCTGCAACGCAAAGCCGGCGGCAAGCAGTGCGACTTGTCGCGCCTGGACCTTGCCGGCATCAGTCTCAAGAATGCCCTGCTTCCGCGCGCCATCCTCGTCGGGACGGGCCTCCAGCAGGCCCAGTTGGAAGATGCAGATCTGAGCGAGTCGGACCTGTTTGGCGCAAAACTCGAGGGCGCCAATCTGAAACGCGCCAATCTGAAGCGCACGATTCTGCGCGGCGTCAATCTGAAGAGCGCCGATCTATCCCATGCGGATCTGGAAGACGCGGACTTCCGCGGCGGGCTGGTGCTCGGCGACTCGCCGGACGAAACCATCGGCATGGAACAAAGCGATCTCAGCGCCTGCCTGATGGACTTTGCCCGCGGCCAGCGTGCCAAGCTCTCCAATGTCGATCTGAGCGGCGCCAGCCTTCGCGAAGCCAACCTGAAAGGCGCCGAACTGTTCGGGTCCGATCTTTCCGGCGTGGATCTTACCGGCGCCAATCTCGAGGATGCCGACCTTTCAGACACGCGGCTGACGGACGCAAAGCTGGAGCGCACGATCCTCAAGGGCGCGCGCCTCGCCAACAGCATGGTCAGCGAGGACGCCCTCGCAAGGGCCGAGATTGATTCGGGCGCCTTGGACGAGATCAACAACGTCAAGCTCAGCATCAATCTCGACACCACCGGCGATTTCAAATCGCTGCCGCAGGACCTCCGGATCGCCCTCGCCCAGCATTTCGAATGGCTGCAGTCGAACGGCGAACGCGGTACGCGCGCGATCATCAAATCGATGTCCTTGCGCAAACTGAAGCTGCGGCGTCAGAATCTGACCGGCGTATCGCTCTATTCCTGCGATCTGAGTTATGCCGATCTGTCCTTTGCCAATCTGGTGCTGGCCGATCTTGAGAAATGCAATCTCATGAACGCGACGCTTTCCGGGGCCCTGATGTTCGGCACCAATCTGAAAGGCGCTTTCCTCAGCGGGGCCGATCTCTCCAATGCCCATGTGGGAGCGATGCCGATATTCGGCGCCGACGGCAAGCGCACCGGCAAGGTCCGCAAGACGGACATGAGCGCCGCAAATCTCAGCAACGTCAAATTCGACGGCGTCGATACGGACAGTATCGTCAAATAGGGCGGACCTCGCGTCAGCCCTTCGCCGCGTGTCGCAAGTCCCGGTGCTGCAATCCGGCGAATATCGAGTTTCCGCTCTTCATGTGAGTGTTCACCTTGGCGTTGTAGCAGATGTGCTCGAAGCCGTGCTTGTCGACGATCTTGATCTTCTGGTTGCGGAACCGCGCCTCGTCCTTCGGCCCCGTCAGATAGAAGCGGGTTTCCTCGACCCGGTCTCCGAAGACATTCAGATCCCTGAAACCGTCCAGGACCTTGTTCGCCGCCAGGACATACCGGTGCGCGGTCCAGACGTCTGAGCCGACAGTCTGATTGGCGCAATCCCCGACCAGAATTTGATCTCCACGCGCCTTTCCGATCAGACGGGCGACATTGATGGTGACGTCGCCGACGATATATTCGTTGCGCGCGACGTATTTCGGACTTGGCTCATAAAACACGTAGTGGCTACCGCCACTGAGCGCCAACCTGAGTTCCGGCAACGGCATCTTGTCGGTCATCTCCCGCTGCAGGCTCTTGTAATAAAGCGAGAACAGGGTCATCAGAACGAAGAGGCTGATATCCTCCTCGATGCCGGTTTCCAAATTCCAGACATAGTAACCGTCGCCTGTGGTCGATCGCCCCATGACCATGGGAAGTCCCTTCTGGTGAAGGGTCGCCTCCGCGAGGGAGAGACAGAACTTCAGGGTCGACAGGTGGCTCGCCTGCTCTTCCGGACTGTGTTTCGAGAATCCGACGACATCGATGAGAAAGACGGTGCGGAAGCGGGCAAATCCGATCGAGTAGCGGGACATGACCGATTCGACGTCGTCATGCGTGAGGCCGTTGCCACTGCCGCCGATTGGGAAATCCAAACGGATCTCCGTCGGTTGCACTCCGAGAAATCCGGCGATCAGCTTGAATTCCTCGTCGGAGCAGTGGCGTGGTCCCTCGAAGATCCTCTCTTCCCGCTCCTTCAACTGAAAGAGCCGGCTTTTTGGCAGCATGACAATCTCGAGCCCCTTGCCCGACGGCCGCCAGGCCACGACCGCGCTCGACCCGAACTGTGACAGCCCGAAGAGCAACTGGTTCAGGGAAAGGCGCAGGTCGTCCCGACGTCCGGCGGACGGATGTGATCTCAGGGGCTCCTGCATGCACGTTCACCAACTGTAAAGGATTGGACCATAATCTAAGTCATACTATGGCGGTCGGAAACTACCTTGAAATCAGACAAAACAAGCTCCTCGTCGCCTTTCTTGAATACGCGGAGTTCCGATGATCCGGGCGTTTCGTCTCGACCTCCGTTCGCACCGCAGCAGCGGATATAAATGAACCATCGAGTGTCGGCATGACCGTGGCATTTGAGATCTCAGAACATAGAGCCATACCCGAAGAGGTGATGGCCGCGATCAAGACGCACCACGCGTATATCGCTGGCCGGCCGGGCGGGGTTCTGTTCAACAACAATGATCTCGACGTGTCGAAATGCCGCTTCGACTACATGTCTCTGACGCAGGCCGTCATACCCTGCGCCGATTTTTCCGAAACATCTTGCGGGCGGACAGATTTCAGCAAGTCCGACCTGTACGGCTCCAACTTCGCCTGGGCGGATCTGAGAGGGGCAATCTTCTCCAAGGCCGACCTCCGCGGCGCGAACTTCACGATGGCGGACCTGACCGGAGCCTCTCTTCTGGACGCCGACATGCGGCCCGGCCAGATCGTCCGCTGGGCCGGCAAGAATGATGGCGGCGCCACGAGCACCAATCTCGATGGCGCAAACATGAACGACGTCGACCTTCGCGGGGCCGACCTGCAGGACGCCAATCTGACCAATGTGCGCGCCATCGGTACGATGTTCACCGACGACGACATGCATGCGGTCAATCTAGCCGGAGCGACCCTGGACGGAGCCGATCTATCCGGCTCGAAACTGCGCGGCGTCATTCTCGCCGGTGCGTCGGTGATCGGGACGAACCTCTCGAACTGCGACCTGTCCGGCGCCAATCTGCGCAATGTCGATCTGTCGAAGGCCAATCTGCACAACACCAATCTCGACGGCGCGGTCACCCTGGAGAACAGTGCGGATCTTCCGAGCGAGATCGCTGAGATGATCGGACTGCACAGCAAATGGATCGTGTCCAATGGCGAGGTCGGCGACCGGGCCGATTTCGGCGGCATGGATTTGCGCGAAATCGAATTGACCGGATGCGATCTGCGCGGCGCGACGTTCTCCGGGGCG
Organism: Nisaea sp.; assembly: GCF_965216895.1. Taxonomy (GTDB): domain Bacteria; phylum Pseudomonadota; class Alphaproteobacteria; order Thalassobaculales; family Thalassobaculaceae; genus Nisaea. Next base: position 2,217,229 of record NZ_OZ244205.1, read on the forward strand.
AAGCTTGACGGTGCGACTTTCGACCAGTCCGAACTGATGCTCGCCAATTTCTCCGGCGCCAGCCTGGTTCGCGCCAGCTTCATCGGCGCCGCCCTCCGTGGTACCATGTTCTCCAATGCGGACCTGCAGGATACGAAATTCATGGGCGCGCGCCTTGAGGTGGCGGAGATCTTCAATGCGCAGCACCAGCGGACAGGAAAGACGATCCCTGTGATGTTCAACGGAGCCTCCCTTCGCGGGACGAATTTCAGCCGGGCGAAGATCGATGGTGCGATTTTCACCGACTCCGTCCAGGTTGAGACGAAATGGGAACATGCAAGAATCGAAAACTGTATCGGCATCGTCAGCGGATAAGCGTCGAAAATCGGTTCCGAATATGAAAAATCGCAAATCAGAGAGCAGACCCGAACGCAGGAATTTCGTGCGACGACCGTCATCGTTGTCCGGAATCCTGTCGCGAACACAAGACTTCAAGGATAGCTGGCCGGTCACGGTCAGGAATATCTCGGTGGACGGAATGCATATCGTGGGAGATTTCCCCCAATTCGATGGCGCCCGTACCTTTCTGAGGATCGATGGAACGGATAGCTGTATCGCCTGTGACCCGGTGACTCAGAATCTCAACGGTATCCGCGTGAAGATCGAGCTCGACCCCACCGAGTTCAGCAAGCTGATCGGGGAATCCGATACCTTTGCGTCGCTCGTCCTCGCAGCCGTACCATCAGATATCAACCGAAGCTGACACCAGCCCCCTCACACACCTAACTAATTGTTTTTTCTTGTTTTTAAACAAGACCATTTTAGTATTCGATTATCCATTGCAATTGCGAATGACTTTCAATATTGTCCTCTCATCGGCATTTGAACCGGCGGCTCGGAGCGGTCGGGCCGCATCGGGGCGAAAGATATGGAAACCAGAAACTCTGCGCATAGAGCGATAGTCGGAGCGACGATTGCAGGCGCCCTTTTCATGCTTCCGGCACACGCTGACGAGGCTGGCGGGAAGCGCGCTGTCCTGGAGACCTACGCCGACATCGCCGCAGCCGGCTACGCCGACTCCCTCGCGGGTGCCGAGTCCCTCCGCAACGCGGTTTCCACGCTGATCGAAGCGCCGACAGAGGCCAACCTGACCGTGGCCCGCACCGCCTGGATCGCCGCGCGGGAGCCCTATCAGCAGACCGAGGTCTACCGTTTCGGCAACGCGATCGTCGATGACTGGGAAGGCAAGGTGAACGCCTGGCCGCTCGACGAAGGCCTGATCGATTATGTGAAGACCGGATTTTATGGTTCCGAGTCGGACGCGAACCCCTATTACACCGCGAACGTGATCGCCAATCCGACCGTGACCATCGGCGGCAAGGCAATCGACGCCGGCAGGATCGACCGCGCTCTGGTTGCGTCTCTCCACGAGATCGACGAGATCGAAGCCAACGTCTCGACCGGCTATCACGCTATCGAGTTCCTGCTCTGGGGCCAGGACCTGAACGGCACCGGCCCGGGCGCCGGCGACCGAGAGGCGAGCGATTTCGATCCTGAAAACTGCTCCAACGGCAATTGCACGCGCCGCGCCGCTTATCTCGCCGTCGCCACGGACATGCTGGTTGACGAGCTTGAATGGATGACCGCGCAGTGGGCCGTCGGCGGCGCCGCGCGCACAGGCCTTCTGGATGGTGACGCGGACAAGGGTATTGCCACGATCCTGACCGGCATGGGCAGCCTCTCCTACGGCGAGCTGGCCGGGGAGCGGATGAAGCTCGGCCTCATGCTCCACGATCCCGAGGAAGAGCATGATTGCTTCAGCGATAACACCCACCGCTCGCACTACAACGACGCGCTGGGGATCCGGAATGTCTATCTCGGCGAATACAGGCGGACCGACGGCACCGTCGTGAAGGGCGCAAGCCTGTCCTCCCTGGTCGCCGCCACGGACCAGAGCGTCGACGCCGAACTGCGCGCCGCCCTGGACGCCACCATGAACAAGATGACGATCCTCTCGGACGAAGCCGAGAAGGGACACCGTTATGACCAGATGCTCGCGGAAGGAAACGCGCGCGGGAACGAGATCGTTCAAACCGCCGTCGACGCCCTGACCGCGCAAACCAAGTCGATCGAGCGTGTCGTCGCAGCGCTCGGTCTGTCTGCCCTCGAGTTCGAAGGCTCCGACAGTCTCGACAACCCGGGAGCTGTCTTTCAGTGAGCGGGTGCGACACCAGCATATCTCTCCCACTCGGGGGCGGCTCTTGCCGCCCCCGCTTTTCTTCGGGCAGATCGCCGGTCTGCGATAAAAGGTCCCGCTCGCTTCAATAGAACGGCCCGTGTTCTTGCGATAGAACAGGCACATGTTGAACAAGATCAAGTTGTTGCTGACAGCGCTGATCGTCGGTTCTACCGGCATGCCGGAAAGCCTCGCCGACGACGATTCCGTGCGGATCGCGCGCGTCACCAGACCGACGACCGACTTCTCGCGGCCCGAGAAATACGAAATCATGCAGGGCGGTGCGACAACGCACCGCAAGCGGATCAACGGTGACGTCTTCTCCCACCCGTCGGCCAACATGGCCTTCGAGCGGCGGCTCTATTTCGAACTCGGCGACGGCATCTTCAAGAAGATGTGGGTGAGTTCGCCCGCCAGTACAAAATCCTCCGACGGGCTCGGTCCGCTCTACAACGCGCGCTCCTGCCAGCGCTGCCATCTGAAGGACGGCCGCGGCGCCCCACCGGACGGAACGCAGGCCGACGCCGTCGCACTGCTTGTCCGGCTGAGCATACCGCCGCAGAACGATACGGACCGTGCGATGCTGGAGGCCGGGACGCGCCACGCGATCCCCGACCCGGTCTATGGCGGCCAACTGCAATCCTTCGCGATTGCGGGCCAGGACGCCGAGGCGCGGGTCGAGATCCGCTACGAAGCGGTTCCGGTCACGCTCGCCGACGGCACCATCATCGAGTTGCGCAAACCGGCGGTCAGTCTCTCCGAGCCCGCCTACGGGGCCTTCCACGACGAGTTCATGATGTCCGCCCGTATCGCCACGCCGATGATCGGCCTCGGGCTTCTGGAAGCCCTTTCCGAAAAGGATATCCTGAGCTGGGCCGATCCCGGGGACCGGGACGGGGACGGTATTTCCGGTCGCCCGAACCGGGTGATGAGCGCGCTCAACCGCGAGGTCATGCTCGGGCGCTTCGGCTGGAAGGCCAATGAACCGACCCTGAAGGACCAGGTCTCCGGCGCCTTCGCCGGTGACATCGGCATTTCGTCGAGCCTGCACCCGGCCAATGCCGGCGACTGCACGCAGGCGCAGCCGGTCTGCCTTGACTCTCCGCACGGCGGGGAATCCGGGGACGGCAATGTCGAGGTCAACGATCATCTGCTCGATCTCGTAACCTTCTACAGCCGCAATCTTTCCGTTCCCGCGCGGCGCGATGTCGACGATCCGTCCGTCCTCAACGGCAAGAGGATCTTCTACGAAGCCGGCTGCATCGCCTGTCACCGCCCGAAATACGTGACGCCGCGCGATCCGCTGCGCCCGGAACAGTCCTTCCAGCTGATCTGGCCCTACACGGACATGCTGCTGCATGACATGGGCGAGGGACTCGCGGACAACCGCCCCGACGGACGGGCGGACGGGCGGGAATGGCGCACGCCGCCGCTCTGGGGCATCGGCCTCACCGAAACCGTCAACGGCCACACCAACTTCCTGCATGACGGCCGGGCCCGCAACCTGCTGGAGGCGATCCTATGGCATGGCGGCGAGGCCGCGGCTGCACGCGGCCGCGTCATCGCCCTGCCGAAGCAGGAACGCGAGGATCTTCTCCGCTTCCTGAATTCGCTCTGAGGAGGAGGAAATGAAACGGATAGTCGCCACCGCGACCATTGCCCTTTCGGCGGTCCTCTGCCCCCTGCCCGACGGGGTGCAGGCGCAAGGGGACGACACGGTCTACGCAACCATCGCGGCCGCCAGCGTCACCAATCACATTTTGCCGCGCTACGAGCGGCTCGCCGAGAGCGGCGCCGCGCTTGCCGCGTCAGCGGACGCCTATTGCGCGGACCGGGATGCGGCCGCATTCTTCGCACTTGACCGGGCATTCCGCGCCTTCTGGGTCCGGTGGGCGGGAATTCGCCATATCCAGTTCGGCCCGATCACCTATCTTGATCGCGCCTACAGGATCCAGTTCTGGCCGGATACGCGCGGCAAGACCGGCAAGCAGCTCGCCCGCGCGCTGGCAGCCAGCGACCGGGACGCCTTGTCCGCGGAACGCTTTGCCGCCGCCAGCGTCGCGCTCCAGGGATTGCCTGCGCTCGAACGGATATTGGCCGACGGCAATAGCGGTTACGGCGATGGGAAAGGGGCGTTCCGGTGCGAACTGACCCGGGCCATCGCCGGGAACCTGGCCTCGATCTCGGACGAGCTCGTGGCCGACTGGAATCCGAACGACGGCTACGCCCATCTGATCGCCGTGGCCGGCACAGGCACGGGCCCTTACAACGAGGTCTCGGAAGTTCCGGTCGACCTGCTGCAGAGCGTTCTGGGGGAGCTCGAGGCAAGCCGCGACATCAGGCTCGGTCGCCCTCTCGGCTCCGCTGTCGACACCGCGCGCCCCAAACTTGCCGAGGCCTGGCGCAGCGGCCTGTCGCGCGAGATCCTGGCGGAGTCGGTCGACGGGCTCGCGGACCTGTATCTCAACGGCGGTTTCGATGCCGCGCTGCGGTCCGGCGGACAGGAGCCCCTCGCCGACCGGATCCAGGTCCTCTTCACCCGGATCGCGCAGGACATCTCAACTGTCGGGATGCCGCTCTACGACGCCTTCGGCACGACCGAAGGCCGCCAAGAACTGCAGACCATCCGGGCCGGATTGAAAGAACTGGCGGACCTTATCGGGACGGATCTTGCCGTCGCGCTCGATATCTCGCCCGGTTTCAACAGCAGGGACGGCGACTGACGTCATGATGACCCGCCGCAACTTCCTTGCGGGGATCACTGCTTCGGGCGTGACGGCGCCGATCGCCTCGCCGCTGACCGCCGGAAGCGGCAGCGATGGTCTGCTGATCTCCGCCGCCCGCAGGAAAGACGGCAGCTTCGTGCTCGTCGGCTGCACCGGAAGCGGCGAGATCTCCTTCCAACTCCCGCTTCCGGGACGCGGCCACGCCACAACGCTCTCGCCGGACGCAAAGACCGCTGTCCACGTGGCCCGCCGACCGGGACGGTTCATGCTGGTGGTCGATCTCGGGACCGGTACGCTCAGCGCATTCGTCAGTGCGCCCGGCGATCGCCACTTCTACGGCCATGCCGAATTCTCCGCGGACGGGAAACTGCTGTTCACGACAGAGAACGATTTCGATCGCGGCCGCGGTGTGATCGGCATCTGGGACTGCCGGGACGGGTACCGGCGCGCCGGCGAGTGGGACAGCCACGGCGCCGGCCCGCACGACCTGGCGCTGCTGCCCGGCGGCGCGGCTATGGCGATTGCGAACGGCGGCATCCTGACCCATCCGGACAGCGGCCGGGCGAAGCTCAACATCGCCGACATGCAGCCGAACCTGACCTTCCTCGATGCCCGTGACGGCAGCGTCATCCGCAAGATCGCGCTGCCGGGCGAGTGGCACAAGAACAGCATCCGCCACCTCGATACCGGTCCCGACGGCAGCGTGCTTTTCGGCATGCAGTTCCAGGGCGCCAGGACCGACGTCCCCCCACTGGTCGGACATGTCGGTACAGACGGCGCCCTCAGCCTGTTTGACACGCCGGAAACGCTGTCGCCACAGCTCCGGGGTTACTGCGCCGATGTGGCAATCGACGCGTCCGGCCGGTTCGGCGCCGGCACCTTCCCGCGCGGAAACCGGATCGCGATCTGGTCGATCCCCGAGGGCAGGCTGATCATGCTGGACACCGTCCGTGACAGCGCCGGGATCGCGAAGGACGGTCATCCGGGCGCCTTCCGTTTCTCCACCGGCTCCGGCCGTCTGCTGAGCCGCGTGGCGGAACCGGATGGAACCGTCTTCAATGGCGACATCCGCCGCTTCACCGGACTAGGTTTCGACAACCACATGATCCTGGCGGACCGCCACACCTGATGCCTGGTCAAGGCTTTACGCGGAAAGCCATATCGGCAAGTCTATGCGCAGTCGACTCCGGGCAAACGGTGCGACAGTTCGCCGACTGGGCCGTGCGGGAATGTCTGCCTAGATTCCTCGCGACACCGAGCCATCGGCCGGAAAACATGGAGAGAGAAATGTTGCGCAATGTCGCCTATGCCGTCGCCGTCCTGACCCTGATTGCAAGCCCCGCCCTTGCCGCCGGCGATGCGGACAAGGGCAAGAAGGTGTTCCGTAAGTGCAAGGCCTGCCATGTCGTGGACAAGGAAAAGAACAGGGTCGGCCCGCACCTCGTCGGCATCTTCGGCCGCAAGGCCGGCGGCCTCGAAAACTTCAAGTATTCCAAGGCAATGACCGGCAAGGGCGAAGAGGGTCTCGTGTGGACCGAGGAAACCATCGCCGAATACCTGAAATCGCCCAGGGGCTATGTCAAAGGCACCAGGATGTCGTTCGCCGGTCTCAAGAAGCAGGACGACATCGACAACGTGATCGCCTATCTCAAAGCCGAAACTGCGAAATAGCCGCGCGCACCTGACGGCCCGAACCGCGCTGCCGGTCCGCCGGCGGCGCGGTTTCTATTTGTGCTTGCCGAATCTGGCTTCCAGCTCGGCGCAGTAATCCCGATCCGGATAAGCCCGGTCGGTGAACCAGACGAAATCGAACTTCCGCGAAAGCGCCGCGTCCGGAAGCGCGGGCTCCTCTCCTCCGCGCTCGATCAGAGCAAGCGACACTATATCCCGCGCGCCGAAGCGGTGGGCCAGATGGTACCCCGCGCCGATATCCCGGCGCGCATGCTGACCGCCGGCAATCAGGACCGCGCCGTCTGCCGTTGTCGCCGCCCGGACCATCGCCTCCGCAAGGCTCGCGTCCCTGGCGACCTGAACCCGGATCATCGGCTCCAGCCGTTCGTGCGGCACCAGCGCGCAGTGTCCCCGATAGATCTCCTCCGCCACCGCGCCCCTGACATCCGCCGGCAACCTGGCCTCCAGACGGAGGGTTTTCCTCAGGATAGGATCGGCACTTTCAGGATTTCGTGCCAGTTGCCCGACCGTCTCCCGGTCGATATTTCCGGCAACCATGGGCAACCGGGCCGCGAGAGCGACCTCGGCTACCGGCCGGTAGATATTCCAGTCCGGCCAGCCGGACTCCGCCCAGCCGACAGCGTCTGCAAAACGGTCCGGGTCGGCATGGCCGCCGGCCGCCAGAACGTCGATGGCGCGTTGCTTGCCGCGCGGAACCATTTCCCAGACCAGCGCCGGACGGCGCCCGAGTTCGAGCATTCGCGCGAGCAGGCGCGCCTGAATCAGATGATGCTCCGGATTGTCGTGTTTCTCGCCCAATAGCACGTACCTGTGCCGAGCAAGTTCACGGGCGAGATAGGTCTCGTCATCCGGCAAGTCCGCCGGGGACGGTACCGAGAGCGTTGGTAGCAGAGCGAGCGCCATCAGCAGTACCATCGATCGGCCTGGTATCAGCTTCCAGAACACGTGGCCTCCCCTTCGTCTTTCATCCGGGCCTGAAAAGCCCGAGGGGAAAGATAGGGCGCTGCGGCGAAATGTCGGCTGCCGGTCAATCGAACAGACTGTCGATCGCGGCCTGGTCCATGATGTCGTCGATCTCCGCCTGGTCGTAGCGCGGCACGGTGCCGTTGATCACGCCGGAGATCTGCTCGAGCGTCGCCTTGATCTCGCGGACCTTCGTCATGGTCTGCTCCTGGAAGGCTTCCGCGGGCACTGATCCGTTCAGCTTTTTCAGCAGATCTGCGGCAGAAAAGATCTGCTCGTTGGCCGCCGCGACCAGATCCTCGAAGGCGTCGATATATTCCCGGGGCGCGTTCTCGTAGGCCCAGATGGCGAGTTCCTTGTCCGAGAATCCGCTGGCGGCAAAGTGCTCGGTGTAGGTCGCCGGCTCCCACTGTTCGACTTCCTCGAGCATCTCCGGCATGTCCGGAACAAGCTCAAGCAACATCACCACTTCGTTGAAGTGATTCAGATAGTCCGTTGCGAGAAGGGACGTGTCATTGATGTTGGTCCCCCGGACCAGCAATCGGTAGGTCTTGGTCAGGCGTGGCTGCGTATCCATCGCGACAACCATAGCGCATTCCCGGCACAGTGCAGATGCAATATTCCGACACTGCGCTCCAACTCCTTAAGATTGCGTATATTTTAGACAGATTGTCGAGATTGGCCCGCGCGGCCTTCGGGACGACTGCTCCCCGGACAATCCCGGCATCCGGGGATTCGCAACGGTCAGGCGCCGAGATCGAAACGGCGGAGCTTGTCCGGGTTCCGCGTGATCATGATGTCCGATATCCGGTCATCTTCGCCAACCGCAAATGTGATCACGGCCTCCGTCCTGGCTCCGTCTCGGGCAACCAGCGCGCGCTGTGCGTTGATCTCCGCGATGGCGACCTGATAGTCCGCGTGCCAGAGCCGAAGATAACGGGTGACGAACTGGAGAATAGTCTCGGCACCAAGAAGGGGTTTGCGGATCGAATCCGCCTTGCCGCCGCTGTCCGCCGTCAGGACCGCGTGGCTCGAAAGCATGGCGGCCAGACTGTCGGCCACACCGGTCCTGACGGCCGTCTGGAAGGCCTCGACCAGGCGCTCCTGAACATCCTTCGGCGCCGGTCTTGTGTTTCCCGACCTGCGGACATTGACCCGCGCCCGGGAGGCCAGTTTGCGACAGCTGGCCTCGCTGACCTGCAGACACTCCGCGATCTCGCCGTACTCCATTGCGAAGACGTCGTGCAGGACGAAGGCCGCGCGCTCTTTCGGCGCCAGACGTTCGAGAACGAGCAGAAAGGCCATGGTGACGCTCTCGCTCATCAGGAAATCCGTCTCCGGCGTTCCCGCCTGCACCGTTTCCATCGGCTCTGGAAGCCAGGATCCGACATACTCGGTCCGGCTTCGGCGGGCGGACTTCAGGACGTCGAGCGCCCGCCGCGTTGCCACCGACGTCAACCAGCCCCTCCGGTTCGCGATCTCCTCGCGATCGGCCGCGTCCCAGGCGAGGAAGGTGTCCTGAACAACGTCCTCGGCCTCGGCGCGGCTCCCGAGGAGGCGATAGGCGAGACCGGTCAGCATCGGCCTCGCCTCCTCGAAGATTTCTATGTGATCCAACGGACGTTCCATCAATGGTTCGAGATTTGAATCCGGTTCCAGAGATTGATCATCGCCACGATCGCCGTCAGCGTCGAGATCTCCCGATCGGTGAAATGCTCCCTCAACTCCCGGCGCAGCGGACCGAGATCGGCCTTCGGGTCCGGCTGTGTGAGAGCCTCGGTCCAGGCGAGCGCCACCTTTTCGGAGGGCGTGAAATCACGCACGTGACGCCAGACGATGACCCGGTCGATCCGATCCTGGCTCTCGCCGTCCTTGCGGGCCTCCTCGATATGCATCTTGACGCAGAAAGCACACTGATTGATCTGCGATGCGCGCAGCTTCACGAGGTGATGGAGCGGCTTGTCGAATCCGGTCTCCGCGATCTCGTTCTCGACGGCCTCCAGACGGCCAAAGATTTTCTCTGCATTGGCGTGGAAGTTCACAGCTGCGGTCCCGGTCATTCTTGCCTCCTTGGCTCTGTTGCAACGGGGTTCGCAGACATGTCGAGCGAGAGATGCCGTCTGTGACGAGACCGGGAGAACTTTTTCTCGGAGGGAGAGGGAGCATTGCAAAGGCGGCCCGGAGCGCGCCGGCTCCGAGCCTCAGGAAAACCTAATCCTGCGATACGCTATTTCTGCCATTCCCGCCGCTGACCGGAATAGGGCTGGTAGAAGGCTTTCTTGGCCTCGGGGTTGGCCAGAATCTGCATCGTGACACTGTGCTTCCTGTAACGGGGTGGCGCCCCGAGATTGAACATCTTCGGCTGCGTGCCGGCCGATTGCGGCGGCCCGCCTGCCTCGGCGTTGCTCGTATCTCCGCTCACGGCCTGGGTCTGAGGAGGCAATCGGCCCGTGCTGCCTGACGCCGGTGGCGGTTCGCTTGCTGACGCGCGGACTTCGGTGCCTTGACCTGTGGATGCACCACTTGGATTTTTTGCCATCTCGCTCTCCTGTTCATGATTTCCACGATGATGCGAAACACTGCATCAGGTTGGTTTTCCTGCATTTCTCTTGGCCAAGGTATGCCGGACAAGAGGATTTCGCTCTACAATCTGCTGCATTACGAAAGTCCATCCGTGAGCCGATGCGATCATCGGACGTCCGCTGTTCTCCGCTCCGCGCATCCCGCGCGCAGACGCCGAGGGGGAAACCGAAGAGTGGCTGGCCGGAGCGATAGGTGAACTCGGCATATTCTTCATGATCGGGGCCTCCTGCTTGGACAATTTCCATACCCGCCCGTCCGGGGTTTCGGGCCGCGACGGGCCGGGTGCCGTTCTGCAACGGAATCCGGCCCGTCTGATGGAGCTAGGTCCGGCCAATTAGCCGTTCAGCGCCCCCTGGAGGGCTCCGGCGGCCGCGTTCTTCAGAACCGGGAGCGCGGCGCTGACCAGGCTGCCCCAGAAAGCCGGATTGACTGAACCGGCGACGCCGATCTGCGCCATACGTTCGACACCACGATCGACACCTTCGACTTGCATTGGAGTACGCATGGATCTCTGTCCTTTCTTCCGTAGGTAGGTTGGGACATCGCAGCCCCCCGGAACCTCCGAAGGACCGCCTCACGGCGCCGACCGCCGGCCGGCGCCGTTCCCTGCGGCTTCGGCCACAAGGATTCGAAGCGCGGCGAGCGCGATCAGAACATTTCCCATTCGCGAAGCTGTCCGACCGTCACGGGGACGACGTCGCTAACATCGATCGTGTACTGGAAAACGGTCCGGGCTTTGGTCAGGGTCTGATCCGGAGCAAAGAAGGTCCAAGTCACATCCCAGCAGTCCGAGTCCGGTCTGCAGATCGTGCTCCGGTCCACATTGACCGTGTCCAGGAACATTTCCTTGTCCAGCATCTTTTCGAAAATCAGCTTCGCGTTGTAGGCATTGAACGCGGAATAGTTGAGCGCACGATCCTGCGGAGATATGCCGGGATTGCGGAACTCGTTGTAGATCCGCTCAAGGAATGCCTTCAGGCCGGGCGGGGGCTTGCCGCCAATGATGTTCTCCACACGCCAGCCGAACATGCCGCGCCAGACCGGCCTGAATCTCGGCACGACCGTTCCGTTGAGAAGCCGCACCTCGCCATCGACATAGCCGGCCTGGGAAACCCGATCGACCGCCGGCTTGAAATCCTTTTCCTTGGTCGGCACTCCCGGCTGGGTATTTGCCGGTTGCACCTGGTACCAGAGAAGGCCGGCGAGCTCCGTGTACATCGGAAAACCGAATTCGCCCTGCGGCTTGATTGCATAGATCGGGACATCGTCGATGTTCAGCGTCCAGATCAGCGCGTTGGCATCCGGGAAATGAACCAATGAACCGTGCTCGCTCGGCTTCCAGAGCAGGTACTGGATCATGTATTCCGCATTCCACGGTGCCGCAGGTCCCGGGAAAGGCCCTGTGTTTCCGGAGTGGGGCCACCAGGCAGCCATCGCCTGGACGAAGTAGTCGAACCGTGCCTCGCTGTCGAAATCGTAGAACAGCTTGCCGATAGCGAAAATCGGCTCATCGACCGTCTCTGAAGGACTGATGCCGCTTGCGCCGCATCCGCACCCCTGCACCTGAACGGCGCCGGCCGCCTGGACGGGCAATGGGGTTCCGCAGGATGGCTGGATCCCTCCATAGGCCTGAGGCGCGAGCGCACCTCCGGGAACACTCGAGTGCGCCGCGACAACCGGCGAATGGGTTGCCGGCGACACGGCGGCGGGGGCGGCCGGTGCTGCAGCGACCATCTCCGGCATTCCGGAGGCTGCGACCTGGGAAGGTGAGCCCGGAGGCTGGACAGCCATCTCCGGGGCGACGCCAGATGGTACCGGCTCGGATGATGCTGCTTGCGGGGCAACACCGATCCTTTCTCCGGTGGAACCGGAGGCCATTTCAGATTGCGAAATCCCGGCGGACGAAGTCGGTGGCGGCGCAGCCGGCAGACCATCCGGGCCAAGGATCGACGGTGTGACTGATTGATTCTGGGACATTGATACGACCTCTCCTTTCTTGCTCACTCCTCGCAGTTGGCTGGGGGGATGTCCGCGTGACAGCGATTGGGACCTCGCGAGCGCCGCCATACCCGAGCGCGTCAATTCGGACGGCTTGAGCCCTCGTCGGACGGACTCCGCCGCACGCCGGACATTCAGCCTGCCGGCCAATGCACGCGTGCAGTCGGAACTGTCCCGCGGGTCGCAGGGATCCGCGGTTTCGATCATGATTCTGCGGACGAAGATCGGATCGGGCTCGTCACCGAGCTTGATCTGCAGACTGAGAAGCAACGCAGCGACACCGGTTGCGATTGGCGCAGCGAAACTGGTCCCCGTTCTCTTTGCAATTCCGCCGCCCGGTGATGCTCCGGGAACGTCTTGGCCAAGCACAAGGAGCCCGTTTTTCGAATAGGCTTCGCCATAGTTGCTAAACGGCAGCGTCGCACCATCCTCGGCGCAGGCCCCGACCGCCAGTGTCGACGGCATTGCAGCGGGAACATGCAGACAGCGGCATCCGTCATTGCCCGCTGCCGCCACGATCAGCACGTTCCTGTCCGCGCACTCATGGACAACGCCCTCGAGAAAACGGTCGCCACGTCCGGTCGGCGTCAACTGACCGCCGCTGATGTTGATGATCGAGGCACCGTTGGTCAGCGCGTGCCGGATGGCACGCGCCAGAGTCGCCTGCGCACAACTGATCAGATTGCCCGCGCCATCTTCGTGATAGACGGGAATGCACATGACCTCGCTACCCGGAGATACGCCGCATAGGGGCGATCCCGGCCGCCCGGCGACGATGCTCGCGACATGGGTCCCGTGTCCGGCGGCGGCGTCTCTGGCGGACTCTTCCGCCAGGACCGAGAGGCGGGCGCCGGAGAAGGCGGAATGATTACGATCGATGGGACCGTCCAGAACGGCGACCCGGACTTCCGGATTTCCACCTGCGACCTCGTCGTACAGATCACGAAGTCCGCGAACACGATCGAGTAGCGACGCTGACACGGAGAAACCCTTTCACACAATTTTTGATAGATTTTTTTCATCTCACCACACGAAGAATGAGTATATTTTTACTCACTCGTCAAGATTGCTTTTTTTGATTTTAAATAAATTATTGATCGCACCTAGCGGAGCGAGTTCTGCGGCGGGCGTCGCGGAAGTGATCCGGATATCAGGCCGGGACAATCTGGAAGTCCACGGATCAACGGGTTAGATTCACGCCGAGGCTGTGCGCTCCACCTCGATTGGATCCGCCTGTCAGGAGAGGCTGCGGCAAAGCATGGACGGTCCCCTGAGAAACCGCTCCTATCGGCATCTGTTCGCCGCGCAGGGGCTTTCGCTCCTCGGCACCGGACTGACGACCATCGCTCTCGGCCTTCTGGCCTACGAACTCGCCGGCGCCGAGGCCGGTTTGGTTCTCGGCACAGCTTTGGCGATAAAGATGGTCGCGTATGTCGGTCTTGGTCCGATCGGAGCAGCGCTTGCGCAACGATTCCCGCGCCGACCTTTTTTCGTCACGCTGGACATGATCCGCGCCGCTCTTGTCTTGGTCCTGCCGTTCGTCTCCGAAATCTGGCAGATCTATCTTCTGATCTTTCTTTTTCAGGCTTGCTCCGCCGCCTTCACGCCGACCTTTCAGGCAACCATCCCGGACCTTCTTCCGGACGAGAAGGATTACACCCGAGCGCTTTCCCTCTCCCGTTTGCTCTACGATCTCGAACAGTTGCTCAGCCCGATACTGGCCGGTCTCCTGCTGGCACTCGTCAACTTTCACTGGCTGTTCGTCGGGAATACGATCGGTTTTCTCGCCTCGGCGGTTCTTATCCTCACCGCGTCCATTCCGGCCCTGAAAATCGACGAGAACCGCCGCGGATTTTGGCAACGCGTGACCCGAGGCAGCTGGATCTATCTGAAAACGCCGCGGCTACGCGGTTTGCTCGCGCTCAGTTTCGCGGTCGCGTCAGCTGGGTCGATGGTGATCGTCAATACCGTTGTACTCGTCCGGTCCGTGTTCGGCGGCAACGAGATGGATGTGGCGATATTCTATGCCGCAGCCGGTTTCGGCTCGATGACTGTCGCGCTGACCCTGCCCAGACTGCTCGACCGAATCGAGGTGCGCCCGGTCATGATATGCGGCGGCGTGAGTCTTTGCGCAGGGCTGACCGCCGGGCTCTGGGTCGAATCCTATGCCGGCGCGCTCGCGATCTGGTTCTTCCTCGGTGCCGGATCGTCCCTAGTCATGACTCCGTCCGGACTTCTGCTGCGCCGGTCCAGCCACGCCGAAGACCGGCCGGCGCTGTTCGCCGCACAGTTTGCCCTGTCACACGGATGCTGGCTGGTCACCTATCCTCTGGCCGGGTGGGCAGGTGCGAGTTTCGGAATGAACACGGCTCTCGTCGTGCTTGCTATCGGAGCCACGGCGGGCAGCGCCGCCGCCATGCTGCTCTGGCCGCGCAACGATCCGAGCGAGCTGGAACACGAACACGAGGAATTGCTGCACGCTCATGCCCCCGCCGCGGACGGTCATCACGGGCCGGACCAGATCATCAAGGAAGCCCCGGCACAGAAAAAGCACCGGCACCGGAAATTCCGGCACCGGCACGTCTTCGTTATCGATGACCATCACACGGCCTGGCCCAGCTCCGGCTGACGCCGGTCGACGCTCCGTTCCCGGCGCTTACCAGCTTCCGGTATTCTCCATCGAGGCCCAGGGCTCGGCCGGAGCGAGCGCCTCGCCTTCCTGAAGGATCTCGATCGAGATCCCGTCCGGCGACTTCACAAAGGCCATGTAGCCGTCGCGCGGCGGACGGTTGATGGTGACCCCCGCATCCATGATCTTCTGGCAGGTTTCGTAGATGTTCTCGACCCGGAATGCGAGATGTCCCCAGGCCCGGCCGGTCTTGTATTCCTCGGGATCCCAGTTGTAGGTCAGTTCGATCACCGGCGCGCGCTTTTCGGAAGCAGCAGTCGCCTCGTCGCCCGGAGCGTAGAGGAAAATATTGGTGAAACGGCCCTTCTCGCTGTCGTAGCGATGAACTTCCTTGAGACCGAGGATGTCGCAATAAAATTTCAGGCTCTCGTCGATGTCGCTGATCCGGACCATCGTGTGCAGGTAACGCATGGATATGCTCCCGTTTGGCTGGCAGGTAAATGGAATTGCAGGCCATGACATCGCGCAGCTGCGGAGGCGATACAACCCCGCTTTCCATAATTCCTTCGTCCGCTAATCCGTCTTGCCTGTCTTCCAGGCGGCGAGCAGGTCCGCCGCGTCCGCCTCGATGCGCGCCACCGGCTTGCCCGGCTTGAAGATCGAGGAGCCGACCGCGACCGCGCTCGCACCGGCGGCGAAAAACGCCGCGATATTGCCGAGCCCGACACCGCCGGTAACCACGATCCCGGCCTCCGGAGGCAGAACCGCCCGGAGCGCCCCGACGACCTTCGGCTGGACGGCGTCGCCGGGGAACAGCTTCAGATAATCCGACCCGGCCTCAAGCGCCTGAAAGGCTTCGGTCGGCGTGAAGAATCCCGGCATCGAGATCAATCCGAGGCTCTTGCTTTCGGCGATCACGCGCTCGTCTGTATTCGGCGAGACGACGAGACGCCCGCCGGCGCGGTCCACATCGCGCACCGCCTGCGCCGAGAGCACCGTTCCCGCACCGATCACAGCACGGTCGCCGAGCGCCTTGACGAGCAAGGCGATACTCTGCAGCGGCCGTGGCGAATTGAGCGGCACCTCTATGACCCGGATCCCCGCCGCGAACAGGGCCGCTCCCACAGTCTCGGCATGTTCCGGCTCGAGACCGCGCAGGATTGCGATGACCGGCGCCTCTCCCAGCGCTTCCTCGATAGTGATCACGTCCGCCCCCGAATGATGACGGGGCAGTATGCCGTACCACCGTAGAACTGACCACTTGGGAGGCGGTCTATTTCAGGCAGGACACAAAACTGTCAGCCAGCCCCTGCATGAGACCGTTGTAGTTGTCCGGGCCGAAATCAAGCGCGCTGCCGACCGGATCCAGCATACCGAGTTTGGTGCCGGTTCCTTCGGCGACCACCTCCGCGAGCCGCGGCGAAAACTGCACTTCTCGGAAGATGCATCTGATGTCGCCTTCGGACACCCGGTGACGCAGTTCAAGTAACCGCTTGGCGCCCGGAGCGGCGGCGTCGCTCACACTGATGGCACCCGCGGCCGCCAGATCGAACTCCGCCTCGAAATATTGAAAGGCATCGTGGAAGACAAGAAACGGCCGGTCCCGTACGGGCGCGAGTTTGGCCGCGATGCCGTCACTCAGCGCCTGCATTTCCAGATGCACGGCTTTGGCATTGTCCGCATAAAGAGCGGCGTGGGCCGGATCCGTCTTGGCCAGCGCCTGTGCAATCGCATCGACAAAGGCCTGGGCGTTCCGCGTGCTCAGCCAGACGTGAGGATCATATCCGTGGTGATCGTGGGGGTCTTCATGAGCATCGTGCACGTGTTCTTCGGACTCGTGCTCTTCTTCCCCGTGACCGGCATGGTCCTCATGACCGTCGTGACCCTCTTCCGCTTCGCCATGATCGTCGTGGTGGCCATGATCGTGATGCTCCCACAGGACGCCCTCTCGCACCGGCAGGTGGAGCACACCATGGGCATCGCCCAGTTCAACGTAGCGTCCGTCGCCTTCAGCGCTCTCCAGACTGGCATCGAGGAACGTCTCGATCCGGTGCGACACCAGAAACACGAGATCGGCCTTTTCGAGAGCACGCGCGTCGGACGGTCGCAGAGCGTAATCGTGCGGCGATTGTCCGTTGCGCAGGATCAAACGCGGCTCCCCGGTGCCCGCCATGACCTTGGCAACAAGACTGTGAATCGGTGGGATCGAAGCAACGACGGACAGTTCGGCACGAGCACTTCCGATGTCAATCAACAGGACGGAAAAGAGGCCCGCCACGCAACGGATGAATCTGATCATGAGGTATCTCTGAGTTGGTATTGAGAAAACGTTATAACATTGCGTTTTCTCAATACAAGCGGGTTCCGCAAGTTATCCGGTCGCGGAGGTCAGCGAAGTCCCGCTCCCACCCGCCATCGCGGCAGGCCGAACAAGAAAATCACGAAGGCGACAAGCACGATGGACGGCCCCGCAGGGGTGTCGAACTCGATGGAAAAGCCCAATCCCGCACAGACCGAGAAGATGCCGATCAGCACCGCGCCGGCAACCATCGCCTCCGGACTCCGTGACCATCGCCGCGCCGCGGCCGCCGGCAGGATCAGCAGCGACGTGATCAACATCACGCCGACCACCTTGATGGAAACCGCGATGACAAGCGCAAGCAACAGCGTGAAGAGCAGGGAGGCGCGCGGACCTCCGAGTCCCTCGGCCCGCGCCAGGTCGGAACTGACCGTCGCAGCCAGCAAGGGCTCCCAGATCCGCCAGAGCGCAGCGAGAACGATCGCCGCCGCCGCGTAGATCAGCACGATGTCCTGAACCGAGACTGCCAGCACATCGCCGAACAGGACTCCCATCAGATCGACACGCAGCCAGCTCATCAGTCCGATCGCGACGAGACCGAACGCGAGCGCTCCGTGAGACAGGATGCCGAGCAGGGTGTCCGTCGGGACCTCGGTCCGGCGCTCCAGCGTGAGCAAGAGACCGGCAACGGCGAGCGTCACGGCCGCGATCCCCACGACCGGCGCGATGCCGAGCAGAAAACCGAGAGCGAGGCCGAGGAGCGCGGAATGCGCCATGGTGTCGCCGAAATAGGCGAGCCGGCGCCAGACCACGAAACAGCCAAGCGGCCCCGCTGCCAGCGCCGCTCCGATACCGGCCGCAAGCGCCCGCAACAGGAAATCATCGATCATCGAACCGGCCTTGCCGTCGGCACCTGCCTCAGAGCGCCACGGCCTCGCCTTCGACCTCACACAGCATCCCGGGCGTGGCCAGCTGGGCAATCTCGAGATAGGTGCAAGCTGGCGCATGGCCCTCAAAGAGCCGGTCGCGCATGGCGCGGAAGGTCGCGACCGAGCCGGGGACGGTCGAATAGAACACGATCTTCACGATGTCGGTCTTTTTCATGCCGGCCGCGGCGAAGACCTTGAACAGGTTGTCGAACGCCTGCTCCATCTGCGCCTCCAGGCCCTCCCTGAGGCTGCCGTCCGGCGAGACGCCGATCTGCCCCGACGCGATGGCGCGCCGCGCGTTCGCGGGAACGGTGACGAGCTGCGAGTAGTGGGATGCCGGCGTGGCAACGCCTTCGGGATTGGTGAATTCCATCTGATTGCTCCCCTGAGATCTCCAAGGTCCGGAACGGACCCGGAGTTTCACTTAGAGCGAATCTCAGAAGATGGCAAATCCGCCAGCGTCCCGGTCACGCCGCCGGCAGGCTGCTCCGGGTGACCACCCGGTCGCGTCCGCCATGTTTGGCTTCGTAGAGTGCGAGGTCGGCGAATTTCAGGATGTCCTCGACGCCTTCGCACCCGCAGTCGAATGCGGCACAGCCGATGCTCACGGTGAATTTCACTTCGTCGCTACCGACCTTGACCGTGATATTGCGGACCGCGTCGAGCAGACGGACGGCGGACAGCTTTGCCGAAGGTTCGTTCGTTTCCGGAAGCAGAATCGCAAATTCCTCGCCACCGAGTCGCGCCACGGTATCGAGATGGCGCACTTCCCTGTCGAGGACCTTGACCATTTCTATCAGCACCGCGTCGCCGACATCGTGGCCGTACGTGTCGTTGATGTTCTTGAAATGATCGATGTCCAGCATGAGGAGCGACGACGGGCGGTTATAGCGGCAGACCCGCTCCATCTCGTCCTGCAGTTTGGACATGAAATAGCGCCGGTTGTGCGCGGAGGTCAGCGGGTCTGTCGTCGCCAGGAGTTCGAGCTGCTCGTTCAGGTGCTCAAGGCGCAGGGCGTATTCCCGCAGCCGCAGGTGATTGCGGACACGGGCCAGAACGACTGCCGGCTTGTACGGCTTCGTGATGTAATCGATGGCGCCGAGCTCGAGCCCCTTTTCCTCGTCACTTTCGTCCGAAAGCCCGGTCACGAAGATCACCGGTACATTCTTGGTGCGCTCGTCTTCCTTCAGCACCCGAATCACGTCGTAGCCGTCGAGATCCGGCATCTGGATGTCGAGAAGAATAAGATCGGGCTGGTTTTCCAGCGCGATATCGATGGCCTCCCGCCCGCTGGTCGCCGTGGTGACGGTGCCCTGATCCTTCAGAATCAGCCCGAGCAGCATCACATTTTCCGGCGCGTCATCCACCACCAGAATGTTGAAGTCGTTTGAATCTAAGGCTTTGTCCATCAACAAATCCAGCACGTGTCGAGCGCGGTGAAGCTCCAAGCGTTATCCTCCACGAGCATCGCTGAAGATCATTAACGTCAGGTAAAAACACAAATTTTAAATTGATTATGTGACAGCAGGAACCCAGCGGAAATTCCGCGCCTCGGGCATCTCATTCCGACGCCCTAATTGCGGAATTCCAGCATTCTGGATTTCAGGCTCTCGGTCCAGCCGACAGGACGGCCCGTGCTCTTTACGAACTGGACAAGCGTCGAGTGGCAGATGAGGCGCTCTTCCCCGTTGCAACTTGCAGCGATCTCCAGATTAAGGCTCGACGTTCCAACATGCGTGACCGTCAGACTCCAGTCCAGAACATCCCCGAGACGGCTGGGCGCCTTGAATTCGACCTCGATCCGAGCCGTCGGGATGCCCCGGTCATCGATCTCATGCATGTGATGGAAATCCCATCCCAACCCACACCGGAACCATTCCTCGATCGTAAGATTGATCATCTCGAAATAGCGCGGATAGAACACCATCGCTGCCGGGTCGCAATGCTGAAAACGGACATCCTGCTGCATCTGGAACGCAGGCATCGGTCAGGCTCCCGTATCGACCAATCTACGCGTGAGGGCCGACTCCCGGTCTTCGAGGTCGGCGATCACATTGAAGTGATGCTTGCCCTGCACCCGAATCGTTTCCGTCTCGGCGCCGAGCCCGGTCCAGATGTTCGCCAGCAGATCGTTCTGGCGCAGGAACTCCGGACGCTCGTCGCCGCCGACCCAGCAAGTCAGCCGCGCCCCCTCTACAGGATATTGCAGTGCCGGACTCTCCATTACGGCCTCAGCATCGTCGAGCCTGAGGGCCTCGTTCATCTCCAGTTTGAGGAGAGGCCGAAGATCGTGCAGCCCGCTGATCGAGACCACCTGGGCAATCCGCGCGCGCAATCCTTCGCCCAGCGGCGCATTGCGGCACAGCATCCGGCTGACCAGATGACCTCCGGCCGAATGACCGGCAAGGCTTATCGGTCCCTCGATCCGCTCCGCGGCCACGGAAAGCGCGCACGCGATCTCGACCGTGATCTCGGAGATCCGGGCTTCAGGGGCCAGTGTGTAGCTCGGCAAGGCCACCGCCCATCCGTTCTCGACCGCCCCGCGCGCGAGGTGGGACCAGGTGCTCTTGTCGAACGCCTTCCAGTAGCCGCCATGAATGAAAAGCGCGAGGCCGGCGGGAACTCCGACCGGCCGGAACAGATCGAACCGTTGCCGCGCGCCCGCTCCATAGGCAATATCGAGCTCGGCCCGGTCGCCGAGCTCGTTCCGGAAAGAACCCGCCCGGGACGCCCAGAGCGCCGGGTAGGTCTCGGCCCCGTCGATATGCGGCCCGTTTGCGTAGGCGTCGTCCCAGTCCACGATCATCGCCGCCTCTTTCTCAGGGTGAAACTCGGTTCCAGAGCGGCCATGGTAGGCGTCACTCGGGAGCACGGCCAAGAGTATTTTATATATAAAATTTTATTTCAAACAGCGGCCCTCAAGATACAATCGAGCGTCAATCAAGGACGGCCATGCAACAGACAGACGACCCGGTGACCCGCAAGACCAGGCTCAGGCTCTGGCTCAACCTGCTCCGCACGACGCGCTTCGTCGAGAACAGGCTGCGGGAAGACATGCGTCTCTCCTATGATCTGACTTTGCCGCGCTTCGAAATTCTCGCAATGCTACAGCGCAGCGAGACCGGCCTCAGGATGACCGACCTGTCCTCCCAGCTCATGGTCTCGAACGGGAACGTCACCGGCATCGTCGACCGGCTGGTCGAGGACGGGCTGGTCGAGCGGGTGCCGGTACCGGGCGACAAGCGGGCCAGCCTGGTGCGCCTGACCTACAAGGGTGAGGCGGTGTTCGCGGAAATGGCGGATGTGCACGAGCGCTGGGTCGACCTGTTGCTGTCGGAGATATCCGGCGCGGACGCCAGGGCCATGATCGCGCGTCTGACCGCCGTCCGGAAGAAAGACGGCGTGTCCTAGATTTCCGTACTCATCCGGTATCCCTGCCGGTAGGCGAGGCGGACATGGGTGATCGCCGCATCCGCATTCCAGGTCGTACGCTCGATCGCGAAGAGCGCCGCTCCCTCCGCGGCGCCCAGGGCCGCCGCCTGTTCGCTTGAGGCCGCTTCCGCGAGAAAACTGATCTCGCCGCGCGTGAAGGGCTGGTTTCTCACCAGCCACTCGTTCGGGCTCACCGACGTGAAGTCCGCCGTCTCGAATTCGGGGACTGAATCGAGATTGACCCAACGCTCCTCGTACAGGAACGGATCTCCGTCAGCCGTGTGGAGCCCCCTCAAATGCACGAGATCGACGCCGGGCGAGAGGTCCATTTTTTCGGCGACGGGGGCCGGTGCAGATACAATTTCCTTTTGCAGGACCCGATAGGCGTACTCACCTCCGGCCGCTTCCACTTCCAGCCGGATGACCGGGATCTCCAGGGTCGCCTTGCGGACCGGGTCGAGCGCGACGCGCGTGCCGGCCTTGCGGCGGCGCTCCAGCAAACCGCTGTCGGCGAGGCCCTGCAGCGCACGGTTCACCGTCGCTCGGGCGCAACCGAACTCGGCAGCGAGGTCGGCCTCGCCGGGGATCTGGTCGCCCGGCCGCCAGACGCGGTCGGCGATCCGGCGACGGATTTCCGCCTGGATTCCCTGCCAGGAATTAAGGGCCGACTGTCTCAGAGCGCGTCCTCCAGCTCCGCGGTTGTCTTCAGGTAGTTCGCCCGGATGCGGTCTCGGGCGACATGCCGTCCTTCTCTTACCATGTGCCGGCCGGCTGACCAGACATCTCGCACCCAGCGGTCGTCGCCGGCGAAGATGAAAGCATCGAGGATGCGGTCGCCGGTGCGGCCGGCGAGATCCAGCGCATTGCCGTCGAGTGCGATCATGTCGGCGAGTTTGCCCGGCGCGATGCGCCCGCTGTTCCGCCCCGCCGCCTGCGCACCGCCGAGCGCCGCCTCCTCGAACAGAACGCGTCCGGCCGAACGGCGCTGCTCGGCGAGGACGGCACGCCCGCGGTCGCGCAGGCGCTGGGAATATTCCAGCGTTCGAAGTTCCTCGCTGAGCGAGATCCGAATGTTGGAATCGGAGCCGATGCCGAAGCGTCCGCCGCTTTCCCGGTAACGCACGCCGTCGAAGATGCCGTCGCCGAGGCTGGATTCGGTGATCGGGCAGAGCCCGGCGACGGCGCCGCTCGCGGCCATCGCCTCCGTTTCGCGCGGCTCCATCTGGGTCGCATGGATCAGGCACCAGCGCCCGTCGACCTCGTGATTGTTCAGCAGCCAGGCCATCGGCCGCGCGCCCCAGGTCGCCTCGACTTCCTCGACCTCGGCCATCTGCTCCGCGACATGGAGATGGAGCGGACGGTCCCGGCGCAGGGTGACCGCTTCCTTGAGTGCCTCACGTGTGACCGCGCGTAGCGAATGCGGCGCAACGCCCGTGCCGCAGTCGGCCGGAAGACCGGTAACCGCGTCCTCGGCCCCGTCGAGCAGGCGCCCGAAACGATCAAGATCGTTCCCGAAGCGGATCTGCCCCGCGCCGAGCGAACGCCCATCGCACCCGCCGACCTGATAGAGGACTGGCAGCAGGGTGAGCCCCATGCCGGTCTCCGCCGCCGCGAAAGCGATCCGGCGGCTCAGTTCCGCGACATCGTCGTAGGGAGTGCCGTCCGCCTGGTGATGCAGGTAGTGAAACTCCACGAGTCCGGCATATCCGGCCTCCAGCATCTCCATCTGCACAAGAGCCGCGATCGCCTCGACATGCTCCGGCCTGAGGCGCTCTAGAAAGCGGTACATCAGCCGCCGCCAGGTCCAGAAGCTGTCCCGCTTGTCCGGCCCCCTGGATTCCGTGAGACCGGCCATCGCGCGCTGGAAGGCATGGGAATGCAGATTGACCGGCGCCGGCAGCAGCACGGCGGCGCGATGATCCGCGCCCGCCGCCGAGGCGCGATCGTCGGGCGAGACGGAAACGATCACACCGTCCCGGCCGACCGTGACCAGCACGTTTTCGCGCCATCCCTCTTCCATCAATGCCGTCTCGGCAAAAACCGTCGTCACAGCGCGCACCTCGTATTGACAGAACATATTATGTATAGACATAATAATCGAAATTGCCCGCCGAACAAACACCCTTTTCGGACCAAAGGCCCATGCTGACCCTCAGGAATGCAACCTTCGCGACAATGACTCCGGACGCTGCGGCCTATGGACTCGTCGAGCGGGGAGCACTGGCGATCCGGGGCGGCGACATCGCCTGGGTCGGTCCGGAAAGCGAGATGCCGACCTCGATGTCGCACTGGCCGCAGGAGGATCTCGGCGGGCGGCTGGTCACCCCGGCTCTGATCGACTGTCATACCCATATCGTCTTCGGCGGGAACCGGGCGCGCGAGTTCGAGCTCCGCCTCGAAGGCGCGAGCTACGAGGAGGTTGCGCGCGCCGGCGGCGGCATTCTTTCCACCGTCACGGCGACACGGGCCGCGAGCGAAGAGGGTCTCCTTGCGAGCGCGCTCCCGCGGGTCGACGCGCTGCTCTCCGAAGGAGTCTCCACCATTGAGATCAAGTCGGGCTACGGGCTCGACATCGAGACTGAATTGCGGATGCTGCGCGCCGCGCGGCGGATCGAAAGAGAACGTCCGGTGCGGATCCGCACCAGTTTTCTCGGCGCCCACGCCGTACCGCCGGAATTCAAGGACCGGGCCGACGCCTATATCGACGAAGTCTGCCTGCCCGCGTTGAGCCGCGCTGCGGAGGACGGCCTCGCGGACGCGGTCGACGGTTTCTGCGAAGGCATCGCCTTTAGCCCGGCACAGATCGAGCGTGTCTTCGGGCACGCGGCCGAACTCGGCCTGCCGGTGAAACTGCATGCCGAGCAACTCTCCGATCTCGGCGGCGCCGCGCTCGCCGCACGGGACGGTGCGCTTTCGGCCGACCATCTCGAGTATCTTGGCGCGGACGGCGTCGCCGCCATGGCCGAGGCCGGTACAGTCGCGGTACTTCTGCCCGGCGCTTTCTACACCCTGCGCGAGACGCAGCTTCCGCCAGTCCAGGCCCTGCGCGACGCGGGCGTTCCGATCGCCGTAGCGACCGACTGCAATCCCGGCTCCTCGCCGCTCACCTCCCTGCTGCTGACGATGAACATGGCCTGCACCCTCTTCCGGATGACGCCGGAGGAAGCCCTGGCCGGGGCGACGCGGAACGCGGCCCGGGCGCTCGGTATCGGGGACGCGGGAACACTGGCGCCGGGACAGCGCGCCGATCTCGCGGTCTGGGACGTCGGGCATCCGGCCGAACTCGCCTACCGGATCGGTTTCAACCCTCTTCATCAACGCTTCTTTGCGGGCAAGTCATGAGCGACATCACCCTGGTTCCCGGCAGCACCACCTTGCTGCAACTCGAAAACCTGCTCGGCCAGGGCCACCGGATCCGCCTCGACCGCGGAGCCAAACCGGCGGTCGAGGCGGCGGCTGGGCTGGTCGCCAGGGCGGCGGCCGGCGATGCGGCGGTCTATGGCGTCAATACCGGCTTCGGCAAGCTTGCCACCGTGCGCATCCCGCCGGAGGACACCTCCACCCTGCAGCGCAACCTGATCCGCTCGCACTGCGCCGGCGTCGGGGAACCGACGGAACCGCGCGTGGTCAGAACCATGATGGTGCTGAAGCTGCTTTCCCTCGGGCGAGGCGCCTCGGGTGTCCGCTGGGAGGTGATCGAGCTGATCGAGGCGATGCTGCGGGAGCGCGTGACCCCCGTCGTGCCAAGTCAGGGATCTGTCGGCGCCTCCGGCGATCTCGCTCCGCTCGCCCACATGACCGCCGTGATGATCGGCGAAGGCAAGGCGGAATACCGGGGCCGGATCCTGCCCGGTCGGGACGCGCTGGACGCGGCCGGGCTCAAGCCGATCGAACTCGGCCCGAAGGAAGGCCTCGCGCTGATTAACGGCACACAGTTCTCCACCGCCTATGCCCTGCTAGCCCTCTCGCAGTCCTGGCGCAACGTGGAGAGCGGCATTGTCGCCGCCGCGCTCTCGACCGACGCGATCATGGGCTCCACCGCGCCGCTGCAGCCGGCGATCCACGGGCTGCGCGGGCATCCGGGGCAAATCGACGTCGCCGCGGCGATGCGGGCCCTGATGGACGGCTCCGAGATCCGCGAAAGCCACCGCCACGGCGACACTCGCGTGCAGGATCCCTATTGCATCCGGTGCCATCCGCAGGTCTCCGGCGCTGCCATCGACCTGCTGCGCCATGCGGCGCGCACGCTCGAGATCGAGGCCAACGCGGTCACCGACAACCCGCTGGTCCTGGTCGAGGACGGCCAGATCCTCTCCGGCGGGAACTTCCATGCCGAGCCTGTCGGTTTCGCCGCCGACATGATGGCGCTCGCCATCGCCGAGATCGGCGCCATCGCCCAGCGCCGCGTCGCGCTGATGGTCGATCCCGTGCTGTCCCATGACCTGCCGGCCTTCCTGACGCCGGAGCCCGGCCTCAATTCCGGCCTGATGATCGCCGAGGTCACCACTGCCGCGCTGATGAGCGAGAACAAGCATCTCGCCAATCCCTGCACCACAGACTCGACGCCGACCAGCGCCAACCAGGAGGACCATGTCTCGATGGCGGCGCACGGCGCACGGCGGCTGCACAGGATGAACGCGAACCTCGCCAACATCATCGCCGTCGAGCTGCTCTGCGCGGCGCAGGGCATCGAGTTCCGCGCACCGCTCAAGACCAGCGCCCCCCTTCAGGACGTCATTTCGGCAATCCGCAAAGTGTCGCCGTCCCTCACCGACGACCGCGAGGTTGCCGCGGACATCGAGGCGGTCGCCGAACTCGTCAGCGACCTCAGCATCGTCAAGGCCAGCGGCCACCTGCCGCTGATGGAAATATCCAGCCGCTACTGATCCCCGGAGAGACGCCATGACCGATCCCCGCAAGAATGCCCGTGACATATTCCCGCCGACCGGCCCGAAACTGAATGCCAAGAGCTGGACCACGGAAGCGCCGCTTCGGATGCTGATGAACAACCTGCACCCGGACGTCGCCGAGAACCCGCACGAGCTGGTGGTCTATGGCGGTATCGGCCGTGCTGCCCGCACATGGGAGGATTTCGACAGGATCGTCTCCAGCCTGAAGGAACTCGAGGAGGACCAGACCCTGCTGGTGCAGTCGGGCAAGCCGGTCGGCGTCTTCCGCACCCATGCCGACGCGCCACGGGTGCTGATCGCGAATTCGAACCTGGTGCCGCACTGGGCGACCTGGGAGCATTTCAACGATCTCGACCGCAAGGGACTGATGATGTATGGCCAGATGACGGCCGGATCCTGGATCTATATCGGCAGCCAGGGCATCGTGCAGGGCACCTACGAGACCTTCGTCGAAGCCGGTCGTCAGCATTACGGCGGCGACCTCTCGGGCAAATGGATCCTGACCGCCGGGCTCGGCGGCATGGGCGGCGCCCAGCCGCTCGCCGCGGTCTTCGCCGGCGCCTGCTGCCTTGCCGTCGAATGCGACGAAACCCGGATCGATTTCCGCCTGCGCACCAAATATCTCGACGAGAAAACGGCCAGCCTCGACGAGGCTTTGCAGATGATCGAGCGCTGGACGGCAGCCGGCGAGGCGAAGTCCGTCGGCCTGCTCGGCAACGCCGCCGACATCGTGCCGGAGATCCAGCGCCGCGGCATCTGCCCCGACATCGTCACCGACCAGACCTCGGCGCACGACCCGGTGCACGGCTACCTGCCGCAGGGCTGGAGTGTCGCCGAGTGGCGCGCGAAGCAGGAAAGCGACCCCAGAGCGGTCGAGAAGGCGGCGCGGGCCTCGATGAAGAAACATGTCGCGGCCATGGTCGCTTTTTCGGAAAGCGGCGTGCCGACCGTCGACTACGGAAACAATATTCGCCAGGTCGCGCTCGAGGAAGGACTGGAGAAGGCCTTCGCCTTCCCGGGCTTCGTGCCCGCCTATATCCGCCCGCTCTTCTGCCGCGGCGTCGGCCCGTTCCGCTGGTGCGCCCTTTCCGGCGACCCGGAGGACATCTATCGCACCGACGAAAAGGTGAAGGAGCTGCTGCCGGGCGACAACCATCTGCACAACTGGCTGGAGATGGCGCGCGAGCGGATCGCCTTCCAGGGCCTGCCGGCGCGGATCTGCTGGGTCGGCCTCGGCGACCGCCACCGGCTCGGCCTCGCCTTTAACGAGATGGTAAGGAAGGGCGAACTGAAGGCTCCGGTCGTGATCGGCCGCGACCATCTCGACAGCGGCTCCGTCGCCTCGCCAAACCGGGAGACCGAAGGCATGCGCGACGGCTCGGACGCGGTCTCCGACTGGCCGATGCTGAACGCGCTGCTGAACTGCGCCTCGGGCGCGACCTGGGTGTCGCTGCACCATGGCGGCGGAGTCGGCATGGGATTCTCGCAGCATGCCGGCATGGTCATCGTCTGCGACGGAACGGAGGCAGCCGACCGGCGTCTGGAGCGGGTGCTCTGGAACGATCCGGCGACCGGTGTCATGCGGCACGCCGATGCGGGCTACGAGATCGCCCTCGACTGCGCCCGGGAACACCAGCTCAACCTGCCGGGCATCCTGCGCTAGACCGGCTTGCCGGCGCGCCAGCGCCGGTAGGCAGGCAGCACGATCATCGCGGCGCCGATCACCAGCAAACCGAGGGTCATCGGTCGCTCGACGATGAAACTCGCCCCGTCCGCAAGGTTCATCGCCCGCGCAAAATTGTTCTCCAGCATCGCCCCCAGGATGAATCCGATAAGCAGTGGCGCCAGCGGATAGCCGGCGATGCGGAGAATTGTGGCGAACACCCCGAGGCCGGCAAGGATCAGCAACTCGGTCGCGTTGTTCTGGCCGATATAGGCGCCGATCATCGTGAAGAACAGGATGAACGGGATCAGGTAGTTCCGCGGCACCGTCAGCAGTTTGGCGATGTAGGGGATCAGCGGCAGGTTCAGGATCAGCAGGACCACGTTGCCGACATACATGGAAATGATCACGGCCCAGAAGATCTCTGGATTGTCGATCATCAGCCGCGGCCCCGGCTGCACGTTCAGCGCGATCAGGGCCCCGAGCAGGATTGCGGTGGTTCCGGAACCCGGGATGCCGAGCGTCAGCAAGGGCACGAAGGATCCGGTGCAGGCGGCATTGTTGGCAGATTCCGGAGCGGCCAGCCCCTTGATCGAGCCTTTGCCGAACTGATCCTGCTCAGCTCCCTTGGCGATGTTGCGCTCCACCGCGTAGCCGAGAAACGAGGCGATGGTCGCTCCGGCGCCCGGCATCACGCCGA
Source organism: Nisaea sp. (assembly GCF_965216895.1). Taxonomy (GTDB): domain Bacteria; phylum Pseudomonadota; class Alphaproteobacteria; order Thalassobaculales; family Thalassobaculaceae; genus Nisaea. The sequence goes on from NZ_OZ244205.1 coordinate 2,245,968, forward strand.
TCAGGAAGCCCTGCAGCGACTGCCGCCCGATCACCGGAGCGATCGCCTTCGCCTCCTCCCTGGTGATGCGCAGGTCCTTGATCTCGCCGCCCTGCTTGCTTGCCCCGCGGCTCGGGTCCAGCACGAGGAAGATCGCTTCCGGCAGCGCGAACAGCGCCATCGCCAGCGTGATGAAGCCAAGGCCGGACTGGAGATCCATGATCCCCATGGTGAAGCGCGGAGCATTGAAAAGGGCGGATTCGCCAACTGTCGCCAGGATCAGTCCGAGCACTGTCATCATCAGTGCCTTCAGTACCATGCCGGAGCCGGCGAAGGCGGCGATCGCGGAGAGGCCGACAACCATCAGCGCGAAATACTCGGCCGAATGAAACAGCAGCGCCACGCTGGACAGCATGGGCGCGAAGCCCATGAGAAGGATCGCACCGACCGTCCCTCCCGAAAACGAGGCGATGGCCGCGATGGTCAGCGCTTTGCCCGCCTTGCCCTGGCGCGCCATCGGATAGCCGTCGAACGAGGTCGCGACGGTTCCGGCAACGCCCGGCGCGTTGATCAGGATCGACGATGTGGAGCCACCGAAGATGGCGCCGTAATAGACGCCGGCAAGCAGGATCAGGGCCGCGGAGGGGTCGCCGATCTTGATCGCGACCGGGATCATGATGGCGATGATGGACATCGGCCCCAGGCCCGGCAGCATGCCGATGAAGGTGCCCAGCAGACAGCCCATCACCACCATCAGCAGGTTCTGGAACGAGAATGCGGCGCCGAGGCCGAGCAGGATACCGTCGAGCATCAGAACCTCCTCAGCTCAGGAAACCGGGGAAGGGCCGCAGGAAGATGCCAAGTGCTTCCTGAACGATCAGCCAGACGAAGAGCGCGCCGGCAACCGCAATCGGCACCAGCAGCTTGAAGTTGCGCTCTCCGAGGATCGCGCCGGTCGCCGTCAGGAAGAGCGTCGTCGCAGCGAGGAAACCAATGGGACGCAGCGCAAAAGCATAGAGGATCATCGACAGCACGATCAACGCCGCCTGGCCAAGTTTGTAGTCGCCGAGACGGGAAAGCTCGATCTCCGCGGCGCTTTCCTCGACGGCCGCCTTGCGCGGAGATATCAGAATGAGAAACGCAAGAATGACCGCGGCGACACTCAGCACGATGGGCCAGGTGTTCGGTTTGAACGACATATGCCGTTCGAACGGCAACAGCGGATAATCGAACGCGGCATAGCCATAGAGCAACGCGGCAGCAAGAAAGAGCGCCGCGATCCATTTGTCGAGCGTCATCCCGACCTCCCCTGGTTGCTTTATTGCGCTGCGGCGGAACCCGAAGCTCCGCCGCAACGCTTCTTGTTTGAAGAGGATGCTAGAGCGTTTTTGCCTGTCCGGCGCGGCTCACAGGAATCCGAGCTTCTTCATCAGATCCCCGATCTGCTTTTCCTGCTTTTCCAGGAAGACGCGGAAATCGTCGCCGGAATTGTGGATGTTCACCCAGCCATTGCGCGCCCGCACCGCTTCCCATTCCGGGGTGTCATACATCGCCGCCAGGGCTGCACGGTATTTGTCCGCGGTCTCGTCAGGCAGCCCCGGAGCGGCGAAGAAACCGCGCCAGTTGACGAATTCAGCGTCGACGCCCTGTTCCTTCAGCGTCGGGGCGTCCTTGTAGGCCGGGACCCGCTGCGGCGCAGTGACGCCGATGATCTTGACCTCGCCGGCCTCGGCCAGTGCGACCGCTTCCGAAAAACCGGTCGAGAGCGCCGCGATCTCGCCGGAAAGCAGCGCTGCCATCGCCTTGCCGCCCGCATCGTAGGGAATGTACTTGACCGCCGTCGGCTCGGCGCCAGCGGCCTCCATGGCCATGGCGGCGACCAGATGGTCCATGCCGCCCGGAACCGACCCACCCCCGATGGCGACCGACCGCGGATCGGCCTCGTAGGCCGCGACAAGGTCGGTAAAGGAATTCAGCGCGCTGTCCTTGTTGACCACGAAGGCCGCATAGTCGCCGATCGTTCCGGCGATGAGGGTCAGGTCACGGAAGTTCTGCGGAAACACCTTGGTCAGAGAGCGGATGACGATCGGCGTCGAGTTGACCATCAGCGTGCCGTGGTTGGATTCGGCATTCTCGATCAGGTACCCGATCGCCTTGCCGCCGCCGCCGCCGGACATGTTCTCGTAGGTCGCGGAACCGACGATGCCGGAATTGGTCAGGGCCTCACCGGTGCCCCGCGCCGTGCCGTCCCAGCCGCCACCGGCACCGCCCGGAATAAGAAAATGGATCGAGTCGACGATCTTCTCCGCCGCATGCGCGCCGCTGATACCGCTGAGGGTCATCATCGCAGCGACGGCCAGTGGAGATCCGAAACGCAGGAACTTCATGTCTTTCCTCCCGAGGAAACTGGCGGGTGAAGGTCTTTCCCGCCTTCATTTAAACCGCTGCGGATCCTAATCCAGCAACCTGTCACCAACCTGTCGCGATCCGGGGAATCTGGATTTCAAGCCCGTGAGGCGCCAAGGTTGCGAAATGAACGGTACCGGGAGGAGCAGACCAGCCGATGCGTGTACTTCTCGTTGAAGACACCGAAGACGTTGCCGAAGCGGTTGTTATTGCTTTCGGACGCAGCGGCTATCCCGTGGATCACGTGGCGAGCCGGGAGGCGGCGGAAGCCGCGCTGGCGGTTCAGGAGTACGATGTCGCAATCCTGGACATCAACCTGCCCGACGGATCGGGCATCGATCTGCTGCGCGCCCTGCGCCAGTCAGGGTGGAAGTTTCCGGTGCTGATGCTGACAGCCCGGCTGGCCGTTGACGACCGGGTCGAGGCGCTCGATATCGGTGCCGACGACTATCTCATGAAACCATTCGATCTGCGCGAACTCGAGGCGCGCGTGCGTGCGCTCTACCGCCGCAAATCGGACTCCCGGCCCACGATCCTCGCGCTCGGCGACGTCACTCTCGACCCCGCGAAACAGTCTGCGGAACTGGACGGCGCCGAGCTCTCGCTCACCCGCCGCGAGTTTGCCCTGCTGCGCGTTCTGATGAGCGATCCGGAACGCGTGCTCTCGAAGGACCGGATATTCGAGCGCATGTTCGCGTTCGACGAGGACGGCGTCAGCATCAATGCCGTCGAGCTCTATGTCGCCCGGCTACGCAAGAAACTTGAGGGATCCAGCCTGGCGATCCGCACCCTTCGCGGCCTCGGATACCAGCTGACGGTGTGCGGCGATGTTTAGCCCGTCGATCACGACACGGCTCGCGGCAACCATCATTCTGGTGCTGCTGGGCGGCGGCATCGTCGTCATCCTTGCCGCACTGGCCTACGGGCGTCAGGCCTCGGACGAGGCCTACGACAAGCTCCTGGCGGGCGCCGCCTTCGAGATCTCGCGCGCCATTGCCGTGGCAGACGGAAAACCCTACGTCGACCTGCCGGTTGCCGCCTTCGAGATCCTCGCCCTCGCACCGGACGATCGCGTGTTCTACCGCGTGATGGCCGAGGACGGGACGACGCTCACGGGCTATGCCGCGTTGCCCGCGCCGACCGGCACGGGCCGGACCGTGGAATTCTATGACGGCGAGATCTTCGCCACGCCCGTCCGCCTCGCCTCCGTGATCCGCCGCATGGCAGAACCAGGCTTCTCGGGCGGCGTCCGCGTTATCGTCGCCCAGACGACCGAAGCCCGGTCCGCGCTCGCCTGGACAATCGCACGCAATGCACTGGTGCTGCTCCTGGTCTCCGGATGCATGCTCGTGGTTCTGGCGATGGTGGCAGTCGCCTCGTCACTGCAGCCGCTGCGCCGGATCGAACGCATCCTGCGGCGCCGGGATCCGGTCGACCTGACGCCGCTCGAGGTCGCGGCACCGAAAGAGGTCGAGGCCATGATCGGCGCCATAAACCATTTCATGTCACGCCTCGCGCGGCGCGTGGACGCGATGCAGAACATGCTCGCGGACTCGACGCACCAGCTGCGCACGCCGATCGCGGCCCTTCGAGCGCAGGCGCAGTTGGCCAGCGACGAGACCGACCCGGCCCAGATGCGTCAGATCGTCGACCGAATCCACCAGCGCACAAGGGGGCTTTCACGACTTGCGGACCAGTTGCTCAGCCGCGCCCTCGTGATCCACAGGGCGGACGCCATCGCTCGTACACCACTTGATCTGAGGACAATTGCGATTTCCGCCTCGGAGGAGATCGATCACGACCTCTCCGACGCAGCGATGCATCTCCGGCTCGACCTGCCGCAAGAGGAGGTTCGGATCGCGGGCGACTCGCTCAGCCTGGTCGAAGCGACGAAAAATCTCGTGACCAATGCCATCAAGTATGGCGCCGCCCCGGTGACGCTGCGTGTCCGGGGGACGCCCGAGCCAACGCTGCAGGTGATTGACCACGGCCCGGGCATTCCCGAAGAGACCTGGGACGAACTCGGCCGGCGCTTCACCCGCGGCAATCATTCAGAGACCGACGGCGCGGGTCTCGGCCTTGCCATCGTCCGCTCGGTGGCCGATGCGCATGGCGGAACACTCGGGTGCTCCCGGCCGCAGCCCGGGACATTCGCTGTCACGCTTTCCCTTCCGCCGCTGGACGGCGGCGCGCGATGATGAGGCTGTTCTTTGTCTTCGCCCTCTGGGCCTTTCCCCTGCAGGCTCAGGAAGCGGTCGCCCTCTATGGACCTGTCAGCGGCGACGCCTCACGCCGACTGGTCATCGAGGGCTCGACCGATGTCGCGCCTTTCACGCCGTTTCTCGAGGCCTTTTCCCGTCAGAACCCGCAAATCGCCATTCGCTACGAGCAATGGAGCACCAACGATATCTATACCCGCGCGGTGGCGGCGTGCCGCAACGGGAGCCGAAGCGCCGACCTCTTGATCAGCTCGTCGATCGACCAGCAGATCAAGCTTGCAAACGACGGATGCGCCCAAAGCTACCGTTCGGCGGCGACCGACTCTTTGCCGGAATGGGCAGTCTGGCGCAACGAGGTGTTCGGCCTGACACGGGAACCCGCGGTCATCGTCTACAATCGCGACCTGGTGTCGGGAGCGGACGTTCCGCATTCCCGGTTCGACCTTTTCAGGCTTCTGCGCAAGCCCGGCAACCGCTTCGCGGGCCGGATCGCAACCTATGACATCGAGCAGTCCGGCCTTGGCTACCTGTTCGCTTTCGCCGATGCCCAGCAGGCCACGACCTTCGGCCGCCTGATCGAAACCTTCGGCCGGAACGGCGCCGTCGCCACATGCTGCTCCGCCGAGATCATTGATCGTGTCGCGAGCGGCGAATTCCTCATTGCGTACAACCTGCTTGGGTCATACGCGATGCTCCGCGCGGCCGACGATCCCAGGATCGGTGTCACGGCGCCGACCGACTATACCCTGCTGCTCGCACGCGCGGCCGTCATCCCGGGAAACAGCCGGAATGTCGACGGCGCCCGGCGCTTCATCGATTTCGCGCTCGCGCCCGAAGGCAGGGATAGGCTGGCGGAAGGGCATCTGATCGTCGAGTTCTCCGAGGAGGATGGAAGCAACAGCATCCAGTTGCCGGATTCGAGCCTGAGGCCGATCAAGTTTTCGCCCGTTCTCCTCGTCGGTCTCGATGCACAGAAGAAGGCCCTGTTTCTCGACCTCTGGCGCTCGAGCGTCTCGCAGCTCGGCGCCCCGTAACCGAAGCCGACACAATGGCATTCGCACGCCGATCGGGACTGCGCCTTCATGGCGTGCCGTCCGGTCACGCGAACGTGGCTTCATGTCAGCGACTGAACCGACCAGCTTGCCGGGAAGCACTTCAATTCCGCCGGGCGGCAAGGAGAGAAAGACCACATGACATCCGCGAGCATTCGCCGGAAGCCAGACTGGCTGCTTTCCCGTCACCTGCCCTGGACCGATCGGACCGGCCGTCTGATATGCCTGAAACTTGGGGTCTTTCTCGCCCTGCTCGCCCCGGCACTGCTCCTGCTCTTCGACAGCGCTGCCGATGCTCTCGGAGCGCGACCGTGGGAAGCCGCGACGCACCGCGCCGGCTGGTGGTCCGTCACCTTCCTGATGCTTTCCCTGGCCGTGACGCCGGTTCGGCGCATCCTGCGCTGGGGCGAGTTGATGACGGTGCGGCGCATGATCGGCGTCACCGTCTTTCTCGCGGCCATGCTGCATCTGACGCTCTATGCGGGGATGCAGTCCTGGAACCTGCCGAAGCTGGCGAGCGAGATCGCGCTGCGCATCTATCTCACGATCGGTTTCGTCGCCCTGCTCGGCCTCGGCGCGCTGGCCGCGACCTCGACCGACGGCATGGTCCGTCGCCTCGGAGGCAGGCGCTGGCGGATACTGCACCAGCTGGTCTATCCGATCGCGCTGCTCGCGCTCGTGCATTTCTTCCTGCAGTCGAAGAACGACGTGACCGAACCGATCCTGTTCGCCGGGTTTTTCGCGTGGCTGATGGGGTACCGGCTCTGGCACTGGCGCTTCGGACCACCCGCGCCATCGGGTCTCGCCATCCTCGCACTTGCCGCCGCGATCTCGACCGCCGCCGGAGAGATCGCTTGCCTCTCGCTCAAATATCCGGTCACACCCTGGGTCATGCTGAAGGCGCATTTCGATTTCGGCGCCGGCCTGCGGCCCGCCTGGTGGGTCGTTCTCGTCGGTTCAGCGCTTGCGGTTGCCGCGGAGATCCGCCGGCCGAAAGCCCGGCTGGACCTCGAGCCGGCCCTGCCGCCGGATAGCCGCCCTTGATCCGCATCGGATTCGTCGTCCAGCGACCTGACACCCGCAATCATCAGCATCTTCAGGAGAGCGCCGCCCATTTGTTCTCGAACGGGCGCTCCAGCGCCCGCGCGACCATCTCCAGTCGGTCCTGTCCATAGAAGACGTCCCCGTCGACTACGTAGGTCGGCGAGCCGAAGAAACCGCGTTCGATCGCTTCCGCGGTGTTCTCCTCGTGCCGCGCACCGATTTCCGGCGCGGCCGCCGCCTCCTGCAAAGCCGCTCCGTCGAGCCCGACGGAATCCGCGAGCGCCTTGATCGTCTCGACATCCGAGAGATCGGCATCGCGGGCCCAGTGCGCCTCGAGAAAGGCATGGGCCAGCCTGTCGGTTCCGGGATCCGTCTCGCCGCAGGCGATCAGCATCCGGTTCGCGGTCTCGTAGGAGGCATGATGGTGGGTCGGTGTCCGCAGGAGGGTCCGTACACCGCGATATTCGGCCCAGCGCTCGATCTCCCGGCGGAAGGCATAGCTGCGGTAAACCGGATCCTGAACCCTGTCCGCATTGCCGCGCGCGGCGACCAGGGTACGGAGATGGAACGGCCGGTGGACGACCTTCGCGCCTCCCTCTGAAGCAATGCGCTGAAAGAGAGCGGAGCCGATATAGGCGTAGCCGGAATAGGCGGCGTAGAAATATTCGATTGTCTTCATGGCATCCCCCCGGGTGAGACGGCATCCTAGACCGGAGGTCTCCACGCGTCTTCAAGGCTTTACGGAATTGATCCCTGCCGCGACCCGGCACGTATCGAGTCTGACAGGCGACCCCGGAGGTTAGCGATGAGGATGCGGCGCAAAGGAGATCTGGCGGAGAAAACCTGCTCGGTCTGTCAGAGACCGTTCGCCTGGCGCCGCAAGTGGGCGAGGGTCTGGGACGAGGTGCGCTATTGCTCCGAGCGTTGCCGCCGCGGTTCCGGAAACGGGCGTCAGTCGAAACAGGAAAGGAACGCCTCGGCACTGTCGCGGTAGGCCTGTCGCTTCTCTTCCGCCATCCGGTCCCAGGTGCGGTAGACCGGACCGAGACGCGGGTTGCCGTCGAGCGCATCCCGGTTTCGCGCGAGGAAATCCCAGTAGAGATAATTGAAGGGACAGGCCGCCTTGCCGGTCTTCTTCTTCACGTCGAAGCGGCAACCCCGGCAATAGTCGGACATCCTGTTGATGTAGTTTCCGCCGGCGGCATAGGGTTTCGAGGCAAGCACCCCGCCATCGGCATACTGGCTCATGCCCAGCGTGTTCGGCATTTCCACCCACTCATAGGCGTCGGCATAGACCGCGAGATACCATTCGTGCACCTGGTGCGGATCGATACCGGCCAGCATCGCGAAATTGCCGGTCACCATCAGACGCTGGATGTGATGCGCATAGGCCTCCTCCTTGGTCTGACCGATCGTGGCGGCGAGGCAGGCCATGTCGGTTTCGGCCGTCCAGTAGAAATCCGGGAGGGCTCTCTCGGCGCCGAAATGGTTCGACTGCGCGTAATCCGGCATCTTCGACCAGTAGATGCCGCGAACGAACTCCCGCCAGCCAATGATCTGCCGGATAAAGCCTTCCGCCGCATTGAGCGGGACATCACCGTCCAGATAGGCCCGCTCGACGCGGCGACAGACCGCAAGCGGATCGAGCAGTCCCGCATTGATGTAGAGACCGACGACCCCGTGAAAGAGGAATTTCTCCCCGGCCAGCATGGCGTCCTGGAAGTCGCCGAAGCGCGGCAGGGCGTCCGCGACGAATTGCTCGAAGGCCGCTTCCGCGCCCTTCCGCGTCACCGCGAACCAGAACGGCTCGAGGTCGCCGAAATGGTCCGCGAAATGCCGCCGGACCAGATCCAGAACGTCCCGGGTTATCACGTCCGGCGCTGTCCGGAGCGGCTCCGGCATGAAGAGATCGGCGGATGCCGGCTTGCGGTTCTCTGCATCGAAGTTCCACTTGCCGCCAAGCGGCTTGTCACCCTCCATCAGCAGGCCGGTCTTGCGCCGCATCTCGCGGTAGAAATACTCCATGCGAAGCTGCTTGCGCCCTTCGGCCCAGTCGGAGAATTCCTCATGGCTCGCAAGAAAGCGACTGTCCGGGAGTGTCACGACCTCACACCCAAGCGACTTCTCCCAGGTGCCTATTTCCTCCTGCAAACGCCACTCGCCCGGCTCGGTGACAAGCACCCGATCGGACTCCCACGCCGCCACGAAGCGCGCCACCTCGCCGCCAAGCGTGCCGGAATTGTCCGGATGATCGAGAGGGACATACTCCACCGTCCACCCCGCGGAGCGCAATTCGTCGGCGAAGTGGCGCATCGCGGCAAAGAGGAAAGCGATCTTCTTCTTGTGATGCCGGACATAGACGGTCTCCGCGGCGACTTCCGCCATGAGGATCCGATCACGCTCCTTGTCGCCCTTTTCGAGAGCGGAAAGCGCGGGCGAGAGCTGGTCGCCGAGAACTAGAACAAGTGCGCCGGCCATCATGCGTCCGTCAAATATTGCTTAGTCGGGATACGTCCGGTTGGAACCAGCAGATCTGTTTTTGGGAAATGGACCTTTCGCAGACAACCGACTCCTTGCGGGCAGAAAACAGTGGCCTGACGTGTCGGTTCAACGCGTATCCGCCCCCTCAAAGCAGCGACGACACGATCGGCCATGGCGGCACCGCTTCGTAGCCCCTCCAAAGGCGTCAATTGGACGGTCGCCGAGAGCTTGCCGTCGCGGTCGTAGCCGAGGAACGGATTTGCGGGAAGCGTTGCCGGATCGACGAAGAGGGCACCAAACCGCGGAATGTGGCCGGGCGGCGGAAACAGCTTGCTGAACCCGGCGTTGGGCGCCGGTGGCGGAGCCTGCCGGAGTGCGTCCTCGTCACGAGCCAACGTCTGGGCCGCGACCAACGACAGAGCCACACCCATGTTGCCGGGAGGCAGCTTTTTGTACACAGGCAGTGCTCCTGTGAGCGGCCGCTCATACAGCCTCGACCTGTTAGGTGCAGCGGGATCGAAAAGGTTCCCGGACCTCAGGAGATTTTTTGCTTTGGCGGAATGCTAACCGTCCTGGCGCGCCCTGTGCTCGGCCAGCACGGCGTCGATCTTGCTCTTCAGATGCGCGAGGGAGACCGGTTTGGTGATATAGCCATCCACACGCAGTTCCTTGGCTTTCAGCACCGTGTCGACCTCGGCATCCGCGGTCAGGAAAATGACGGGAAGTCCGGCGACGTCCCTCGTTTTCAGGTTCCGGATCGTCTCCAGAAACTTCAGGCCGCCCATGGGCTCCATATGGATATCGCAGAGGATGAGATCCGGGCGGACCCGCAGCAGTTCCTTCATGCCGTCAATGCCGTCACCGACTTCGTAGATCGCGTCGAAACCGATCTCGCGAAGCAAACGCACGATGATCTTACGGATATGGATTTCGTCTTCCAGCACCAGCACACGCTTCAGGTCGTAGGCCGACGTCGCACCCGTCATGCTTCATGTCCCGTTTGCTGGAAAATCGCCCTGACCGTGTTCTCGAACTCGGTCAGTGACGGCTTCAGGATCTCGGCCAAGATCGATGCCATCGCCTCGTCATCTTCGTCCAGCGCCGTCTGCAGATCGCCGGCAATTCGCCCCAGTCGGAGCGCACCAACCGACAGGGCGGCGCCCTTGAGCATATGAGCGGCATCGCGGGCCGCCTTGCGGTCACCGGCCTCAACTGCCTGCGCAATCTTCTCGATCCTCGTTCCCCAGACCGCCTGCGCGGAAAGAACGAACGCCTCGGCCTCCTCGTCGAGGGCGCCGAACGCCTCTTCCATCGGGGACGGATCGAAAATTTCCCGATCCCATTTCGGGGCGGCCTGCGCGGCAACAATGTTTCCGGAATCGGCCGGGCGCCTCAGACCGAGCGCCTGCGGTACATGCGCGGCCAGCGCCGCTCCAAGCGCGCGACTATCAATCGGCTTTGTCAGACAGGCATCCATACCGGCGACCAGGCATTCCGCCTCGGTCTCGGCCATTGCATCGGCGGTGAGCGCAATCACCGGCAGGCGCGAGCCGGATTCCCGTTCGCGCACCGCCCGGGCCAGCGCGAACCCGTCCATCTCCGGCATGTTGATATCCGTCAGCAGGAGCCCGTACCCGCCCCGTTCCAGCGCCAGGAGCGCCGCCCGGCCGTCGGGAACGAGTTCGGTGGCGAACCCCATGCGCGAGAGCATTTTCCGGATCACCGTCTGGTTGGTCGGGTTGTCCTCCGCGACCAGCACCAGAGCATCCGCCGCCCGCGCCGTCTCGAGCGGCGGGGGCGCAAAGGCAAGGTCCGGCCGCACTTCGCTTTCACCGGCTCCGACACTCTCGAGATCAAGAGCCACGGCCACGGCGCGCCAGAGTTTCGGACGCGTCAGAGGTTCCGCGAGCAGCAGCGCGGCTCTCTCTTTCACCGTCGCGGGAAGCGATGCCAGTTGTTCCCGCCCGCCGCAGAAAACGAGCGTACCTTCCCGGTTGCGAAACCGCTCCGCGTCTTCCGGCGCCACGTGCAGTCCCGAAATCACCAGGTTACCCGGCGCGGGCTCCGGACCCGCACCGCCGAATACCGCGATATCCGACACGCCGCCGGCCCGCAGGTAGCGGGCCGCGATCTCGGTTTGCTCCGGCTCCAGGCCGATCAGAACGACCCGGGCGGCGGAAAGCCCGTATGGCGGCACCGGCGCAGTGGATTCCGAGACCGCCAACGGCAGTTCGAACCAGAAGGTCGATCCCTCGCCCGGGTTGCTCTCGACACCGATCCGTCCGCCCATCAGTTCCGCCAGACGCCGGCAAATCGATAGCCCGAGGCCGGTGCCGCCAAACTTCCGGGCCGTCGACTGATCCGCCTGGACGAAAGGCTGGAACAAGAGGCCGCGCTGCTCCTCGGTGATGCCAATCCCGGAATCGCTGACCTCGAAGCGGAGCCATCCGGCACCCCGGGTCGGGAGCGCCCGGACGCGGATCCGGACCTCTCCGTGCTCGGTAAACTTGACGGCGTTCCCCGCAAGGTTGAGGAGGATCTGCTTGAGCCGGGTCGGGTCGCCGAGCCGCCTGTCGGCAAGATCGGCCTGCATGTCCACGACGAACTGGAGCCTTTTCTCCTCCGCGCGGGGCGCGATGATTTCCGCTGCGCCGTCCACGCTCTCCATCAAAGAGAAGGGCACGCTCTCCACATCGAGCCGGCCCGCCTCGATCTTCGAGAAATCCAGGATATCGTTGATGATATTCAGCAAAGCCGCTGCGGAATCGCGGATTACCCGCGCCATGCTGCTCTGCTCGGCATCGAGCTTGCTGGTCGAGAGAAGTTCGGCCATCGACATGACGCCGTTCATCGGCGTGCGGATCTCGTGGCTCATGGTTGCGAGAAAAGCGGATTTGGCCCGCGTCGCGGCCTCCGCGGAGTCGCGGGCCTCGACCAGTTGCGCCTCCGCCCGGATCCTTGCGGCGACCTCGACACCGAGCTTGACAACATAGAAGGAGACCATGCCGAAAGCCACGATCGCAAGGAACAGCAGCGCCACGTTGCGCACGAGGGTCTCATGGGCATCGGCGAGGATTGTGTCCATGTCCTGCGCCAGATAGATACTGATCGGCATGGCCAGGTTCGGATCGAGGTCTCCCTTGGTGGCGAGATATTCGCCGTCGCCGGCATCGACGATTTGCACCGTATCTGCCTGCTCCACCGCCTCGATCAGGATCCGCTCCACGGAATCCTCCGCACGGTAACGTTCCAGAAAGGCTTCGACATCGGCTCTCTCGGACGGCCGTGCGCGGACGAGATCCGGATGCGCGAGCATCCGTCCGGCAAGGTCGGTGGCGAAAACCATGTCATCGAACCTGGTCAGCGTGTTGGCGGCATCGAGCAGGGTAAGCGACAGGGAGGCGAGCGAGAGATCCACGCCGAGTACACCCCAGAACGTCCCGTCGTCCCGATACAGGCGATGCGCAAAGGTGACGCCAAGAGATCCGCTCGAGGCGAAGATATAGGGCTTGGTCCAAACCGGGCCCTTTGAGGCGACGGCCGCCTGGTACCAGGGACGGCTGCGCGGATCGTAGGGTTGGGATTGAATATCCTGCTCGATCCAGCTCCCGGGCCTTTCGCCCGGCCGGAACCAACGGCCCTGAGCACGGCTACCGGGGTCGTCTATGACTCGTCGGGTAAGGCCGCCAGAGACTCCGCTCTTGCTGGACGGAACCAGATCCTGGACATGAAGGAAACCGCCGTCCGGAAAGCCGAGGAAAATGCCGTTGATCTGCCGGGTCCGCCGCACCGGCCCCGTCGCGACGGCGAAGAACAGCTCACGGGCCTCCGCCCTGCTGCGTTCGCTCAGGCGCGCATCGACCATGGCTTCGTGAATGGCCGGGCCGGGCTCGAAGAGCCGGTTGAGCTCACGGGTGAAAGCGCTCCGGGCGACGGCGAGCTGCTCGCTGCCCCCGGCCACGAGTTCTCCGTGCTGCTTCTGATAGACCAAAAAGGAAATCCCCGATCCGAGCGCGAGGATCAGCAGAAACGCAGCGAGTGAAACCGAGGATCGTTTCATGGGGATTCCGGAACCTTCATGCGGGCCGCCCCCGCATATCTGAAAGTCTATGCAATGATGCATGGAATAACACCTCTGATAATTCTTTTTGTCGCCTTGCGTCTCTTGCGACGCAGACGGCGGAAAGCCCGGGCCGGGGCCTGACGTCCAGAGACGGACAGAGCTCGCTTTCGGCTTGCTTTTGTCGGGCGTGCTGGGGCAGAAGGCCCGCGACGGGGGATGACATTTGATTTCGCTTGAGCAGGTGTGCGTAGCGGTTCCCGGCCGGACCGTTCTGCAAGACGTGACGCTGACGCTGCGCGAGCAGCGGGTTGCCGTGATCGGCGCGAACGGTTCCGGAAAGTCGACCTTTGCCCGGCTCCTGAACGGGCTCGTCCGACCGTCTTCCGGGCGTGTGACAGTGGACGGGATCGATACGGCAAAGGACGCGAAAGCGGCGCGCCGGCGCGTCGGCTTTCTGTTTCAGGATCCCGACAACCAGATCGTCATGCCCCTGGTCGAGGAAGACCTCCGCTTCAGCCTGAAGGCGCTGAAGCTCGACCGGGCGGCGGAAGATGCGGCGATCGAACAGATCCTCTCCCGCTTCGCCCTCGGCCATCTCCGCCAGCAACCGTCACACAGCCTGAGCGGCGGCGAGAAGCAACTCCTGGCACTCGCGAACATCCTGCTCCGGGCGCCGCGCTATCTGGTCCTGGACGAACCGACCACCCTTCTGGACCTGCGAAACCGCCGCCGCGTCATGGAGGCAATAGACGCGCTCCGGGAAACCGTTATCTGTGTGACCCACGACCTGGAAATCGCCGCCGGCTGCGAGCGCGTCCTGCTGCTGCACGACGGCCGCGTGCTCGCAGACGGCCCGGCGGAGGCTGTGATCGCGCGCTACCGGAGCCTGGCGGAATGAACCTTTCCCTCTACCAACCCGGCGCCTCGCCACTGCACAGACTCGATGCCGGCTGGAAACTCGCCGGTCTCTTCGCCGTAGGGGTCGCCGTCCTGCTGACAGACTCTGCGGTTCTGCTCGCAAGCGGCCTTGCCGTGGTCCTTGCCGGATTCGTGCTCGCGCGGCTGCCGCTCGGCGCGGTACTCCGGCAGACACTCCCGCTGTTCATCGTCCTTGCGCTGTTCTTCGCCGCCCATGCGGTCTTCACAACGCCCGAAACCGGCATTGTCCTGGTGCTCCGTTTCGCGACGATCATTGGCTGCGGCCTGCTGCTCACCCTGACGACCAGGGTCTCCGAAATGATGGCCGTACTGGAGCGCGCGCTCCGACCGCTCGCCGTCTTCGGGGTCAATCCGGCGAAGATGAGCCTTGTCTTCGCGCTCACAATCCGCTTCATTCCGGTGCTCGCCGACACGTGGATGTCGGTACGCGCAGCCCAGCAGGCGCGCGGGCTCGGCGGCAATCCGCTGGCTCTTCTGATTCCGGTGACGGTCCAGACCCTGCGCCGCGCTGACCAGATCGCGGAGGCCATCGAGGCCCGCGGCATAGAATTCTGAGCCACCAGACAGGGATAATGCCATGACCACACGCGACCTCGTCCTGATCGCGCTCTTCGCCGCCATCACCGCGGTCCTCGGGCTGTTTCCGGCCCTGACCCTGCCATTGACCGGCGTCCCGGTGACCGCACAGACGCTGGGCGTGATGCTGGCCGGCTCGGTGCTCGGCGCCCGGCGCGGCAGCCTCGCCCTCGTGGTCTTCCTCGTCCTGGTCGCTCTCGGACTGCCGCTGCTTGCCGGCGGGCGGGGCGGCGCCGCGGTTTTTGCCGGTGTCACCGCCGGGTTCCTGTTCTCCTGGCCTGTCGCCGCGTGGCTGATCGGCTGGCTGACCGAGAAGTGCTGGGAGCGCTACAATCTCTGGCGCGCCGTGACGATCAATGTCCTCGGCGGTATTCTCCTGGTCTATGCGGGCGGCATCGCCTGGATGGTCGCCGTCGCCGGCATCCCGCTCGACAAGGCGCTCCTCGGTGCGCTGCCTTTCATTCCGGGCGACGCGCTCAAGGTCGCGGCCGCATCCGCCGCGGCCGTCGCACTGCGGCGCTATCAGCAGCATCCGCTCGGCCACCCCGCCTGAGCGGAGTGCCTGCAACGGTTACTTGTCGAACCAGAAAATGTCTGGTGAATAAACCCCGAAAAACGCGCCAGGCTCCCAATTGTAGACGGCCCGTTCCGGCACGTTGACGAGCCCGTCGCCGACCACCACGGGCTGACCCGAGGCGGATACGGTGCCGATGGAATAGACCTGCTCGGCCCGGATCGAGAGGATCTCCTCCCAGGCGGCACGTCTCGCCGCGTCGTTCCCGGCGGCGCGCCACATCGCATAGAGTTCCGCAAGACGACGAACCTCCGGAAGGCCCGGCTCCGTGCCCATATATCCGTTCGACTCGTACCAGGCGCCCCAAGACGGCCACTGGAAGTCGTACTGGCTGAACGGCACGAGGTCCTTCGGGCTGGTTTCCGGTGTCGCCACCGCATTCGGCAGGCCGGTCCAGACCGCGAGGACGGTCTGCCCCGACGCGATCCGCTTGCGCAACAACTCCCGCTGCATCGGCTTGATGATCAGCTTGACCCCCATCCGGGCCCAGCTGTCCTTGATCAGCAACAGGGTATCGATCTGGGTTCCCTGCTCTCCCGCCGTTTCGGCGATCACTTCGAGCGCACGCCCGTCCGGTAGCCGCCGCAACCCGTCCGCTCCGCGGATGAGGCCGGCTTCATCCAGAAGCTTTTCCGCTGCGGCAAGATCGAAACGCGCCCACGCGGTGGACAAGTCCTGCCGGTAAAGAGGGCTTTCCGCCGAGACCGTGTCGGCGCCCTCTCGGGCAAGACCGAAATAAAGCACCTGGTTGATCTCGTGCCGGTCAATCCCGAGACTCATCGCGCGGCGGAAGCGTACATCCCGGATGGTTTCCGCCCAGACCGGATCGGTCGCGTTGAAATTGAAGAAAAGTGCGACCTCGGACCCGAGCGCCGTCGTCCAGAGGTACGTCCGGAACCGGCTTCGTTCCTCCGACTCGCGCAGGAAGACGTAATCCTTGAGTGCTAGCCCGCGGGACTGGAGGTTGGCTTCCCCAGCCCCGGTCTTGACCGGAATGAGACCACCGGCCGTGACCGTCAGAACGAGCTCGTCCGCATAGGGCAGCTGGCGGCCCTCGGGATCGACCCGGTGAAAATACGGATTTCGGCGGGCAACAAAGCGGGTGTTCGGTGGACGCGTCGAATTGACCCAAGGCTGAAGCGACGGCAGGTCCGGGTTGTTCGCGAAATAAAGGTTATCCTTCGCGTCGAAAAGCTCGACCCAGTCGCGGGAACCTGCCGCTGCGATCTCCGCGGCCAGCTGGGCCTCATCCGCGTAGGCTTCGTGGAACTGTCCCAGATAATGCGCCGGGGCGTAGATGAAGAGCGGCGAGGCGCCGGCGAGGCGGTCGAGAAAATCCGGGTTCGGCACGGCCCACTCAAACTGAACGGTCTCGGAATCGATGACGGCAAAGCTCGGTGGAGTGCCGTCGACCAGCATTGTGCTCGGCGGCCCGGCCGGGCGCAGCTTCGCATTGGTCGCAACATCCTCCCACCAGAAACGGAAATCCTCGGCGGTGAAGGGGTGGCCGTCGGACCAGCGGTGCCCCTTGCGCAAATGGAAGGTGAAGCGGCGCCCCTCCTCGACCTCGTATCTCTCCAGGATGTCCGGAACGAGCTTGAAGCTCCTGTCATATCCGACGAGACGCGCATAACCGTAGACGGTCAGCAGCTTCACGTCCTTCTCCTTGCGGATTAGGGATTCGATCCGCCCGCCATGCCGGCCGATCCGGAGACCACCGGCGGAAAAGTCCAGGACCCGGGGATTGTCGGGAAGCCGTTCTGCGGCAGGTGGAAGGCTCCCGTCGGCGATGGCGCCTCTCAACGCTGGAGGATCGATAAAATCCAGCGCAAGGCTCCCGCGGGGCGCGGCCAAAATGACGGCCAGAACGGCCAGAACGCGAAGAACCAGTTTCACTACCGGATATCCGGGCATCGGACCACCTGCTTGAACAGGAATATCAATCGGCGAGATGCTATCATGGCCCCCAACGGCAATACAGGATCCAAGAGGGAGGGGCCGCGTCTCGTCGACAAGGCCGCAAAGGATACTTCCAAGCCACTGCTATTTCAGGAGCTTCTTACATGCGCACGAGATTGAAGACACTGCTCGCGGTCGCCGTCGGCGCCTTGTTTTTTCTCGTACCGATCTCCACTACCGTGGCGCGAGCCGCATGCGAAACGGAAATCGACACCGCGCTCCAGGAGGCGAAAATCCCCAAGACCGATGTCAAAGAGATTTCGGTTGTCGCGGAACGCGGCGGGGGCAATGCGCCTCGCATAGAAGGCTATACGGCCTGGGTCAGCCGAAAGAGTTGCTCGGGCAACTACGTCATCAATCTCTCGAATAGCTGCCGCGCAACGGGAGCCTACGCGAGCGGAGACTGCAAGCGCAACTGATCGGCCCCGCCCCTCGAGAAGGAGACCTGGCCCATGAAATCCCTCAGCGCATATCTCGTGACCGCCGTGATCGCGGGAACGATCGGTTTCTATATCGGAAGCGCGCCGCAAAGCCGCGCTTCCGCGACGGCCGACTCCAGCTTCGCCGAAGAAGTCGAGGCCGGCTTCCGGGCGACGGTGATGGCAGTTGCCAGCCTCGCGGTCGATACAGAGATCAATGCAAGAAACATCGCGGAGATAAATGATCGCCTCGCCCGGATGGAGAAGACGCTCGCGGCTCAAACGCCGCACTAGAGCTATTATTCCGGCGAATTCCGCAGCTTGCGGAGCGCCGCCTTCGCCATCGGGGCATCGCTATCCAGTTCCTCCAGCCGGGCGATGATCTGGGCGCGTGTTCGCGAGCGGCCCTCGAATTCCCAGTTCGGCCCCCAGAAACGCTTCTCCCGATCGAAATAGCCGGCCGTATCGAGCAACGACACACCGAAATAGAAGGCCTCCGCGACGCTGTTGTAGGGTGCCGGATCGAAACTCCCGTCCGGTTGCAGAGCGATACGCAGAGCCCGAGCCAGGATGATGATGACTTCCGCCCGGGCCCTGGCCCTCCGGTAAGCGTCGAGATCGGGCCAGACGAGTTGAATGATCCGGACCACGTCGTAGGTATGGTGGGTATTCTGCCGCCCCCGGTCCTGCCAGCCGTAGGGGTAAGGCCGCTCCCTGGTGGCGAACAGAGTCTCGATCAACTTTTGCCGCAGGCGCACGTCACCGGATCGGTAGCTCACGATATGGAACGTGATGCTTAGATCCTCGGTCTTGACGATCCGACCGCCATCCGTCTCGTACCAGGCACCCCAATAGCCGGTTTCCGGATCCTGCCATTCCTCGTCCAAGACCTTGATCATGGCATCCCCAAGCGTCTTGCGTGGCACCGTCTCGGAAACGATCCCTTCGAACAACGGGAGCCAGAGCAACTGGCCGAGACCGGTCACCGTCAGGTTGAGTTCCTTGCGATTGTTCCGGCCATCGACGGCGGGCCGCGACACGATCAGGGAACGCAGACGCTCGGACAAGGCCTCGGGCGTACCGACTTCTCTGAGGAATTTCAGCGGGTGTTCGGGGCGCTGCCCCGAGAGCAGAATTTCCCGGAGCGGATCGACACTGTTCCAGGCGCGAAAGAACCAGGGCTCGTAACAGCCGCCCCAGGACCCGTCCTCGGGCGACTGGACACGGGCGAAGCTCTGATCCGCGTTCTCCGTCTCAAGGCTCTCGGCGAGGTCTGCGAGGCGACGCTCCACGGCTTCATGGTCCTCGGTGTATTTGATCCACCATCCGACCTCGTTGAGTATCTGCGTCGAACAGGGCAGGTCCTCACCCGCCCGGTTTCTTCCGATCAGCTGATCGTGAAAGACGTCGTAGCGCTCTCCGTAGCGCTCGATCATCTCGTTCTTCGCGCGGAACTTCGGAATGTTGTCGGCGACGAACCTGACCGCCGGACGACCGTCCGAGGCCGTGACGGAACCGGCCGGCACCGCAAGCGCAAGCAGAACCAGCAACACGCGAGAACACTGGAACATTCTTGCGATCCCCCGCTGAGTCACCGAGTCAGGACCGAAAACAAAAAAAGCGGCCGCAAGCGACCGCTTTCGACGCGCAACCGCGCGTGAATGTCAAACCGCGATGTCGAGCGTGGTTCCGCGGTTCGGATCGCCCGAATTCGGCAACCGATCATCGCGCGCCTGTCCGCCCGCACCCGGATTATCGTTTTCTCCGCGGTTGCTGGCAGATTCAGAAACACCGGTCGAAGGCTCGTTGGCTGCGGTATCGAGCCGGGCCGTGTTGACGCCGTTTTCCTGAACGTCGCCAGGCCGCTCTTCGGCAACCGGCCCTTGAGCAGGTTCCTGCGGCTGAGCAAGGCCTCTGAGATCTGCAAGTGATGCGCCGGTCGCTGGTCCGACAGCCATGATCGTCTCCACCCGTGAAGTCCGGATTTCTCCGTATACCGCCTGCAAATATAGTTGCGAAGCGCGAAAAATTCAATCGTGGATCTAGCCGGCTCGGCCGAACGCCGCGCAGAAGTCCTTGGCCAGCAGCGCCGCATTCGCCGCCGGAAGGCCGATGCGGACGATCCCGTCGGCAATACCCAATGCCGTACGGATCTCCTTCGGCACCGCTTCGTGGCACCGCCGCGCGTAGTGCCAGTAGGTTCCGGGCAAGCCCACTGCCGGACCGGGCGCGAATTGCCGCAACCGGCCAAGTGCCGCCTCCACCTCCGCCGCCGATCCTTTCAGTGTCAGCGTCAACTCCGCGGCGCCCCTGCCGGGATAAACCAGATCCTCGACGAAGTCTCGGGATGCGAGGGCGTCCGCAAGCGCCGAGGCGCAGGTCGCCCGCGCGGCCATTTCCGCGGGAAGACGTTCCAGCGCCTCGAGCATTTCAGCCGCCTGGTCCGGTTGCGGCAGGGCGTCATATGCTGACTGCAGGAAGGCGAAACGGTCCTCTGCGAAGCCGCTGTCCGGCGCGAAAGCAACCAGCCCGCCGCGTTGCCCCGTGTCTTGATCCGATAGCGAACGCCCGGGCGCGGCAGAAAAGACGACATGCGCCCCCAGCGTCAGCGGCCGAATCCCGGCATGCGTCAGCGCGGAACTATCGACAGCAACGAAAATGTCCTGCGACCTTGCAAATTGCGCGAGCGCCGGAATATCCGGATTCGAGAGCTTGGGACCGGCCAGTGTCTCGATCCAGAGCAGACGGGTTTCGTCGGTTGCCGCCGCCTCCACCGCGGCGAGATCGGCCATGTCGACGAACGCGACCCTGAGCCCGGCCGACCGCCGGCGGATACCCTCGATCATGCGATAGACGTCGGCTTCAAGACCTTTGGAAACTAGGATATGCGCGCCGCTGTCGAGAATATCGAGAAGCGCCGAGACCGCGAGCGGCGCCGACGCGAAGGCATAACCGTTCCCGCCTTCATTGACCCGCGCAAACGCCGCCTCCAGCGCGGCGATCTCCCTTGGCCTCCGGAACTCCCGCATGCCTCAGCGTCCGCTCAGGATCCGCACACTGGTTCCGCCCAGTTCGTAGAGCGGATCGAAACGGAGGAACCGCATGGAGGAGTCGCCGACATAGGTCCGCCAGACCTCAATCGTATGTTCAACCCGGCTCATGCTGTCGCCCAGTTGGTAAAAGCGTTTGCGCGAATTCTTCAGGAACTTGATGAACGGCTCCGGGCTCTTGTGATCTCGAAACAGGAGATCGTAGGAATCGCGGTATTCCGACAACATCAGATGCACGGCTTTCCAGCGTTTCTGGTAGAGCTTCCGCCATTCCATAAGACGCTCGTTCATTTTCATCTGCGCCATGACCGGCATGGAATCAAGCGGCCGCGATTCGGTGTTCAACCAGTTCGCATAGTCCTTCCAGATTTCCTGGCGCCGCGAGAAAATGTAGTCGTAATAGATAATCCCCTTCCAGGCGTAGAAGGTATCGCCGGCGGTATCCTCGCTGATCCCCATGGCATCCATCACGGGGCCCAGGGCCTCCATGTCGGTTGCGTCCCAGAGCTTGTTAACGAGGTTTTTCAGAAAGACCGCCTTGTTGGCTTCCGTCACGTCGTCGAATGCTGATTCCACGATCGGCTGGAACTGGCGCATCACATGGTCGCGAATACGGCCATATTCGGCCTCGGTGATCTCAAAATAGCCTGGATGCGGATCAAGACCCTCCGCCTCCGCCCGTTCGCGGAACAGGAATGGATCCACCGAAGGCAATTCGTCGATGATCTCCAGAACCTTCAGATCGGCCTGCGCCTCCTCGGACGCTTCGCTCGCCGACATCCCGGCATGGAACTGCAGAGCGGTCCTCAGATTGCGGTCGTTCAGGAAGATCGACTTGCCGCCCTCGAGATCGGCTTTCTGATTGTAGGAAAAGAAGATCTTGGTTCCGACCGGATTCGTCGACGCCTCCCTCATGTCGTCGTCCGGATAGACTTCCTTCATGAAGATCGCGTTGTTCAGGTCGCCGGTCTTGAACAGGAACTGGCCGGGAGCCCCGCCGGCGGCGAGCACATTTCTGTGCAACGCCGCGCAGTTGAAAACCCTCGACGAGCCGGCCTGCAACATGCGGGACAGCTGCTCGACGGCAAGCCGGTCTATCGAAACACGTCTACGCGTATGACTCATGGTCCAGAGTATGTACCAAAAGTTACATCCAAGCTTCGATCAAATGTGGTCCGGGCTCATTTAGCGCGCGTTCGAATTGCTGGTTGAATTCCTCCGCCGTCGTCGCGCGGGTCGCCGGAACCCCCATTCCGGCGGCAAGCTGCCGCCAGTCGAGATCCGGCCGGCCGATCTCCAGCATATCGAAAGCCTTGCGGCCCGGGTTCTGCGCCCCGACATTCATAAGCTCGCCCTTCAGGATTTCATATGTCCTGTTGGCGAAGATCACATTGACGACGTCGCATTTCTCGCGCGCCTGGGTCCAGAGCGCCTGAAGAGTGTACATGCCGCTGCCGTCACCTTCGAGACAGATCACCTTGCGTTCCGGACAGGCGATCGCGGCGCCGGTCGCATACGGCATGCCGATGCCGATGGAGCCGCCGGTCAGCGAGAGCCAGTCATGCTGTTCGGTGCCGGCCGTAAACGGCATCAGCCCGCGTCCCGAGGTCACGGACTCGTCCGCGATGATCGCGTCCTTCGGCATGAAATGACCGATCGCGGACGCGATGCTCTCCGGCGTGAGGTCGCCGCTCATCAGGTCCGGCTTGCTGGCCTCCTGACGGATCGGCTCGATGTCGGTCGCGCCGAGTTCGTCCGCGATGTCGCGGAGCGCCGCAAGCAGATCGTAACCTTCGGGTGCAACCTCGACGACGTTGCAGCTTTCCGGGATCAGCACGCTGGGCTTGTTCGGATAAGCGAAGAAAGCGACGGGAACGGGCGCGCCGAGCAGGATCAGATGCTTCACCGTCCCGAGCTGCTTGAGCGCGATGTTGACCGGATACTGGATCCGCTCGACCGGAACACGGCCCGCACCGCGTTCCCAGCGCCGGTTGCTGGTCTTGCAGGACAACCGGCAGCCTGTCTTGGCGGCGATCCGGCCGGCCATTTCCAGCGCCTCGCCCATCAGGGCGGTGTCCGACATGTGGATCATGCATTCCTCGCCGGAGACCAGAGCGGCCGCGGCGGCCCGGATCGCCTCTTCCGGCGCCTGCGGACGGGCGACCGGCGGCACCGGCGCCGCCGGACCGTCGGATTCCTCCCAGGCGGTATTTGCCGGCAGGATCAGGGTCGCGACCTGACCGGGGACGCCCATCGAGGCGGCCACCGCCTCGGCACCATCGGCCGCCACATCTCTGGAGGACATCGAGGTTTTCACCCAGCCCGAGACCGGGCGTGCGATACCCTCGATGTCGGCCGTCAGCGGCGCATTGTATTCGACATGGTAGGTCGCGTGCTCGCCGACGATATTGACGATCGGGGTGAAGGCCTTCTTGGCATTGTGCAGATTGGCGAGACCGTTGCCGAGCCCCGGGCCGAGATGCAGCAAGGTGGAAGCCGGTTTCTCGGCCATCCGTGCATACCCGTCGGCCATACCGGTGACCACGCCCTCGAACAGGCCAAGCACGCATCGCATGCCCTCGACCCGGTCGAGCGCAGCGACGAAATGCATCTCCGACGTGCCGGGGTTGGAGAAACACACGTCCACTCCGGACGCGACAAGGGTTCGCACCAGGCTCTCTGCGCCGTTCATTTGTTTCCTCTGAAATCGGGAGGTCGGAAAAGAACGGCGATGATGGCAACGGGTTGCCGAAAGAGCAAGTCCGGCGGCTCCCTCACTCCGTCCGTTTTGGCGATAGCGCGTTTCTAACCCGCGATCGCATGCAGCTTGCGGGACTTGGCGCCGAGCTCATGATCGTGCGTGCGGATGAATTCCTTCACCATCGGCGCGATCTCCCGCCGCCAGCGTCCGCCGTTGAAGATGCCGTAATGGCCGACATTCTTCTGCAGGTGATAATGCTTCATCGAATCCGGAAGGTTGGACGCAAGATCGAGCGCCGCCCTTGTCTGGCCCACGCCGGAAATATCGTCCAGCTCACCCTCGACGCAGCAGATCGCCGTCCTGGTGATCGCCTCGGGCTTCACCGGGTGCCATCGAGCGATCATCTCGCCCTTTGGCAGGGAATGCTTCTGGAACACGGTTTCGACCGTCTGCAGATAAAACTCCGCCGGCAGGTCCATGACCGCGAGATACTCCTCGTAGAAGGCCTTCCGCTTGTCCGCCTCTTCCTCGTCGCCCTGGACCAGATGATCGAACAGCTCGTTCAGCGAGATCATGTGCCGGTCGAGGTTCATCGAGATGAAGTTGGTGAGCTGGATGAAGCCCGGATAGACCCGCCGGCCCATACCCGGATAAGGCGGCGGCACCATGGTCACGACGTGGCGTTCGAACCACTCGATCGCATGTTCCTTGGCGAGCTTGTTGACCGCCGTCGGGTTGCGTCTTGTGTCGATCGGCCCGCCCATGAGCGTCATCGAGGCCGGCGCGCAGATATCGCCCCAGCCGGACATCACGGACACCGCGGCCAGCACCGGCACACTCGGCTGACAGACCGCGATCACGTGCGTGTTCGGGCCGAGATAATGCAGGAAGTCGATGATGTAATCGATATAGTCGTTCAGATTGAACCGGTCGGACGTGATCGGCACATAGCGGCAGTCATTCCAGTCCGTCACATAGACATCGTGGTCCGGCAGCATCGCTTCCACTGTACCCCGCAACAGCGTCGCGTAGTGCCCTGAAAGCGGTGCAACCACCAGCAGCTTGGGGTCGTTGCGCTTGGTATCGCGCTTGAAGTTGACCAGGCTGCAATAGGCACGATGGATGACAGCATCTTCCTCGACCGCGACTTCCTTGCCGTCGATCACGGTCTTGTCCAGACCCCAGTCAGGTTTGCCGTACCGCCGGGTCACCCGCTCGAAGAGTTCCGCCGCGGACCCGATCTGCCGACCCACCGGCGTATAGGAGAGCGGACTCCAGGGCGCCATGACCGAATTGCGGACCGCCTGCGCGCCGAGGCGCCACGGCATGATCGCCATGCGGGTGGCTTCATACATATGATATAGCATTACTCTGGCTCCGTTCTCCGGAAGACGCGGTGCATGCCGAGACCGGCAGCCGCACACTCCACACCGTTGACCGATGATACTGGCACTCTCTTTGCTGCATTGCACCAAAGAAAGTGGAACGCGTGTTTCAGTTATCCTGCGGGGCGCTCAATGGACCGCCGGCGATTTCAGCAATGCGTCGCGTGAAATCGACCGCACATTCGCATTCAGGATCTCTCCGTCGCGCGCAAGAGAAAGCGGTACGGTGACCCCCGCCTCGCCCAAGGCCCAGACATGACGGAAGAACTCCGCGAGCGATTTTACCCGGGCGTCGTCGACCGCGACCACAATGTCGCCGACCTGGATATTCGCCTCGTCGGCAGGACCGTTCTCGCTCAAGGCGGCGACCACCACCTGATCCTGGACCTCCGTGCCGAAGATGCCGAGCCATGGGCGCGGCGGCTTTTCGACCTTGCCGAAAGTCGAGAGCTGCTCGAGAATCGGCTTCAGAAGATTGATCGGCACCACCATGTTGCCATCGATCGCTCCGTCCTCGGTGGTTTGCTGCACCATGAGCGAGCCGATCCCGAGCAGGCTGCCGTCCGAACCGATCAGACCGCAACCACCCCAGTTCGGGTGCGCCGGCGCCGTAAAGATGGCCTTGTCGAGCAGGTATTCCCAGTACCCGGCGAACTCGCGGATCGCCATGACTTCAGCCGCTACGGCACTTTTTGCGCCGCCAACACCGCCGAGGATCACCGGGTCGCCTTCCTCGAGAATATCGGAATCGCCGAACGGCAGCGCCGGAAGATCAAGATGGCCCAGAGCCTGCACGAGCCCGAAACCGGTTTCCTGATCGTATCCGAGCACATGGCCGGCCACGGCACGGCCGAAATTGTCGGTGATCCAGACCTGCTCGGCTTCCGTCACGAGATAGCCAATGGTCAGAACCAGTCCGTTGTCACGGATGACGACCCCGTTTCCGCTCCGCTCCGTCCCGAGAACGTCTGCCGTGAAGGCGTCGTCCGGTATGGCGGTTCTGATCCCGACCAGGGACGCATAGACCCTGTCGAGATCGAAATCGTAATCCTGCTGTCGAGGCGACTGTGCGCGTTCCTGTTCCATCTTGTCCCGGCGCTGTGACCAACCCGGCCCCGTCGCACCACTATACAACCCCATTCGGTCGTTGGAAGTGCGCGCGAAAAAGGCCCCCGAACGACCGCGCCTGACGACGCGTTCGAGGCTCGATCTCGATGACTTCAGCGGATCGAATCGCCGCGCATATAACGTTTCTCCGGACGATACGGATGAAACAGAGCATGCACGGACTTGCGTACAATTTCCATTATGCGGACCATTCTGTCCTACTCCGTCGGCTCTCGGGCCGGGCTCTTACGCGGAGCCCCGACCACCAGTTCGAATTGATACGAAACGATGCAAATCACGGGCCAAGGGAACGCTCGGTGCATCACAAGGCCTAGCGTGCCATATGGGAATGAAGATAACGTAAAGAAACCAAGGGATTTGACCAAAATACTCGGTGTGCGGACGGGATGTGATCAATCTCACTCCAATCCATAGTCGGCCCGGAACGCACCGGTCAAACATCCCTTGCGCAAAAGATCGGCAAAGCGGCATTCGAATGAGCAAAAGACCAGCAGCCTTCCTCGACCGTGACGGCGTTCTGAACCGGGACACCGGATACCCGCACAAGCCCGACCAGATCGAGTGGATCGATGGCGCCCCGGAGGCGGTCGCGCTCCTGAAGGCGCGCGGATATCTTGTGTTCATCGTCACGAACCAGGCCGGGATCGCCCGAGGTTATTTCGGCCCCGAAGAGGTCGAGGCGCTGCACCGCTGGATGGACCAGGAGCTGAGCGCCGCGGGCGGCGGGATCGACGATGCCCGCTACAGCCCATTCCATCCTGATTTCGACGACGGACGTTTCAGCCATCTCGCCCACTGGCGCAAGCCGGGCCCCGGCATGATCCTGGACCTTCTCGAGCACTGGGACGTGGACCTCTCCCGATCGTTCCTGATCGGCGATAACCTGACCGATCTCCAGGCGGCCGAGGCGGCCGGGCTGCCAGGCTTCCGGTTTACCGGCGGCGACCTCAGGGGATTTGTCGAAAGCGTGCTCTCCAAGAGGGCTGATTGAGCGTCTGCAATAAAAAATGGTTTCCGCTTCCGCATTGCGGAACCTCCGCTTGCGCGGCCGCCCGCCGATCATGAGGATGCGCCGCGATTCAGATGATCATGACCCCATGCGGAAAGGGTTTCCCCAATGACCAGCCGGACCGAGATTGGCAACCTGCAGATCGACTCAGCGCTTTATGCGTTCATTAACAACGAAGCCCTTCCGGGCACGGGCGTCGATGCGACCGCCTTCTGGAACGGCCTCGATGCCATCGTCCGTGATTTCGCCCCGAAGAACCGCGCACTGGTCGCCAAGCGCGATGAACTGCAGGAACAGATCGACGCCTGGCACAAGGCCAATCGCGGGGCCGGGTTCGATCTCGACTCTTACAAGAGCTTTCTGAAGAAGATCGGCTACCTGGTCGAGGAAGGCCCCGCCTTCTCCGTCGGCACCGGGAATGTCGATGCCGAGATTGCGACCGTCGCCGGTCCGCAGCTTGTCGTCCCGGTGATGAATGCACGCTATGCGCTGAACGCCGCCAACGCACGCTGGGGCAGCCTCTATGATGCGCTCTACGGAACCGACGCCATCTCCGACGAAGGCGGCGCCGAGGCCGGTGGATCCTACAACCCGAAGCGCGGCGCCAAGGTGATCGCCTGGGCCCGCGATCTTCTCGACCGCTCCGCCCCGCTCGCCTCCGGCAGCCATGCCGATGCGACCGGCTATTCCGTCTCTGGCGGTGCGCTTTCGGTAAGCCTGAAGAACGGCAACACCACCGGCCTCAGGAACCCGGCGCAGTTCGCCGGATATAAAGGTGATGCGGGCGCACCGAGCGGTGTCCTTCTAAAGAACAACGACCTGCATCTCGAGATCGTCGTCGACAAGAACCACCCCATCGGCAAGGACGATCCGGCCGGTGTGGCGGACGTCATCGTGGAGGCGGCGCTGACCACGATCATGGACTGCGAGGATTCGGTCGCCGCGGTCGATGCCGAGGACAAGGTGCTGGCCTACCGGAACTGGCTCGGTCTGGTGAAGGGTGATCTCTCCGACAGCTTCCTGAAAGGCGGCAAGGAAGTCGTCCGCAAGCTGAATCCGGACCGTGCCTACACCGCGCCGGACGGCAAAGGCGAGGTGCGGTTGCATGGCCGCAGCCTTATGCTGGTGCGCAATGTCGGCCTGCTTATGACCAACCCCGCGATTCTCTACGACGGCGGCAAGGAAATTCCGGAATGTCTGATGGACGGCGTGTTCAATGCCGCCATCGCCCTGCATGACATCCGGGGCGCCAACAAGGGCGGCAACAGCCGCGCGGGTTCGGTCTACACCGTGAACCCGAAGATGCACGGGCCCGAAGAGGTCGCCTTCATCGAGGCGCTGTTCGCCGAGACCGAGAAGCTGCTCGATCTGCCGAAGAACACCCTCAAGATGGGCATCATGGACGAGGAACGCCGCACCACGGTGAACCTCAAGGAATGCATCCGCGCCGCCAAGGACCGGGTCGTCTTCATCAATACCGGTTTCCTCGACCGCACCGGCGACGAGATCCACACCTCGATGGAAGCGGGTCCGATGATCCGCAAGGGCGACATGAAGGCTTCGGCCTGGATCAAGGCCTACGAGGACTGGAACGTCGATATCGGGCTGGAATGCGGTCTGCAGGGCCATGCCCAGATCGGCAAGGGCATGTGGGCGATGCCGGACCTGATGGCCGACATGCTGGTGCAGAAGAAAGCGCATCCGGAGGCCGGAGCCAACACCGCCTGGGTACCGTCGCCGACCGCCGCGGTGCTGCACGCGACGCATTACCACGAGCTCAGCGTGAAGCAGCGTCAGGATGAGCTGAAATCCCGCGGCCGGGCCAATCTGGACGATATTCTCTCGATCCCCGTCGCCGAACGGCCGAACTGGGATGCGGAGACGATCCAGCAGGAACTGGACAACAACGCCCAGGGCATCCTCGGCTACGTTGTGCGCTGGGTCGATCAGGGCGTCGGCTGCTCCAAGGTGCCGGACATCAACAATGTCGGCCTGATGGAAGACCGCGCGACCCTGCGCATCTCGAGCCAGCATATCGCCAACTGGCTGCATCACGGGGTCTGCACGGCCGCCCAGGTCGAGGAGACCATGAAGCGGATGGCGAAGGTGGTGGACGGGCAGAATGCCGGCGACCCGGCCTACAAGCCGATGGCGCCCGACTATGACAAGAGCATCGCCTTCAAGGCCGCCTGCGATCTGGTCTTCAAGGGCCGGGAGCAGCCCAGCGGCTACACCGAGCCGGTCCTGCATGGCCGCCGGCTCGAAGTGAAAGCCGCCGGCTAGGGATGCATCCGGGGTCCGGGACAGCTCTCGACGGTTTGCTAGAAGCCGTTCGGACGCTGATCCCGGACACCGGCATCGTGCATCTTTCGGAGAATGCGATCGCTCCGATGCCCGGCAGTTACCTGTTGTTCCTGGAGCTCCAGGTGCCGCGTTCCGTAAAGATTGCCAGGCGTGATGCCGCTCTCCCGGCCGGTCTCTATGCATATGCCGGTAGCGCAAAGGGTCCCGGCGGCCTGAGAGCACGTCTTGGCCGGCATCTGCGCGGAGACGGTCGGACCCGCTGGCATATCGACCAGATCACGGTGCAAGCGCATGCGCGCGCAGGGTTCGCCTACCGCTCACGCACGGAATGCGAGCTGGTCCGTACGCTGCTCGAAAATAGTGAGTTTTCGGTCCCTATTGAAAGGTTCGGCAGCAGCGACTGCAAGACCTGCGCGTCGCACCTGTTGCAATTCCAGGCGGCCCCGAAAGCCTGATCAATCCTCCACGCGCGGCCGCAGGCCCAGTTCCATGACCTGCTTTCGCGCCGCATCGTCCTCGACCCCTTCGACCGCCGACAACAGCATCGCCGCCGCGACGACACCTTCCATATGGGCTTTCAGGGGCGACAATCCGCGATCGAACGACTCGGCCACGGTTTCGAAATAGGCGTCTTCGATCATGCTAATCGTGGTCTGATCCACAGCAACCTCTAGCGAATGAGGAGCGACAACCAAACCCGGTCCCGGCGTGCGCCGCCTCTCCCGGTCCGGGAGAACGCAGGGAGATCAGGTGTCCAGGAATGCCTGATCTCCGGGCCTGGAAACGGGGAGAACGCGCCCCCGATAGACAATAGAATCGAATCACGAACCTAACGGTTCTCCCCCTAACAAATAGTGACTCACGGCGGGTTTTCCGAGACCCGGATATGCCTCGTATTCGAACCTGCGTCGCTGCGCGCCGTGTTTCGGGTTGAAGTCGTACAGGCGGATCGGATTCGATCACAATCATTTGAGCCGCGGCCTTGCCTGCGCCGCCGGGGATACTGGAACGCCGGGTGCAACCCGCGATCCACGGCGCGCTCAAGGCCGCATGCCGGTTCTGCTTACCTCAACCGGGGTCACGGCGTTCATCTTATGCGCTCCGCCCAGGTCATGTGCTCCTGACCGGTCTGGACCATGCCGCCGGGGCCGGCGTCCGGGCCATCTCTGGAACCCCGGCCCCGGTCACGCGGGACCGGCTGACAAGCGCTTCCCGACCGTGATCTAATCCTGGCGACAGCCGGAGGAGAATCCATGTCCAACAGGAGCGGCGGCACGCGCCGGAAGCTCGGCCGGAAAGAGTATGAAAAGGCGCTCCATGACCTGCAGATCGAACTCTGTCATCTGCAGGCATGGATCAAGGCGACAGGAGAACGGGCGGTCGTGGTTTTCGAGGGCCGCGATGCGGCCGGCAAGGGCGGTGTGATCAAACGCATCACCGAGCGCGTCAGCCCGCGTGTCTTCCGGGTCGTTGCCCTGCCGGCACCGTCTGAGCGCGAGAAAAGCCAGCTCTTCGCCCAACGCTATATCCAGCACTTCCCGGCAGCGGGCGAGATCGTGCTGTTCGATCGTTCCTGGTACAACCGCGCCGGGGTCGAGCGCGTCATGGGCTTTGCCGAGATGGAGCAGGTCCATCGCTTCCTGCGTTCGACCGCCTATTTCGAGCGCGAGATCATCGAGACCGGCATCAAGCTCATCAAGTACTTCCTGCATGTCGATCGCGACGAACAGGAACGCCGCTTCATTTCCCGAATGACCGACCCGACAAAGCACTGGAAGCTCAGTCCGATGGATATCGAATCGTACCGGCTTTGGGACGACTACTCGATTGCCTATGACGAGATGCTGCGGCAGACACATACGCCCGAATCGCCCTGGTTCATCATCGATTCGAACGACAAGAAAAGGGCCCGGCTGAACTGCATTTCTCACCTGCTGAGTCAGTTCGACTACGCGGAAATCCCGTTCGAGGCCCCGAAGCTTCCGAAGCGGGAGACAGTGAAGGACGCGCCGCAGGACGGACCGCGCTTCGGTATCCAGATCCCGGTGCCCTACTGATTGCCGCGCATCGTTTCGCAAAGCGAAATTCAATTTCGAAAAAACTTGTCGCCCTGCCCGGCTGTTCGATATGACATAGGAAAACGAATGGGAGGATAAGGTGAGAGAGGCCGTCGTTCTGTCGACCGCCCGCACGGGCTTGGCGAAATCCTTTTGCGGCGCATTCAACGATACCCACGGGGCCACGATGGCCGGGCATGCGCTTCAGCACGCTGTCACACGTGCGGGAGTCGATCCGGCCGAGATCGAGGACGTGATTCTCGGCTGCGGGCTGCCTGAAGCCGCAACCGGCAAGAATATCGCCCGTCTCGCCGCGATCCGGGCCGGCCTGCCGGTCTCCGCCGGCGGCGTCACGGTGAACCGTTTCTGCTCCTCCGGCCTGCAAGCCATCGCCATGGCGGCGCAGCGCATCATCGTCGACCATGTGCCGGTGATGGCGGCGGGCGGCGTCGAGTCGATCAGCCTGACCCAGGCCAATCTCAACCAGACCCGGCTGGAAGAGCCCTGGCTTATGGAACACAAGCCCGCGCTTTACCATTCCATGATCGAGACCGCGGACACGGTCGCGTCCCGCTATGGTGTCTCCCGCGACGCACAGGACTCATATGCACTGAAGAGCCAGCAGCGCACCGCTGCAGCGCAAGAGGCCGGCCGCTTCGACGACGAGATCGTGCCGATCACGGTCGAAAAACTGGTGAAGGACAAAGAGAGCGGCGAGGTCTCCCGCGAGACCGTGACGCTCACACAGGACGAATGCAACCGCCCCGGCACCACGCTCGACGGACTCGCAAGCCTGCAGCCGGTACGCGGCGAGGGACAATTCGTGACCGCCGGCAACGCCAGCCAGCTTTCCGACGGCGCCGCGGCCTGCATCGTCATGGACGCGAAGCTGGCCGAGCAGCGCAATCTCTCTCCGCTCGGCATCTTCCGCGGCCTCGCGACCGCCGGATGCGAACCGGACGAGATGGGGATCGGGCCGGTTTTCGCGGTGCCGCGCCTGCTTGAACGGGCCGGCCTCAGGCTGGACGATATCGATCTCTGGGAGCTGAACGAGGCCTTTGCCTCGCAGGTCCTCTACTGCCGCGATAAACTCGGCATTCCGGACGAGAAACTGAACGTCAACGGCGGCTCGATCTCGATCGGCCATCCCTACGGGATGACCGGCGCACGGATGGTCGGGCATGCCCTCATCGAGGGCAAGCGCCGGGGTGCGAAATATGTTGTGACCACGATGTGCGTCGGCGGCGGAATGGGCGTCGCCGGCCTGTTCGAAGTGGCGTAAGGGAGCAGACGATATGGACCTGAACTTCACCCCGGAGGAACTCGCGTTCCGCGACGAGGTGCGCGCCTTCCTGAAGGCCGGCGTGCCGGACGATCTCCGCGCCAAGATCAAGGGTGGCAAGCGTCTCGCAAAAGACGATTACTTCCGCTGGCACAAGGCGCTCTCCGAACAGGGTTGGCTCGGCTCCAACTGGCCGAAGGAATATGGCGGTCCGGGCTGGACGCCGGTGCAGAAGCATATCTTCGAGGAGGAGTGCTACGCCTACGGCGCGCCGCGCATTCTGCCCTTCGGCGTCAACATGGTCGCCCCGGTGATCATGAAATTCGGCAGCCAGGCGCAAAAGGACTATTACCTGCCGCGAATCCTCAGCCTGACCGACTGGTGGTGCCAGGGCTATTCCGAGCCGGGCTCCGGTTCCGATCTCGCCTCGCTGCGCACCAGCGCCAAGCGCAAGGGCGATCATTACATCGTCAACGGCCAGAAGACCTGGACCACGCTCGGCCAGTTCGCCGACAAGATCTTCTGCCTGGTGCGCACCAATCCGGACGCAGCGAAACCGCAGGAAGGCATCTCCTTCCTGCTGATCGACATGGATACGCCCGGCGTCACCGTGCGCCCGATCATCCTGCTCGAGGGCGAGCACGAGGTGAACGAGGTCTGGTTCGACAATGTGAAGGTCCCGGCCGAGAACCTTGTCGGCGAGGAGAACAAAGGCTGGACCTACGCCAAGTACCTGCTGACCCACGAGCGCACCGGCATCGCCAATGTCGGTTCCTCCAAGGCGGCGCTGCTGCATCTCAAAGCCATCGCCCGCGACCAGGTGAAGAACGGCCGTCCGCTGATCGAGGATCCGTTGTTCCGGAACCGGGTAGCCAAGGTCGAGATCGACCTGATGGCACACGAGATGACCAATCTCCGGGTGCTGGCCGAGGTTCAGTCCGGCGGCGCGCCGGGGCTGGAGAGCTCGATCCTAAAGATCCGCGGCACCGAGATCCGCCAGGAGATCACCGACCTCGCGCGGCGCGCGATCGGCCCCTACGCGATCCCGTTCCAGTCGGAGGCGCTCGACGAGGGTTTCAACGGCGAGCCCGTCGGCCCGGACTATGCCGCGCCCATCGCCCAGCAATATTTCAACATGCGCAAACTCAGCATCTATGGCGGGTCGAACGAGATCCAGAAGAACATCATCGCCAAGGCCGGACTCGGACTCTAAAGGATTACAGATAATGGATTTTTCGCTCAGCGAAGAGCAGCGCATGCTCAAGGACACGGTCGAACGCCTGGTGCGCGAGACCTACGATTTCGAGACCCGCCAGAAAATCATCGGCAGCGACGAGGGATTCTCCCGCGAGGTCTGGAGCCAGCTCGCCGAACTCGGCCTGCTCGGCGTGCCGTTCGCCGAGGAATTGGGCGGACTTGGCGGTGGCGGCGTCGACCTTATGATCCTCGGCGAGGCCATCGGCCAAGGCCTGGTGGTCGAGCCCTATCTTTCCACCGTCGTGCTCGGCGGCGGCCTGATCGAGTTGCTCGGCTCGCCGGAACAGAAGGACAGCCTGCTGAGCGCCGTCGTCGGGGGCGAGACGCTGCTCGCTTTCGCCCATGGCGAGCCGGACAGCCGCTACGAGGCCGCCCATGTCCGCTGCACGGCGCAGAAGACCGGTGGCGGCTGGACGCTCACCGGCCGCAAGTCTGTGGTGTTGAACGGCGCCGCGGCGGACCTGCTGATCGTCTCCGCCCGGATCTCCGGCGCGCACGACGACGAGGACGGCATCGGCCTCTTCCTTGTCGAGAAGGGCGCCGCAAATATGATGATCCACGGTACGCCCGGAATCGACGGCACGCATGTCGCGGAAATAGCGCTCGACGGCGTCGAAATCGCCGCGGACGCCGTTCTCGGTACGCCGGGCGCCTGTTTCGCCGCCATTGAGGAGGTGATGGCCCGCGCCATCGTCCTGCTCGCGGGCGAAGCGGTCGGCGCGATGGAAGTGGCGGTCGAAACCACGGTCGAGTACCTGAAGACCCGCAAACAGTTCGGCAAGGCGCTGAGCCAGTTTCAGGTGCTGCAGCACCGCGCCGTCGACATGCGGATCGCATTGGAACAGGCGAAATCGCTCGCCGTTCTCGCCGCTGCACGGCTAAACGAGCCGCGGGACCTTCGCGAGCAGGCGATCAGCGCAGCGAAGGCAGGGATCGGCCAACATGCCCGCCTCGTCGGCGAGCAGGCGATCCAGCTTCATGGCGGTATTGGCATGACCTGGGAGGTTCCGGTCGCGCACTACGCCAAGCGGCTGGTGATGATCGACCACCTCTTCGGCGACGTCGACCACCATCTCGAGCGCTTCGCCGCGCTCTCGGACGCCGCGGACTGATAGCGACCTCATCACACTTGAGAGCCCGTCATCCCCCTCGCATGGGGATGACGGCAAATTCGCGATGCGCCACCTTACCCGAACCGCCCCGTGCCGCTGAGGATCCGGTACCTGCTCCGAAGCTCCCCCCGGTCGGTGTAGCAGCCGCGCAAGTGTCGCTCGCCGCTGCTGGCCGTGTAGGCCTCGCGGCCATGCACCACGCGGTGATTGTCGAAACAGATGCATTCGCCCGCATTGAGGCGGAAACGCATGACATATTTCGAATCCCTGAGCGCCCGGCCGAAACGATGAAAGGCGGGGTAGTAACGATCGAGGAATGTCTGCGGCAGGTCGAACACGTCGGCGATGTGTTGGCTCATGGTGACGCCTTCCACCTCGCCGTTGCGGTCAAGCTCGATCACCCGCTGGCGTGCGCGCATGTCGAACGCGTCGTGTTCGCAGTAGAACGGCACCTCGGTCTCCGCGAGCAGGGCGAAATCTTCCGGATGATCGCGGCGGAAATCCTCCGCCACCGCGACCGCGTCGACGAAGAGGCTGTTGCCGCCCTCGACGGAGTTGGCGCGGCAATGCAGGTACTGCACGCCCGGCGCGAAATCCTCCGACGGCAGGTCGGTGTGGAGCTCGAGCGCCGCCGCCGTATAGGCCGTGTTGATCGGGTTTATGTGGGTATAGACCTCGAACACCTTGCCGAAGAAGCTCGGCCGTATTTCGCCGGCGAGCGCGGCGGTTTCCTCCAGAGAGTCCGGCGTGTCCGGGAGTTCGGTCACCAAAGTCACGCCGTCGACCAGCAGCGCCTCCAGCCAGGCCCGGCGCTTTTCCGGTTCGGCCTTCAGTTCCGCCTGGGTAAATCGGGCAACCGACGGGTATTTGTCGGCATACCAGGCGCGGCGCGGCAGGGCCGCCACGTCCGGGCGCGGCTTGCCGCTGCGATAGGCGGCGAGAAAGTCCAGCGGATAACGGCTCGCATGGCCGGAGCGCCAGACCAGCGACAGCTCCTGGCCCTCGACGGCCGCCACGGCCGGCCGCGGCGCTTCCGCCTCGCCGAATATGTCGAAACTGCGCTCCCGGGTGACATTGTCGAACGAGGACGGGCAATTGTCCCGGAGCCAAAAATAGTTGAAGTAGCCCGTGCTGCCGTCCGGAAACCCGAGATCGAGACCGTTCTCGCCCAGCGTGACGCCGCCCTGCTGCCGTGCCTGCATGAAACGCCCCTTTCCGCGGCCCCGCCGCTTTCATAAGAGGAATGCCTGCGCCGAAATGTCGGATCGAGACCAGAAAGCGGTCCAATCGCGCCATCCAAACCACTGTTATCAATGGAAAACTTGAACCCTCGCCGGGCTCCGTGGGAAGCCTCGAAAATCGCATGCTTCGATAAGGTGAGTTTATCGGATGTCACGCCACCTGCCGCCGCTCCGCCTCTTCGGTGTCTTCGGGACGGTCTGTCGCTCGGACAATCTGCGCGCCGCCGCCGCCGCGCTGAACGTTTCCCAGCCGGCCGTCAGCCAGTCCCTGAAACAGCTCGAGGACCATATTGGCGCCCGCCTGATCAACCGCGAGACCCGGCCCGCCTCGCTCACGCCCGAGGGCGAGATCCTGCTGCGCGCGACGGAGGACGGGCTGGCGCGGATCGCGGGCGCGGTCGACGAGATCCGGAGGCGCACCACCCGCAACAGCTCCGCCGTCACGGTCGCCTGCTCGGTCGGCGTCGCCACCCACTGGCTGATGCCGCACCTGGAGAGCTTCTACGCCCGCCATGCCGACCTGCAGGTGAACGTGATCACCTCCGAGAGCGGCGCCCCCGCCATTGCCGGCGAGATCGACATTGCCATCCGCTTCGGCGACGGCGGCTGGAGCGACGGTGCCGTCACCCGGCTGTTCGAGGAGCGGATCGAGCCGGTCTGCACCCCGGCCCTTGCCGAGACGCTGGCACTGACGGAGGAGAGCCTGCACACGGCGCCGCTGATCCATGTCGAGACCGGCGACCCGCGCTGGCTCGGCTGGGCCGACTATCTTTCAGCGCTCCGCCTCGGCCGCCCGTCGAACCCGGTGCAACTGCGCTTCTCCAATTATGTGCAGGCGACCCAGGCCGCGCTCGCCGGCCGCGGGCTCGCGCTCGGCTGGCGCTCGATCACCGGCGGCTACGTAGCGGAAGGTAGACTCGTCGCCCCGGTCGCCGCCCCGCTCACCCCGCCGAGCGCCTTCTACGCCGTGACCGCGCCCGACCGCGCGGGGGAGGAGCCCGCGGAAAAGATGCTCGCCTGGCTGACCGAGATGGGCGCGGCGTTTACCCATTGAACTCGTCACCCCGGCGCAGGCCGGGGCCCAGAGGATCGAAGGGCGGTGCACCATGTTCCCTGGGTCCCGGCCTCCGCCGGGATGACGGTGAAACCGCGAAACCATAACCCCCGCTAATCGCAGCATCCGCATTTTTGCAGTGGCGAAACCGGCGCCCGCCCGTCAGGCTGGGCGCACCTGCCCACCCCACCGGGAGAATTCCCATGACCAGCCCCGTCGCCCTCACCCCGAAAAGCAATCTCGGCTACTGGCCGGAGCGCGTCGATCTCGCCGCAGCCTTCCGCTGGACCGCGCGGCTCGACATGCATGAGGGCGTCGCGAACCATTTCTCGCTCGCGGTGAACGCGGACGGGACGCGCTTTCTGATGAACCCGAACCAGATGCATTTTGCCCGCATCAAGGCCTCGGACCTGCTTGAGCTGGATGCGAACGACCCGGAGGTGCTGGACCGCCCCGGCGCGCCGGACCCGACCGCCTGGGGTCTGCACGGTTCGGTCCACCGGCATTGTCCGCATGCGCGCTGTGTCATGCATGTGCACTCGATCCACGCCACCGTGCTCGCCAGCCTGAAGGACAGCCGCCTGCCGCCGATCGACCAGAACTGCGCCACATTCTACAACCGCATGGTGATCGACGAGTCCTATGGCGGCCTTGCCTTCGAGGAGGAGGGCGAGCGCTGCGCCGCGATGCTGACAGACCCGAAGGTCAAGGTCATGGTGATGGGCAACCACGGCATCCTCGTTATCGGCGACAGTGTCGCCGACACCTTCAACCGGCTCTATTACTTCGAGCGCGCTGCGGAGACCTATATCCGCGCTCTCCAGACCGGCCTGGACCTCCGGGTGATGCCGGATGAGATCGCCGAAAAGACCGCGCAGGAACTGGAGGACTATCCGGGCCAGGCGAACCGGCATCTCGACGAGCTCAAGGCCATCCTCGACGAGGAGGGGTCGACCTACGCAGGGTGACTGTTCGCCCCCCGAGCAAATGGCGTCGTTCTCGCGCACGCGGAAACCCGGGGGCCATAAAGCCCGGCCCGTCCCCCCAACCGCGTGGGACGGCGGTCGTTCTTATGGAGTGGGTTGGGGAAAGACTAGTTGGACAGCCCGACCCGGCCGACGCCCGGGAGTTTCAGCGCCGGCTTCGTCACGTCCACGCCGAGCGTCAGGCCGAGCACGTTGAGTTCGATTCCTTCCTCGACGGCGAGCATCACGCCCGCCAGCCCGAGCAGCGAGATCTGGAAACCGGTCCCGCTCGGCGTTTTCGCAAAGACCGCACCGTCGGGAATGAAATCCTTGCCGATTGCGGTCGGTGGAAGGTCGAGACTGAGCTCCGGGACGTGACGGGCGATGTGGGCGGTGAAGGTGTTGCTGTTGGGACCGGGCCAGATCCGGTAGGCGTCCGCGTGCGGATAGCTTTCGGCGGCGGCGAGGATGCGGGGGATCAGAATCTCCGCGTCCGGGCCGCGCACGTCTGCCAGCAGCTCGGGCTCGGAGCCGAACCAGTAGCCGTCGGGGGTCCCGTTCCTCACCCGGACCGCCGTGCTGCCGTAGCGCAATTGCCAGCCCATAACTTCGAGGCGCGTATATTCGGCGGCGTTGGGCGGCTTCACCGCGAACCAGGTATGCACCCCGAAGATACCGCGCCAGCTCCAGGCACGGCCGGCATAGACCTGCACGACCGCTTCGGGCGCCTCCTCCGGTTTCGGTGCCAGGCCGGAAGAATCGCGGCGTGCCTGGCTCCAGTGCGCTGGTCCCTCCGTCAGGTGGTTGACGGCGCTTGCGGCCAAGGGAATACCGAGCGCAAGGACCAGCACGAGGCAGAAGAGGGTGAGGCGCTGCAGCCGTTTCAATCCATAAAGCATCGAAAAGAAATGGGCGCAGGGAGGCCCGATACAAGCCCCGCTATTCGGCGGCGCTCCGGCTCGGTTCCGGGTGATGGAAGGCTTCGAGCGCCTCGGCGCGCCGGCGGGCGGCATCGGCGAGGTGGCGTTCCTTCACATGACCGTAGCCGCGGATATGTTCCGGCACCTTCGCAAGCGCGACCGCCGCGGCGTGATTGTCCGAAGAGAGGGACGTGACGACCGCGTCCATATCGGCGAAATATTCCTCGATCAGGCGGCGCTCGGTTTTCCGTTCCTCGGTCCGGCCGAAGGGATCGAAGGCCGTGCCGCGCAGGCCCCTGAAAGCGGCCAGCAGCTTGAATGCGCTGAAGATCCAGGGACCATAGGCACGCTTCTTCAGATGGCCGGTATCGGGGTCGCGCTGCGCCAGCAACGGCGGGGCAAGATTGACCTCGAGCCGGTACTTCCCCTCGAACTGCTCCTCGAGCTGCTGGCGGAAGACCGGGTCGGTATAGAGCCGGGCGACCTCGTACTCGTCCTTGTAGGCCATCAGCTTGAAGGCGTAGCGGGCGACGGCCTCGGTCAGGCTCTCCGTGCCCGGCAGGATCGCCTCCTCGGCCCGGCGGACCTTGTCGACAAGAGTCTTGTAGCGGGCCGCATAGGCGGCGTTCTGGTAGGCGGTCAACTCCTCCACCCGCCGCTCGATCTCTTCATCGACGCTCTTCGAGAGGTCGAGATGCTTCGGCGCTTCGGTGACCGGGGCTGCCGCTTTCTCGACTGTGGTGAGATCGTGCGCGGCGCGGCGCCCCCAGAGGAAGGCCTTCTTGTTGAAGTCGACGGCGACGCCGTTCAGCTCCACCGCCCGCTCGATCGCCGCGCCCGAAAGCGGAATCAGGCCGAGTTGGTAGGCATACCCGAGCACGAAGAGGTTGGAGGCGATGCTGTCGCCAAGCAGCGCGGTGGCGATCCGGTTGGCATCGAGGAAATGCGTCGAGTTCTCGCCGCAGGCCTTCCTCAGCGCCGATTTCACCGCTTCCGCCGGGAACTGCAGGTCCGGGTTCTGGGTAAAGGCGCCGTTCATGGTCGCCTGGGTGTTCACGATCGCGGTGGTCTCGCCGAGATTGACCTTGGAAAGCCCCTCGGCGCCCGCGGCGGTGATCATGTCGCAGGCGAGCAGCAGGTCGGCCGCTCCGGCGGCGATGCGGACGGCATGCAGCTCCTCCGGCTGCCGCGCGAGACGGACATGGCTGATCACCGAGCCGTTCTTCTGCGCAAGGCCGATCTGGTCGAGCACGGTGACGCCCTTGTCCTCCAGATGCGCCGCCATGCCGAGCAGGGCGCCGATGGTCACCACGCCGGTGCCGCCGATGCCGGTAATGAGGATGTTGTAGGGCTCCTTCAGCGCCGGAAGCGTAGGCTCGGGCAGCACCGGGAAGATCTCGGTGCGTTGTGCCGCCGGCTGGGTTCCGGTCTTCTTGCGCACCTGTCCGCCGATCACGTTGACGAAGCTCGGGCAGAATCCCTTGGCGCAGGAATAGTCCTTGTTGCAGGAACTCTGGTCGATCGCGCGCTTGCGGCCGAACTCGGTCT
The DNA here is from genome assembly GCF_965216895.1 of Nisaea sp. Lineage (GTDB taxonomy): Bacteria > Pseudomonadota > Alphaproteobacteria > Thalassobaculales > Thalassobaculaceae > Nisaea. The sequence goes on from NZ_OZ244205.1 coordinate 2,286,692, forward strand.
CAACCGGGGTCAGCGACACGCAGTTGGACTGCACGCCGCAATCGCCGCAACCCTCGCAGACCTGCTGGTTGATGTAGAGCCGTTTCGCCGGCTCCGGCATCAGGCCGCGCTTGCGCCGCCGGCGCTTTTCGGTGGCGCAGGTCTGGTCGTAGAGGATGATGGTGACGCCCTCGGTCTCGCGCAGTTCCTTCTGCACGGTGTCGATTTCGTCGCGGTGATGCAGGGTGGCGAAATCCGGCCAATGGGTGCCCAGCGGGTACTTGTCCGGCTCGTCGGTGACGATGCGCAGCGCGGCGACGCGCTCGGCGGCGACCTGGTTGGCGATCTCCAGGACGGAAAAGGCGCCTTCCGCAGGCTGCCCGCCGGTCATCGCCACGGCGTCGTTGTAGAGGATCTTGTAGGTGATGTTCACCTTGGCGGCGACGGCGGCGCGGATCGCCAGCAGGCCGGAATGGGTGTAGGTGCCATCGCCCAGATTGACGAACATGTGCTTGTGTTCGGTAAAGGGCGCCATGCCGATCCAGGGCGTGCCCTCGGCCCCCATCTGCGTGAAGGTCTTGGTCTCGCGCTCCGGCATCCAGCTGGCGAGGAAGTGGCAGCCGATGCCGGCGAAGGACAGCGAGCCATCCGGCACCCTGGTCGAGGTGTTGTGCGGACAGCCGGAGCAGAAATAGGGGATGCGCTGGAAATCGGTCGCGGGCTTGATCGCGTCCTTCTTGTGTCCGTCGAGAAAGTCGAGACGTTCGCGCAGGCGCGTGTGGTCATGCAGACCGAGCAGGCGGCGGGCCAGCACACGGGCGATCTTGCCGGCGGAGAGCTCGCCGTTGGTCGGCATGATGACCGTACCGCTCTCGTCCTTCTTGCCGATGATCTTCGGCGCGTTGCGGAGACCGTAAAGGATTTCCTTCGCCTGGCTCTCGATGAGCGGGCGCTTCTCCTCGATGACGATGAGTTCCTCGAGGCCGGCGGCGAATTCCTTCAGTCCCTCCGGCTCCAGCGGCCACGGCATCGCGATCTTGTAGATGGCGAGACCAAGCTCGGCCGCTTCCTTTTCCGAGATCCCCAGATCGTCCAGCGCCTGGCGCACGTCGAGATAGGACTTGCCGACCGTGACGATGCCGATGCGCGGTTTGGCGTTGCCGAGCATCACCCTGTCGAATCGGTTCGCGCGGGCGAAAGCGAGGACGGCCGGCAGCTTGTGGTCGTGCAGCCGTTCCTCCTGCTCGAGCCAGGGATCCGGCCAGCGCACATTGAGCCCGCCCTCCGGCATCGCGAAATCCTCGGGGGTCAGGATCTCGAGCGCCATCGGATCGATCTCGATCGAGGCGGAGCTGTCCATGTTCTCCGCCGTCGCCTTCAGACCCGCCCAGCAGCCGCTGAAGCGGGACATCGCGAAGCCGTAGAGACCGTAGTCGAGCACATCCTGCACGCCGGCCGGATGAAGGATCGGAATGCAGGCATCCATGAAAGCGTATTCGCTCTGGTGCGGGATGGTGGAGGACTTTGCGACATGGTCGTCGCCGGCCACCGCCAGCACGCCGCCATGCCTGGCGGTGCCGCCGAAATTGGCATGCTTGAAGGCATCGCCGGAGCGGTCGACGCCGGGGCCCTTGCCGTACCAGATGGAGAAGACGCCGTCATACCTGGCGCCGGGATAGAGCTCGGTCTGCTGGCTGCCCCAGACCGCGGTCGCGGCGAGATCCTCGTTCAGGCCGGGCTCGAAATGGATGTGGTTCTTCTTGACGAACTCGCGGGCGCGCCAGAGCTGCAGGTCGTAGGTGCCGAGCGGCGAGCCGCGATAGCCGGAGATGAAACAGGCGGTATTGAGACCGGCCGCAACGTCGCGCTGGCGCTGGGCCATCGGCAGGCGCACCAGGGCCTGGATGCCGGTCATGTAGACCCTGCCCCGGTCGAGGGCATATTTGTCGTCGAGCGCGACGGTCTTGAGCGCCGTCATGGTCTCTCCCCGGTGGCTGCGGGCGCCGGTTTCTCCGGACATTCCCATTGTTTCGTTTGTAATTAAGGTAAGACCTCGACCGGGGTGCGGCAATCGGCGCCGGGAGCAGGTCCGAAAAACGCAAGAAATCGACAAAGCGGCGCGACAGAACGACGCAGATTTTCGTTAATCGGGGAGAGCGCGAAACGAAACACCGGGCAGCGATACGCTGGAGGCAAATGTGAAATTACCGTTTCGCATGCTTGGCGCCCCGGATTCGTTCCGGCATAAGAACCCCCGGAAAACAGGGTTCTTCACCGATTCGGAAGAGGTTTATGACGATACTGCTGACAGGCGCCGCGGGCTTCATCGGCATGCATGTGGCGGAGATCCTGCTGGCGCGGGGCGAGAGGGTCGTCGGGATCGACAATCTGAACAGCTACTACGATCCGGCCTTGAAACATGCGCGCCTGAAAACCCTGGAAGGCCGCAACGGCTTTACCTTCGAGGAACTGGAGATCGCCGACGACAGCGCGGTCATGGGGCTGACGGCGCGTTATCCCGATATCGACCGGGTGGTGCATCTCGCCGCCCAGGCCGGGGTGCGCTATTCGATCGACCATCCGGGCGACTATGTGCGCGCGAACCTGGTCGGCCATGCCAACATGCTCGAGTTCGTGCGCGGCCTGATGGACCGGCCGGCGGGATGCCAGAGCTTCGTCTACGCCTCCTCCTCCTCGGTCTACGGCGCCAACAGGGAGATGCCGTTCAGCACCGAACAGAAAACCGACAGCCCGGTCTCCTTCTACGGTGCGACCAAGAAGGCGAACGAGCTCTTGAGCTATTCCTACGCCCATCTCTACCGGGTGCCGTCGACGGGGCTGCGATTCTTCACCGTATACGGCCCGTGGGGCCGCCCCGACATGTCGCCCTGGCTCTTCACCAGCGCGATCCTCGAAGGCCGGCCGATCCGGGTCTTCAACAACGGCGACATGATGCGCGACTTCACCTATATCGACGACATCGCCAAGGGCGTCGTCGCGTCGCTCGACAACCCGCCATCGGACGCAGACGGCGCCTGTCCGCACATGGTCTACAATCTCGGAAACAACAATCCGGTGAAGCTGCTCGATTACATACGGGTGATCGAGCAGGCCTGCGGTGTCGAAGCGATCATGGACATGCAGCCGATGCAGCCGGGCGACGTCTACGCCACCTACGCCGACATCGACCCGGCGGCGCGGGATCTCGGCTACGCGCCGTCAACGCCGATCGAGGACGGGATCCCGAAATTCGTCGAGTGGTACCAGCGCTATCACGGAATGTGAGGGCGCAAGATCACGCACTCAAGAAACGTCATCCCGGCTCGGTGGCCGGGATGACGTCTAGATGATGACGCATTAGGCAGAGACGGGCCGGCGAATGCTCAAGCCGCTTCTGCCACACTTTGCGCCGCTTCACCGGCCTTCAGCTTCGCCGCGACACTGGCGACGTGGCGCCCCTGGCTTTCCGCGATCTGCAGCTCGATCTCGCTCGGCGTGCGGCTGCCGTCCGGGCCGGCGATGGTGCCGGCGCCGTAGGGAGAGCCGCCGCGCACTTCGCCGATGTCGGTCAGGGCCTGCTCGCTGTACGGCACGCCGACGAAGATCATGCCATGGTGAACGAGAGTCGGTAGGGTCGAGAGGATGGTGGATTCCATCCCGCCGCCGGTGCCGGTCGAGGTAAACACGCCGGCGACCTTGCCGATCAGAGCCCCCTTGGCCCAGAGGCCGCCGGTCTGGTCGAGAAAGTTCCGCATCTGTGCGGCCATGTTGCCGAAGCGGGTCGGGGTGCCGAAGATGATCGCGTCGTAATCCGCCAGTTCCGACGGTTCTGCGACCGGGGCCGCCTGGTCCAATTTCACGCCGGCTTTCCTGGCCACATCTTCCGGCATCAGTTCCGGAACGCGTTTCACCGTGACCTCGACCTTGTCCACCGATCCGGCGCCTTTCGCAATGGCACCGGCCAGGGTTTCGATGTGGCCGTAGGAGGAATAATAGAGCACGAGGACCTTGGTCATGATTGCCGTCTCCGGAAAATGGGTTTGTTCGCTGGCCTCTACCTGAGGCCATTCCCTCGCCGGGACAATCCGGCTAGATTGAACCGGTCTGTTTCATGGCGGAAACAATAAAAAGTCGAGGGAAGACGCATGCTGGAGAATCTGACCGGGCTGGTGGTGTTTGCGAAGGTGGTCGAGGAAGGGGGATTCTCCAAAGCGGCCACGAGCCTGGGGATTTCGAAATCGTCGGTCTCCAAGCAGGTCAGCGCGCTGGAGGATCATCTCGGCACCCGCCTGCTCAACCGGACGACGCGCCGCTTCAGCCTGACGGAATCCGGGACGCTGCTCTACGAGCGCTGCCAGAGGATCGTCGCCGAGGTCGATGCCGCGGAACGCGAGGCCGGCTCGTTGCAATCGAACCCGAGCGGACTGCTCCGGGTCAGCGCCGGAGTCTCCTTCGGGCGGGTGCAACTCGCGAACCTGCTGCCGGGCTTCCTGTTCGACTATCCGGATCTCTGCGTCGAGCTGGTGCTGAATGATCGCCGCGTCGACCTGGTCGAGGAAGGTTACGACGTCGCGCTCAGGATCGGCGAACTTGCCGATTCCTCCTTGATCGCCCGCAAGCTGTGCCCCATTCGCGTCGTCACCGCGGCCGCGCCGGAATACCTGAAAAAACGGGGGGAGCCGAAACATCCGGACGAACTGGCCGGGCATGCGCATCTTGCCTACAGCTATCTGAACGAGGGGATGTCCTGGAACTTCCGCGTCGGAGACCGGGCCCAGCATGTCCGCATCGCGCCCCGGGCGCTCGCCAATAACGGCGACGCAATCCTGACCATGGCGGAAAGCGGCGGCGGCATCGCCCAGCTCCCGACCTTCATCTGTGCGGACAGCGTGCGCGCCGGCCGGCTGCAACCGATCCTCTGTGACTTCGAACCCGCTGATTTCGGGCTCTACGCGCTTTATCCCCACGCGCGAAACCTGCCGCTCAAGGTCCGGGTGTTCGTGGATTTCCTCAGCCGCAAGTTCCGCGGCGAACCGGATTGGGATCTGGGGATCGGCAGACCCTGAAGAGCCCTACCAGTCGTCCCCGGCCTTGCCGGTTTTCCGGAAGTTCTCGATCATCCCCGCCAGCTTCTCCCGGTCCTCGCATCCCGAACCGGCCTTGCAGAGCTCGTCGAGCACGGCGAGGCGCTTTTCCGCATCCAGCACCCGCCCGGTCTCGAGATAGAGCTTTCCGGCATAGGCGTTCGCGGCGAGATGTTTCGGGTCGACCTCAAGGGCCCGCTGGTAGGCATGCTCGCTGTCGACATAGCGCTTCAGCTTGCGCAGACTGAATCCGACAAGCGACCACGCATCCGCGTCCTCCGGGTTTTCCTCGACGAAGGAACGCATGATCTCCAGTCCCCTGGTGTAATCTCCGGTCTCGATCGCGGTCACACCGGCCGCCCAGATCGGCGGCCGCTCGACAGCGCTGTCGGACTCGGGGAAGACGGCTTCGGCAGGATGGGGGACCGCGAGCAAAATCCCGGCGGCGATCAATGCGGCTCTCAACATGGTCATCTCCTCCCTGCCCTGGACGCTGACAATGGTCTTATCCTAACCGTTTCCAGAGACCACAATGTGGTGCCTCTCACGCCGCGGGTCACGCCAGGAACCACGGATTCTCGCGCAGGAACGACTGGCAATAGCGGGTCCATGGCAGCGCGTAGGCATAGGTCTCGAAGCGGTCCTGCTCCTCCGGCCCGCGCTCCGGCAAGCTGGCCCGGTAGCGTTCGAGGTGACTCCGGGAGAGGCTCGTGAAGCGGGCGTCGAGCGCCGGATCCGCCTCATAGCTGCCGTCGAGTCGGCTCTCCATCTCCATCACCGCCGCCAGAATCTGGTCCGGGCTGTTGTCTTCCAGCGTGACGCCCGCGCGCTCGAAACCCTCGACCGTGTTCACCAGGAACAGGTTCCGCGCCAGCATCTCGTCGTATCCGATCGGCGCTCCGGTTTGCCGGTCACGGTAGGTCTTGAAGAGCAAAAGGTCGTTGGCGTTCATCCAGTGGTCCGGCTGGCTGTATCCGTTCACCATCACCATCGGCCGGTTCAGGATGCGGGCGATCGCTTCGGGACCGGACGCGCAGGTGATCGCGAAGCGCGCCTCGGCGATACAGACGATATCGAGGATGTCGGCATAGTCCGGGTGGTGGGGAAGATCGACAACGAGCGGGCTGTCATGGTTCAAGGGAATCGAGGTCCGGTCGCCGAGGCGGAAGACCCGGTAGCCCTTCCCCACGAGATGATCGATCGCGGGCTGGTAGTGATCGATCCGGTTGGCCCGGAAGTGGTGGTAGGCCATCTCCGGCAGGTACCCGGTGTCTCGGACATGCAGCGCAACGGACGGGCGGCCGTCGCCGAACCCCATGGCGGCAAGCCGGGCCCGTCCCTCCGCGCGCAGGTCCTCGGGCACGCTCAGATGGGCGATCGGCTCGCCGCGCTCCAGATGCAGCACGAAATCGCGAAACAGCGCGCTCGGCGAAAGGACCGCCCAGGTAAGGGGACCGATATCCATTGCCCGCGCGTTGAAATGCCCCATCATGACCAGCTTGCGGTTCATGGTCTCAAGAAAATCGACGCGCGGTTCATGCAGCCGGCGGACGCCGGTGCTGTATCCCTGGAAGCGGTGGTCATGGATGATAGCGGCGATGTTCTGATGGCTCTCGCCATAGAGGTTTCGCAGGTAGAACGGCTCCAGGCACAAATGCCCGATCCGCGAAGCGGCCGGTAGCATGTAGGCGAGGGTCCGGCCGCCGCGTTGCAGAACCGGCCCGATGATCTCGACCAGAGCCTTCAGGTTATCCTCGGAAAAAATCTGCCGGGCGGCATCGAGATCGACTGACGCGAGTTCGGGTTTCCTGTCTGTCATCTGGCCTGCTTCTCTGATCGCAAGAGGCCGGAGTCTAGCGCGGCGAAGCGCGTCGCGACAGGCCGGGAGAGGACGTTTAGATCCGGTCCCGCCGTTGGCCCCTACAGCCGTCTGATGCCTGCGCACATCTCCTCTCCCGCTATTGCCGGTTGATCGGGACGTGCCTACGTCCTAAGAACCGCAGGACCAGCCAGTGCCGGAAGGCCAGACGTGACGCATTCCAGTCTTTCAAGTTCCCGACCGGAGACCGGCGAGACACCGCTGCTCTCCGTCATCGTCCCGGTCCTGAACGAGGCCGAGAACGTCGCTCCCCTGATTTCAGAGATCGAAGCAGCGCTCGAAGCGGTCTGCGCGTTCGAGATCCTCTATATCGACGACGCCAGCACCGACCGGACGCCGGACATCCTGAGGGAACTGAAGGCGACACGCCCCTTTCTCCGGATCATCCGTCATGACAGAACCTGCGGACAGAGCGCAGGCCTCCGGAACGGTGTGCTTGCGGCGCGCGGCGAACTGATCGCAACGCTGGACGGCGACGGGCAGAACGACCCGGCCGATATTCCGAAGCTGCTCGAGAAGTACCGCGAGACCGCGACAGGGACCCGGCCGGTCATGGTCACCGGACACCGGGTCAACCGCCGCGACACGGCCTCGAAGCGCTGGGCGTCCAAATATGCCAACAAGATCAGGCGCTTTCTGCTCAAGGACGACAATCCGGACACCGGCTGCTCGTTGAAGCTCTATGCCCGCGAGACCTTCCTGCGCTTTCCCTATTTCGATCACATGCACCGCTTTCTGCCGGCGCTTGCAAAACGGGAGAATTGCGCGGTCCACGTGGTTCCGGTAAACCATCGCCACCGTCAGCACGGCCAATCGAAATATTCCAATTTCGGCCGGGCTCTGGTCGGCATCCCCGATCTGCTGGGCGTGGCATGGCTGCTGCGGCGCAGCCCGGGACGCCTCGAAGCGAGAGAAATCGACACGTGAACCTCGACTCCTTTTTCGACCTCTCTATCGAAGAGATGGTCATGTTGACCTTCGGATTCGCCGCCCAGGCGCTGTTCGCCGCGCGTTTCATCGTGCAATGGGTGAAGAGCGAGATCGGGCGAAAGAGCGTCGTGCCGGTGGCCTTCTGGTATTTCAGCGCCGCCGGCGGCCTGATGATGCTGATCTACGCCATCTGGCGGAAGGATCCGGTCTTCATTGTCGGCCAATCGACCGGTCTCGTCGTCTATCTCCGCAATCTCCACCTGATCCATCGTGAGAAAAAGGTCGCCCTGACGATGGCGAAGGATGGGGCCGGAGACGACTGAACCGCCGGTAATTTACCGTCTGTCATATTGCTGCAACCATTTCAGGGGACATCTTCCCTCCTTTCGACGTTCAGTCCGCCCGAGGTCCCATGCCCGTTACCCTGGTCAATGCGCGCATCCTGCTTGAAAGCGGCGCGATAGAGAAAACCGAACTGCAGGTCGAGGCCGGAACGATCCGCGCCATTGGCGACGGTGGACGCGGGAACACGATCGACCTCGGGGGGCGGCTCCTGCTTCCCGGCGTCATCGACCTGCATGGCGACGGCTTCGAACGCAGCCTTGCACCAAGGGCCGGCACCGAGTTCCCGATCGATATCGCCCTGATGGACGCGGATCGCGCGATCCTGGCCTCCGGCATCACCACGGCCCTGCTCGCCCAAGGCGTCAGCTGGGAGGGACGGCTGCGCAGCGGCGCGACGGCGGAAAGGATCCTCGAGGCGATCGAACGCGGCCGGCACCGTTTCGGTGCCGATCTGCGGTTCCATCTCCGCTTCGAGATCTTCGCGATGGAAGAGCAGGAGCGCGCGCGGAAATGGATCGAAGGCGGCCGCGTCGCGATGATGGTGTTCAACGATCACCTGCCGCAATACGAGGACTCGCTGCGCAACAGTCCGGAGCGCATGCAGCGATGGTCGCATATCATCGGCATGAGCTTCGACGAGTTCCGCGCCGAGCTCAAGGCGCGCAGGGCCCGGGAAACCGAGGCGGAGGAAAATGTCCGGGCCATCGCCGCGGTGGCCCGTCGCGCCGGCGTGCCCATCGGCTCGCACGACGACGATACGCCGGAGATGCGCGCGAGGTACAATGCTCTTGGCGCGAATGTCGCCGAGTTCCCGGTGAACATGGAGACCGCCCGGGCCGCACGGGCGCTCGGAAATCCGGTCGGCATGGGCGCGCCCAACGTACTGCGCGGCGGCAGCGCCTCGGGCAATGTTTCCGCACTGGACGTGATCGGGGAAGGCCTCTGCGACTATCTGATCTCGGACTATTACTACCCGGCCCAGTTCCATGCCGCGTTCAAACTGGTCGCCGACGGCATATTGCCTTTGGGCAAGGCCTGGCCGCTGGTTTCGACAGGTCCGGCACGGGTCGGCAACCTTCCGGACCGTGGTGCCATCGCCGTCGGCAAGCGTGCCGACCTCATCGTGGTCGATGATCGCGAGGCAGGCCTGCCACGCGTCGAAGCCGCCATGGTCGAGGGCAAGCTACGCTACGCCGCGTCGGACCTCGCGCTGTCCGCGGTTTCCGGACTGGTCCCCGCCTGACGACTTCCGGCACCGGCGCCAAGATGCGACACTGACCGGATGGACGAGCCCGTGCCTTTCCTCCTGAACGCGCATATCGCTGCCGGCGTCGTCTCGCTCGGCGCAGCGGCCATAGCCATCGCCGCGCCGAAAGGGCGGCGTGTGCACCGCTTGTCGGGGCGAGTGTTCGTGCTGGCGATGACAGCCGTGTTCGCCAGCGCGGTCATGCTGAGCCTGCGCACCAACGACCTCTTTCTGCTGACGGTCGGGATTTTCAGCTACTACATGGTGTTGAGCGGATACCGCGCGCTCTACCTGAAGCACCCCACGACATCCGCCGATCTGCGCTTTCGCATCGGCGCGCTCGACAAGGGCGCCGCCCAGTTCACACTGATCGCCTGTTCCGGCCTCTCTGCTTACGGGGCGGTCTACTGGTACACGGATCTTGCGCCGGTTCTAATGATTCTCGGTGGCATCGGCGCGCTGATGGCCCTGTTAGACCTGCGCCGGTTCAGGTCCAAGAACGTCGAGCCGGCGCGCTGGTTCTTCACCCATATGATCCGCATGCTTGGCGGCACCATCGCGTCGGTCACGGCGTTCATGGTCACCAACCTGGACATGTTGCCGCCCCTTGTCCGCTGGCTCGGACCGACCCTCGTCGGCACCGTGGCTATCACGATCTGGGTCAGCGTCTACAAGATGCGTCTCGCCAAGGGTCTCGGGCCGGAAGACGTGGCTGTGGTGCGGATCGTCGAGCCGTCAGCCGCGGACGACGGGGAAGTCTAGTTCGCTAGAGTCTGGTTCCGGCCATGCCGAGGATCAGTTTCCACTGATCGTCCGTCACGGGCACGACGGAGAGCCTGGACTGGCGCACCAGGGCGAAATCCTCAAGCCGCGGCTCCGCCTTGATATCCGCCAGGGTCACCGGCTTCTCGACCGGTTTCACCGCCTTCACGGTCACCATGCCGAAGCGGCCTTTCGCGTCGGTCGGATCCGGATGGTATTCCTCGATCACCTCGACGATGCCGACGATCTGCTTCTCGTTGACCGAGTGGTAGAAGAAGCCGAGATCTCCGACCTTCATGGCCTTCATGTTGTTCGAGGCCTGGTAGTTGCGCACCCCGTCCCAGCCTTCGCCTTCCGCGCCCTTCCTGACCTGATCGTCCCAGGACCAGGTATTGGGCTCGGATTTGAACAACCAGTAGGCCATCGAATAAGTCTCCTTGTCGGTCAGGATGCGGACGGTCGGGCGTCCGTGATCTCCCAGCCGATCGGCCGGGAGAGAAGCTCTTTGACTACCGTGCCGGGATCGATGCCCCGGTTCAAGACCGCATCGACCCCCTCCGCTATCGGCATCTCGACGCCGAGCGCGCGGGCGCGGCGGTGCAGGGCCGCCGCGGTGAAGACACCCTCGACGACGGACGGGCTCCCGCCGAGAATGTCCGCCAGCGCCTCACCCTTTCCGAGCCGCGCTCCGAGAGTGAAATTGCGCGAGCTCGTGCTCGAGCAGGTCAGCACCAGATCGCCGAGCCCCGAGAGTCCCATGAGAGTCGCCGGTCTGCCGCCGAGCGCGACGGCGAAACGGGTAGCCTCGGCGAGGCCGCGGGTGATCAGCGCGGCGCGGGCATTTTCCCCGAGTTCCATCCCGGAGACGATCCCGGCGGCAATGGCGAGCACGTTCTTCACCGCGCCGCCGACCTCGGCGCCGACCAGGTCGGTCGAGGCATAGGGCCGGAAGGTGCTGGAGCCGAAAGCCTCGCCCAGTTCCAGAGCCAGCGCCTTGTCGGCGGACGCGAGGGTGACGGCGGTCGGCTTGCCCAATGCGGCCTCACCGGCGAAGCTCGGCCCGGACAAGACGGCAACCGGGTTGTCCGGCAGCAGCTCTCCCAGAACCTGGCTCATGGTCTTGTCGGTACCGTTCTCGATCCCCTTCGCGGCGGAGACCAACGGCACGCCCGCTGGGATCGCGAAAGCCGAGAGCGCGGCACGCATATGCTGAGCCGGAACGACCAAGAGCAGGGCCTCGACGCCGTCGACCGCGGTCTTGGGATCGCTGGTCACCTCGAGTTCGTCCGGCAACCGGATGCCCGGAAGGTAGACCCGGTTCTCGCGCAGCCGGCGCATCTCCCCGGCCTGCTCGGGGCGGCGGGCCCAAAGAGTGACCGCCCGTCCGGCCCTTTGGACGGCAAGCGCGAGCGCGGTGCCCCAGGCGCCGGCGCCGAGCACGGCGATGCGCTCGATCGTCACGCCTTCACTCCCGCGCCGATGGCCTTGGGCGCGCCCGGGTCGAGCGGCCAGCGCGGCCGGGGCGCGAAACTGAGCGGGTCGCTCTCGCCGGCCCGCAGCCGTTCGATCCCGGCCCAGGCGACCATGGCCGCGTTGTCGGTGCAGAGCCCGATCGGCGGCGCGATGAACTCCATGCCGCTTTTCTGCGCCAGTTCCGAGAGCGCAGTGCGGAGATGCTTGTTCGCGGCCACACCACCTGCGACCACGAGCGCATGCCCTGCGCCGTGTGTCTCGAAGAACATACGGACAGCGTTGCGGCAGCGATTCACGAGGCTCGCGGCAACGGCCTTCTGGAACGCGGCGGCGATGTCCGCGATGTCCTGCTCCGACGGCGTGCCGAGCGCCGAGACCTTCTGTCGGACCGCGGTCTTCAGCCCGGAGAAGGAGAAATCACATCCCGGCTTGCCGACCATCGGCCGCGGCAGGTCGAAGCGGTCCGGGATGCCTTTCGCGGCCGCCTTCTCGAGCTCCGGACCGCCGGGATAGCCCAGGCCGAGCAGTTTCGCGGTCTTGTCGAAGGCCTCGCCCACCGCATCGTCGATGGTGGTTCCGAGGCGCCGGTACTTTCCTAGTCCCTCGACAGCGATGAGTTGGCAATGCCCGCCGGAAACCAGCAACAGCAGGTAGGGAAAGCAAACCTGATCGGTCAGCCGGGCGGTCAGCGCATGCGCTTCCAGATGGTTGACCGCGAGATAGGGAATGCCGCGCGCCATGGCGATCGCCTTCGCCGTCATGGTGCCGACCAGCACACCGCCGATCAGCCCCGGTCCGCCGGTCGCGGCGACCGCGTCGAGCGCGTCGAAACCGATACCGGCCTCCTGCAGCGCGCGATCGATCACCGGACGCAGATGATCGAGATGGGCGCGTGCGGCGATCTCCGGGACCACGCCGCCGAACGGCGCATGGTCCTCGATCTGGCTGAAGACCACATTGGCACGAATCCGCCCGGCGCCGTCGACCACCGCCGCGGCGGTCTCGTCGCAGCTCGTCTCGATCCCGAGCACCAGAGCGTTTTCCCCGGTTTCTCTTTGCGCTTCCAATGCCATGCGCTCCGGTCTACACAGTCCGCCCATGGAAGACCAGTCGAAAGCAGATGCCCTGATCCGCCTCGGCACGCGCGGCTCCAAACTCGCGCTCGCCCAGGCTTACGAGACCAAGCGCCGGCTTGGCGAGATGCACCCGGAACTGGCACCCGAGGGGGCCGTCGAGATCGTCGTGATCAAGACCACCGGCGACAAGGTGCAGGACCGCGCGCTGGCGGAGATCGGCGGCAAGGGCCTCTTCATGAAGGAGATCGAGGCCGCCCTGCTTGAGCGCCGGATCGATATCGCCGTGCATTCCACGAAGGACGTCGAGACCTTCCTCACCGAAGGCACCGAGCTGGTGGCCATCCTGCCGCGCGAGGATCCGCGCGATGCTCTCCTTTCACCTGTGGCGGACACGATCGAAGGGTTGCCTCAGGGCGCCGTGATCGGGACCGCGTCGGTGCGCCGCGCGGCGCAGCTTCTGGCGCGCCGTCCGGACTTCAAGACCATTCTCTATCGCGGGAATGTGCAAACTCGGCTGCGCAAACTCGAGGAGGGTGTCTGCCACGCGACGCTGCTCGCCTATGCCGGCCTGATACGGCTTGACCTCGGCGATCGGGCGACCCGGGTCCTGGAGCCGGAGGAGATGCTCCCGGCTGTCGCGCAAGGCGCGATCAGCGTGCAGTGCCGGATCGGAAACACCCCCGAAGACAAGCGCATCTACGATTGGGTCCGGGCGATCAACGACGCGGAGAGCGAGATCCGGGTCCGGGCCGAACGGGCCATGCTGGCGCGGCTCGACGGTTCATGCCGGACGCCGATCGGCGGTCTCGCGGAATTCACCGCCGACGGGGCCCTCAGACTGCGCGGTTGCCTGGCCGCGCTCGACGGTTCGGGGCTCTGTTCAGCTGAAGCAACGGGCTCGGCGGACGCCCCCGAAGCGCTCGGCCTTGCGGTCGGAGAACTTCTTATCGCCGAGGCCGGCCCGGACTACAAGGTCTGAGAGCCGTGCGCGTCCTCGTCACGCGGGCGCTCGAGGATGCGCAATCGCTGGCGGCGGATCTCGCCGCAGACGGGATCGACAGCGCGCTCGCCCCGATGCTGTCCTATGAGTTTCTCGACCCTCAACCGGACCGCTCGCTCCGCCCGGCCGCATTCATCGTCACCAGCCGCAACGGCGCCGAAGCGCTGAGCCGCTTCACACCGGAGCGCTCCGTCCCGGTCTATGCGGTTGGCGATGCAACAGCCGAGCGTCTCAGCGCACGGGGCTTCGAGGACGTGGAAAGCGCAGCAGGCAATGCGGCGGATCTTGTTGCCTTGATACGGCTCCGGATGAAACCGGCTGACGGTACGCTCGTTTTTCTAAGCGCCGAGGAAGTCGCTGGTGACATCGAGGAGGCGTTTTTGCAGAGCGGCTACGATGTGCGACGCATCGTCGCTTACAGAAGCGTACCGGCAAAGAGCTTTCCCGCCGGAGCCGCGGCGGCGCTGCGCGGGCGGGAACTGGATGGTGTCTTGTTCTTCTCGCCGAAGACGGGACGCAATTTCACCTCCCTTGTCGACCACGCGGACTTGGCCGCATGCTGTTCCGGCATGACGGCCTTCTGCCTCAGCCAGGCGGTGGCCGACAGTGTTGCAGCGCTTCCATGGGGTGCGGTCCGGGTCGCGGAGCGGCCGACGAAGAAGGACTTACTCGGGCTGTTGTCAGCCCTATGTAACAAAGGCGCTTGAAGAAAATTGCTGATTCCGCTGCGCCTTGATGCTTCGATGGCGGCGGAACCTGACTGGGATACGGCGCGTCCGATGCCGTGGCAATGGGAAGACCTGAGGCGATGAGCGATCCAAAGAACGATACCGACGGCCTCTCCGACAAAGAGGCCGTGGAGACGTTGAAGGACGTCGAGGATGCGACGGTGATCGAGGCCGACCCGGCCGAGGGCCCGGCCCCGAGAACGCTGTTTTCGTCGCGCACGAAAGTGGTCGGGATCCTTATTGTCCTGCTGCTTCTCGCAGGCGGTGTCGCGGCGGCGCTCTACCCGCTCTGGCAGGATCATGCAGAAGAATTCGTGGAAGAGAACGGTCTTCCGGTTACCGTTCCCGAGGTGCCGGAAAGCGGCTTCTACGGTGTCGTCTCGGACGTGATCGCGTTCCTGCGCGGGACACCTGCCGGAACGGCGCCGGAACAGGCTGCGGGGCCCGCGGCCGAGCCGCAACCGGCAACCGAAGCCAAGCCTGATCCGCTGACAGCGCTCACCGACCGGGTCGTCGCGCTTGAAATGCGGATTCAAACTCTGACGGAAGATCTGCAAGCTGCGCAAGCCGCCGCCGACGACGCGGTGCGAGTCGCGGGAGAAACCTCCGGCGCGCTCAGCGCTCTCGAGACCGGCTCGGAAGGGCAATCCGGCGCGATCGAGGGACTGAAGGCCCAGATCGAGGCTCTGCAGGGGCGCGTGGACGAGCTCGCGGCGCGTCCGGCGATCGCCGCCGACAGCGCCGGTGGAAACGGTTCCACGGTCAATGAAGCGCTTCTCAGCACCATCGGCACATTGCGCGAGCGGATTGTCGTGCTCGAATCCGAAGAGAAGGTTTCCCCGTCCGATCTCAGCGCCGTGTCCAGCCGCATCGAAACCGCCGAAAGCGGCGCCGGCGAACGCATCGCCAGCCTCGAAGCCGAACTCGCCGCGGTCCGCCAGCTGGCGGAGAAGCGTGCTCCCGAGCGGGAGCGCGCCGGACTGCTGCTCCTCGCCGTCGGACAGCTCGAGGCCGTGACGACCACCTCCGCATCCTTTGCCGGCCAGGTCGCCGCCGTGCAGGATCTCGCCGCCGACGAAAACCCGGCAACCTCCGGAGCGATCGCCACGCTCTCGCGCCATAGCGGCGGGGTCGAGACAAGCGCCGCGCTCACCGAGCGCTTCGACGACCTGGCGAAGGCGGTGACCCAGGCAAGGATCGCGGGCAGCGACGAGGGTCTTGTCGGCAAGACCCTCAACACGGTGGCCTCGCTCGTGACCGTGCGGCGTACGGACGTCGCCGACGGCCCCGGGGTCGATGCCGTTCTGGTCCGTGCCGAAACCGCCCTCAATGCGGGCGACCTTTCCGGCGCCGTCTCCGCGCTCGAGGAGTTGAGCGGCGCTCCGGCGGACCGTGCGCGCGACTGGATCGCTGCTGCCAAGGCCCGACTCGAAGTCGACAACGCGGTTTCTCGGCTCCGCGGCGCCGCGCTCTCCTCCGTCGCGAAGGCGGGGTAGCACCATGTTCAGGATCTTCGGATTTTTCATCCTCGTCGGCGTGCTTGTCTTCGCCTCGATCCAACTGGCCGACAATCCGGGACGGCTCTCGGTCGAGTGGCTCGGGTACCGGATCGACACCTATTTCGCGGTCGCCCTGCTGATCCTCCTCATCGCGCTCTATCTGCTGCTCTTCGCCTACCGTCTGGTGCGCGGCCTGCTTGGACTGCCCGGCGGGTTTCTCGACCGCCGCGCGGCGCGGCGCCGGGAGGACGGTGTCAATGCGCTCAGCCTCGGCATGGCGGCGATCGCAGCCGGTGACGCCGAGGAAGCCCGCAAGCAGGCCCGCCGGGCCGAGAGACTGCTGGACGATCCCGCCAAGACCCGGCTGCTGTCCGCACAGGCGGCAGCTCTCGGTGGCGACAATGCCGCCGCCGGGCGCTATTTCGATGCGCTGACCGAGAGTCCCGAGACCAAGTTCGTCGGCCTTGTCGGCAAGCTTCGCCAGGCACTGGATGCGGGGGACAGGGAAGCCGCGCTGCCCCTGGCGCGTCAGGCGCGCAACCTGCGGCCTGACTCAGCCTTCGCCGCCCGGACCCTTTTCACGCTCGAGACCGAGGTGGAAGACTGGGACGAGGCACAGAAGACCCTGTTCGATGCCGTCCGCCGCGATCTCATTCCAGAGAGCGAAGCCAAGCGCTACCGCGTCGCAATAGACATGGAACGAGCCCGCCTGAAGGAAGCCGACGGCCAGCTCTCCGAAGCCGCCGATTTCGCGCAGCGCGCCCTGAAGGTCGAGCCGGCCTTTGCGCCCGCGGTGGAAATCGCTGTCGCCGCCGAGACCTCCAGGGGGCGGACCAAGAAAGCCCAGAAGCTGCTGGAGGACGCCTGGCAACTGGCGCCGAACCCGAGCTTCGCCAAGCTCTATGCCGATCTCTGGCCGGAGGACGCTCCGGCCCAGCGTTTTAAGCACATCCGGAAGCTTGTCGGCATGGCATCGGAAACCACCGCCGGTCGAATCGCGCTTGCCGAGGCGGCCATTGCGGCAGAACTCTGGGGCGAAGCCCGTGCGGCGCTGGACGAAGTGCCGGCCGCGGAGCGCCGGGCCTCGGTTTTCCGGCTGCTCGCCTATCTTGCGCAGGCCGAGCGCGGCGATGCGGGCGAGGCCCGCGCGCTGCTGGAACGGGCCAGTGCCGCCGCCCCCGACCCCGCCTGGACCTGTTCCGATTGCGGCGCCACCGCCGAGGTCTGGACCGTGTCCTGCGGCAATTGCGGCCATTTCGCCAGCCTGACCTGGAAACAGCCCCCCAGGGTCTCGACCCTCGTCAGCCTGCCACCGGAAGCGGTCTCCGAGCCCGCAGCGCCCGAATTGCCCCTGATCGCGGGGGAAATTGATGTCGTCGACGCACCTGCGCCCGACCCGGCGCCGGAACCTGCCGCCGCGCCCTCCCCTGCGCCCGGGAGACCGGCCACGGCGGATGGCGCGACCTCCGAACCGGCGAAAGACGACGGGGAGCCGCCAACCCCCGAGGACGTGGTGCGCCGGCTCGCGTGACTCCTACTGCAAGCTGAGTTAAACTATCGATTGGTTCCGGTATAATACCGGTTTGGGACAAGCCGCCCCGGGTGAGCATAGGGTCCAGAATGGAGCCGAACCGATGACATCCATTTCCGCTCTGCCGTCTCTTTTGCGTGCGACTCCGCCGGAGGCGCGGACCGTCGGGTCCTCCGTGACTGCACGCGGAGAGCAACCAGCCGCGCTGCCGACCTTCCGGACTGCCACCCCCGTCGCATTTTCCGCGTCGATCACGTCCGAATCCCGCACTCAAGGCGCTCTCGAAGACCTACTGGGTAGCGAACTCGGAACCGTCTTCGGCGCCCTCAACAAGCAGGGCGACTCAGAGGCATTCCTGGAGGAAGCGTTTGACAGCCTGAAGGACCTGACGCAGAAGGCCCTCGAAGACCCAGGCGTCAGCGGGATCCAGATCCGCATTTCGAGCGTCAGCCAGCAATTTCGCTCGAACGACAGGGAAGGCGCCGTCTCTTCCAGCGTTTCCCAGCTCTCGATCGAGGTCGGGCTGGTCCGGGACGGCAAGGTTTCTGCCGGCGATGTCGAGCTGCTGTCCTTCGCGGGAAAGAGACTCCCGCTGACCGACGCACAGAAACAGACCGGCGTTGTCAGCGGTCTTTTCAGCATCGACGAGCCGACAGCACAAGACGAGCCGAACAAGGCGCAGGCGACGGCGGTCGAGAAGGCGCTGGAACGTCTGCGCCTCGTCAATGACGCACTGGCCGCCTTCCGGCGCGGCGACCTGCGACCGCTGCAGGAAATCGAGACCCTGTTCCGCGGTGGTACGCTCGACGCGGAAACGGTTCGCGCGCTTTCCAAGGCCAAGGACGTGACCGAGAGCAAAGTCTTCCCCGGCAGCGGCGTTCTCGACCTCTGATCTCTTCCGGAACCTACCGGCACTCGACAGAACTCCGGGCTTCCGGCTAAACCGGGCGCGGAGAACGATTTTCCGCACATCGCGCCCGTGACCGGATTGGCCCATGTATATCTCGACCGAAGACCAGAAGAACGAAGCCCGCACCTGGTTCGAATCCCTGCGCGACAGCATCTGCGCCGCGTTCGAAAAGATGGAGGACGACTACGAAGGTCCGCTGAAGGAGCGGCCGGCCGGCCGTTTCAAGCGCAAGAGCTGGGAGCGCGAAGGCGGCGGCGGTGGCGTGATGTCGATCATGCAGGGCCGTGTTTTCGAGAAGGTCGGGGTGAATGTCTCGACCGTTCACGGCACCTTTTCCGAGGAGTTCCGCAAATCGATCCCCGGCGCGGACGAGGATCCGCGCTTCTGGGCCTCAGGGATCTCACTTGTCGCGCACATGCAGTCGCCCAAGGTGCCCGCCGTGCACATGAACACGCGGCATATCACCACCACCAAATCCTGGTTCGGCGGGGGCGCGGACCTGACGCCCATGGTCCCGGAACAGGTCGACACCGACGCCTTCCACAGCGGCTTCAAGGCCGCCTGCGACAAGCACGATCCGGCCTATTATCCGAAGTTCAAGCAATGGTGCGACGAGTACTTCTTCCTGAAACACCGCAACGAGCCGCGCGGCGTCGGCGGGATCTTCTACGACTATGTCGACGGTGATTTCGCGCAGGATTTCGCCTTTACCCGTGACATCGGAAGCGCCTTTCTCGAGACCTATCCGGCGATCGCGCGCCGGCGCATGAACGAAGACTGGACGGAGGCGGAACGGCACCACCAGCTGGTCCGCCGCGGACGCTATGTCGAGTTCAACCTGCTCTACGACCGGGGCACCCTCTTCGGCCTGAAAACCGGCGGAAACGTGGAAGCCATCCTGATGAGCATGCCGCCGCAGGTGATCTGGCCGGCCCCCGACGGCCTTTGAGGCACCAAGTGATACTCCTATTTCAGTTGGGTTCGGTTTGAGATTGCGTTAACCTCTCATTTACCATCCGGCGAAGGGGTTGCCGGAGGGCTAAAATTTTTTGGCATGAGAGATGTCGATATCCGGAGCGCTCCAATTTCCAACATCCGTTTCGCCTGAAGGACCTGCCGCGCCTTCCGGGGTGAGTGCGCGTTCCGGAGTGGTGCAACCGGTTGGCAACGAGCGCTTCTCGGCCCGGACCGACGAACCGGCACAGGTGCCGGCGGAGGAGCAGAACGACCGGGAGTCGCCGCCGGCGCCCCGTCCGCTCGTCAATCCGGCCATTCTCTCCCAGGCCCAGGAAACCGGCGAACCGGCACGGGCGACGACCGGACCGGTGCAAGAGATCGAAGCCGGGGAAACAGAGGAGCCGCCCCGGCCATTCGCGGATCCGACGCGGCTGCGCGAAGTCCAGCAGGGCGAGGACGGGGAGAGCGAGGAGATCAGGCTCGGTCTGCAAGGGGAAGAGGAATCGACCGACATTGCGGCACGCCTCGTCCCGCTGTCCGGAGTGGAGAGTGTGGAGACGGTGGCCCTCGACGGTCGCCCTGAGTCCGTGCGCGTTGGCGATCTCGTCAGCGAGGACCAACGCCTGACCGGCGACCCGCTGGACGTTCCCAACTACGCCGTCGATCCGAACGAGCTCTCGATCCAGAACTTTAACGAGCGCCTCAGCAGGACGGTCGAAGTGCTCCAGTTCCTGAGCGAACAGCCCAATGTCAGCAGGGCGCGGGGCGTCAGCATCGTCGTCTGAGTCGCCGGCTCCAACCTGTCAGCCGAAGCGCATCTCCGCTTCTCCCAAACCCGGAAATTCGATCCTTGCCGCAACGCCGCGACCTGCGAACGAGACCCCGTTCCAGGATCCGGTCGTGATTACATCGCCCGCCTTGAGGCCGCGTCCCGTCTCGGAACCGGTACGCTCCGGTACGTGATTGGCAAGCCAGGCCATGAGGGTGAAGGGATCGCCGCCCTTGAAGCTGCCCGTATCCTCGAAGGCAACCTTGCCGTCGAACAGCACCCGGACCGGCTGATTCGGGATATCAAGCGCGTCCGGCACGGGCATTTCCGTGCCGAGCACGAGTGAGTCGTTCGCCTGGAAGTCCATCAGCGCCCAGAGCGGATCCACTTTCGGCCAGTCCCGGAGACGCGATTCGACGATCTCCATGGTGACGATCAGGCTCGCCACCGCCGCACGCAGATCCTCCGCCGTATAGGGAACGTCGCGCGCCGGGAGGTCGCGGTCGAGACGGAAGGCGAGTTCCGCCTCGACGCCGAAATTGCGGTGTGCCTCCGGCGCCAGAACCTGTCCAGAGGAATAGAGTTTCGAGGCGGCGATCGGCGCCGCCGTCGGCTCGGTGCCCGGGCTGCCGCCGACCTTCCAGGCGCCGGGCGTGTGGCCGAGCAGGGCGAAGACGGCATCCTGGATTGCGAAGGCCTCCTGCTGGGTGGCGGGCGCGTCGCCTTCCGGAATATCGGCGATCGGCGCGCCGTTCTGGAATGCCGCGTGAAGTCTGGCGGCGGTACGGGCAGTCTTGTCGCTCATGTCTTGTCCTCGGCGATTATGCGGCGGGTTTCGGCAAGGCAGGCGTCCCGGTCCGGGACAAAATCCCGCGCGATCCACCAAGCCTCGAGCCGGCGGAGAGCCTCGCCGACGGCCGGGCCGGCGGCAAGCCCCATTTCCACCAGATCCGCGCCGCGCACCGGCAGGTCCGGCTTCGGCCAGGAACGCGAGACGCCGATCAAGGCTTCTCCATCAGCGGAAGCGAGGACGCCCCGAGCGACCCGCAGACGGACCAGATCCTCGAACAAAGCATTGCCGAGGCGGTAAATCTCGGAGCGGGCCGTAGCCGCGTCCGGGTCGAGTTCGGAGATGGAGAGCGCATGAAAACGTGCCGCTTCGGCATTCGAGAACCGCATGCGGCTCGAGGCGCGAAACGCATGGCCCGGCCGCTCCGGCGCGAGAGCCGCGAGCCGGAGAATCGGGTCGGGCGAACCGGCATCCATGCTGGTCAGGCGCAAGAGCGCCTCCAGATCGTAGGGGCCGGGCAGAAACACCGGAAGCACGCCCGCATTTACCATCAGTTGGAGCACCGGGAGCGGGGACGGCGCCGAGAGAAGCTTGAGGAATTCGACCCTGATCCGCTCGCCGGAGAGACAGTCGATCAGACCCGCGTTGTCGTGGCAGGCCTTGAGTCCGGCCGGGTCGACCTCGCCCTTGCCGTAATAGGCATGAAAGCGGAAGAAGCGCAGAATCCGGAGCACATCCTCCCGGATTCGCGTCGTCGGGTCGCCGACGAAGCGGACCTTGCCGGCCAGCGCGTCGCCATGCCCGCCAAAAGGATCATCGAGATTGCCGTCGGGGCGCAGGAACATGGCGTTCATCGTAAAGTCGCGCCGCGCCGCGTCCTCGCGCCAGTCCTCCGTAAACGCGACGACGGCGCGGCGGCCATCGGTCTCGACGTCGAGCCGAAGCGTGGTGATCTCGAAATGCTCGTGATTGACGACCGCGGTGACGGTGCCGTGGTCGAGGCCCGTCGGAATGACGCGGATACCGGCATCCCGGAGCTGCTCGATAACCCTTTCCGGGGTGTAGCGGGTGGCGATGTCGACATCGGCGATCGGCAGGTCGAGCACGGCACTGCGGACGCAGCCGCCGACGAACCGCGCCATGTCGCCGTCGCGATTCAGGATCTCCATGACTGCGCGGGTCTCGGGAGCCGTCATCCAGGGTTTCGGAGAAATCCGCATGCGTCGGGTTCCGGGTTCAGGCGCCGCCGTCAGGCATCGACGCGGGGCAGCAGAACGTCGACGAAATTCACCAGCATGCCGGCCGTTGCCCCCCAGATATAGTAGTCGCCGTAGGGCATGGCGTAGAAGCTGCGCATCTGGTTGTTCCATTCGCGGCTATGTCGCTCGTGGTTGGAGCGATCCAGAAAAAAGGGCAGCGGCACCTCGAAGATTTCCTGCACTTCGCCCGGCTCGGGTCTCATGTCGAAAGGCGGTGTCAGCAGACCGACGACCGGCGTGATCTCGAAGCCGGTCCGGGTGCGGTAGAGATCGAGTTGCCCCACCACCTCAATATGCCGGCGGTGCACGCCGATCTCTTCCTCCGTTTCCCTGAGCGCGGTGTCGGCCGGCCCGTCATCGTGCGTTTCCGCCCGACCTCCAGGGAAGCTGATCTGGCCCGGATGTACCGGCAGATCGTCAGACCGCCTCGTGAAGAGGAGCGTGAGACCGCCCTCGCGCTCGACCACCGGGATCAGGACGGCGGCCGGACGTTGACGTCCGGTGGCCTCCATTCCCGGATTGAGGTCGTGATCGCCGCGCCCGGCACCGTTCTCGACGGCGCGTGTCAGCGCCATGCGCAGCCGCTCCGCGTCAATAATCCCGGTCATATCGATCCCAGTTCGTGAAAGATGCCGTCACTCCAGAGACCGAGCACTGTTTCCCCATCGCGTTCCAGCGTAACCGCCTGATCGACCAGATCGTAGAATACCGATCTTGTGATCAGCGCATCCAGTCCGTTTCCGGTATCGATGTAGGGACGCGGCTCGCCGTTCTCCGGGTTGGTCTCGACCCGGATCCGGTGTTCGGGGCCGGCGGCCACAATACGGTCAAGGTTCGTGCGGAGCATGAGACTTCTATTTGTCACGTCCGGAGACCCCGTATCGTCGTACCATGCCTCCACGATCGTGAAGGGCGCGTCATCAACCGTGATTCGGCCGCGTTCGAACGGCGTGCGGAGCGAATAACCCCCGTCCTCGTCACGGTGGAGGACCGTGGCGAAAAGCTTCACCAGCGGAAGCCGATTGATAGGAGTTCCAAGATGATACCAGGTGCCGTCGCGATCGATCCGGATCCCGTAGTCCCCCATGTCGATCTGTTTGCGCGGTTCCGGTTTCCCAGTTGCTGCAGCTGCGATACGCTCTAACTGATCTGATGTGGGGGGAGGATCGGAAGACGCGTTCGATGCGGTCATCGGTATTGGCTGCTTCTATGGGTTCCTGGGCGTGCGCCGACCGGTTCCGGCGGGCCATTGACTAGAAGGAAGTATAGAGTCCATGACCAATTCCTCCACTCTCGATCAACGGCTCGAGACCGAGACCGTCGAAAAAATCGATGCCCTTGGCGCCCGCATGGCGAAAGCCAGGGCCCAGGTCGAGGCGGTGATCTTCGGCCAGCGCGACGTCGTCGATCAGACCCTGACTACCGTGCTCGCCGGCGGTCACGCGCTGTTGATCGGCGTCCCGGGTCTCGCCAAGACACGTCTCGTCGAGACACTCGGCATCGTACTCGGCCTCGACGACAAGCGCATCCAATGTACCCCGGACTTGATGCCCGCCGATATCATCGGCGCCGAGATCCTCGAGGAATCGGACGACGGCAAACGCCACTTCCGATTCGTGAAGGGTCCGGTCTTCGCGCAGATCCTTATGGCGGACGAAATCAACCGTGCCAGTCCGCGGACCCAGTCGGCGTTGCTGCAGTCGATGCAGGAACGGACGGTCTCCGTCGGCGGCCATACCTACGAGCTGCCTTCTCCTTTCCTCGTGCTCGCGACCCAGAACCCGCTTGAGCAGGAAGGCACCTATCCGCTCCCCGAAGCCCAGCTCGACCGCTTCCTGCTGCAGATCGATGTCGGCTATCCCGACCATGACGCCGAGCGCCGCATGCTGCTCGCCACCACCGGCAGCGAAGACATCAAGGTCGAGCCGGTTCTGAGCGGCCCCGAGCTGATCGAGGCGCAGAAGCTGCTGCGCCAGATCCCCGTCGGCGAGAGCGTGGTGGAGGCGATTCTCGGGATCGTCCGTGCCGGCCGCCTGGAGACCACCGAGGTGGAGGAGGTAAAGCGTCATGTCGCCTGGGGGCCGGGGCCGCGCGCCAGCCAGGCACTGATGCTCGCGGCGCGCGCCCGGGCGGTGCTCGACGGCCGGCTCTCGCCTTCGATCGAGGATGTTCTGGAACTGGCGCCGCCCGTGCTGCGGCACCGCATGGCGCTGAATTTCGCGGCCCGCGCCGAAGGCATCTCGCTCGACGACATCATCCAGCGGCTGCTGGCCGACCATCGCTGAGCCGGGACGCCCTGAATGCGTCATCACGCCGAGGAACTCGCAGGTAAGTTTCCCCCGCTCCTTGTGGCCGCGGAAAGGGTCGCCGCGACCGTCTCCCAGGGCATGCACGGACGGCGCCGCGTCGGCATGGGCGAGGCCTTCTGGCAGTTCCGTCCCTACCAGGTCACCGACTCGGTGCGCCGGATCGACTGGCGCCGCACGGCGCGGAGCGACGAGGTCTATGTCCGCGAGACGGAATGGGAGGCTTCGCAGAGTGTCTGGATCTGGCGCGACGCCTCGCCATCGATGCGGTTCGCGTCCGATCGCACCCTGCCGGAAAAGGCGGTGCGCACCGATCTCCTGGTTCTCGCCCTCGGAGCGCTGCTGACAGAAGCCGGCGAACGCATCGCCCTGCTCGGCGAGGGAACGCCCCCGCGCGGCGGGCGCAGCGGCCTCAATCTGTTCGCCAACACGCTGGAGAACGCGCGCAGCAGCGCCGCCAGCCTGCCGTCGCTGGAACACCTGCCACGTCACGCGGTTGCCGTGATGGTCTCCGATTTCATGGAGCCGGCGGAGGATTATTCCGCGATCATCGGACACTATGCCGCCTCCGGCATCGGCGGATTTCTGCTGCAGGTGACGGACCCGGCAGAGGAGGCCTTCCCGTTTCAGGGCCGGATCCGCTTCGAAGGCACCGAAGCCGAGCACGCGCACCTGCTCCGCCGCGCAGACAAAGTACGCGAGGCCTATGTCGATAAACTGGCGCTGCACCGGGCCCGCCTGAAGGACGCCTGCCGCAAGGCCGGCTGGTTCTTCGCCCAGCATGTGACCTCGGAGGCGCCGGAAGCCGCCCTGCTGCAACTCTATGCCGCGATGACGCGGCAGAACGGGTGAGGCAGACACCATGCTGAGCCTCGGTCCCCTCGCCTTCGCCTCTCCCTGGCTCCTCGCCGGCCTGATCGCTCTGCCGGCAATCTGGCTGCTGATCCGGATCACGCCGCCGGCCCCCCGCACCGTCGCCTTTCCGGCGATCAGGCTGCTCTACGGGCTGCAATCGCCGGAGGAGACGCCGGACCGCACGCCCTGGTGGCTGCTGCTGCTGCGCCTGCTGTTCGCCGCGCTCGTCATCCTTGCCCTGGCGCAGCCGCTGATCGGCGCAAAGCAGGAACTCGAAGGGAGCGGGCCGGTGGTGATCGTCGTCGATAACGGCTGGGCGGCGGCGCCGGGCTGGCCGGAGCGCAAGGCGGCGGCGCTGGAGCTGATCGAACGCACCGAGCGGGCCGGCCGGGCCATCGCCGTGTTCCCGACCGCGTTCTCCGACTCGGCGGCGCTGGAGCGCGGCGGCCTGATGGCGCCCGAAGCCGCCCGCACCTTCGTGAACGGGCTGGCGCCCCAGCCATGGGCCGGCGTGCCCTCCGTCGCGGCGGAACGGATCGAGGCGGCGCCGATCGAACGGCCTGCCTCCGTCTTCTGGCTCACCGACGGGGTCGAGGACGCGGAAGATGCGGCGCTGGCCGAGCGGCTGATCCGGTTCGGAGCCCTGACGGTCTACGAGGGCGGCCAGCAGCCGATGGCGCTGACCGCGCGGATCGGCGACGGCAATGCGCTGACCGCCAGGGTCACGCGGCTGAATGCCGGCGCGCAGGAGATCGTGAACATCCGCGCCGTGGCGACAGACGGGCGGGTGCTGACCCGGACAACCGCCACCTTCGCCGAGGGCGAACCGGCGGCGGAGGTCGATGTCGAGCTGCCGCTGGAGCTCCGCAACGAGCTTGCCCGGCTTGAGCTTGTGGATCTTCCCGGCGCGGCCTCCGTCGCGCTGCTGGACGAGAGCTTCCGGCGCCGCCCGGTCGGCCTCGTCGCCGGCACCGGTTTCGCCGACTCCCAGCCGCTGCTTGAGGAGATGTTCTTCATCGACCGGGCGCTGTCGCCCTTCAGCGAGGTCAGCCGGGGCACGCTGGCCGAGTTTCTCGAACGCGACATCTCCGTTATCGCCCTGCCCGATACCGGACTGCTGCCGCCTTCCGAGAAACAGCAGCTGTTCGACTGGGTCGAAAAAGGCGGCACGCTGGTCCGCTTTGCCGGTCCGCGGCTCGCCGCCGCCAGCCTGGAGAACCGCGGGCTCGGCGAGTCGGAGCTGTTGCCGGTCCGGCTGCGCGGCGGCGACCGCTCGCTCGGCGGGGTGCTCTCCTGGTCGGAGCCGGCCGCGCTCGCACCGTTCGACGGCGAAACACCGTTCGCCGACCTGCCCGACTATGACAACGTGCTGATCTACAAGCAGGTGCTGGCCGAGCCTTCGATCGAACTGGCGGACCGGACGTGGGCGAGCCTCGCCGACGGCACGCCCATCGTCACCGCCGCGGCGCGCGGCGACGGGCGCATCGTGCTGTTCCACACCACGGCGAACACGGACTGGAGCGATCTCTCGCTGTCGGGCGCCTTCGTCGAGATGCTCCGGCGCATCGTCGCGGTCAGCGCCGGGGTCGGGCAGAGGGCGGACGGCGGGACGGCGGCGCCGGTCGAGACACTGGACGGCTTCGGTCAGCTTGTCTCCCCGCCGGCGAGCGCACGCGCCATTTCCTTCCTCAAGGGCGAGGCGGCCGCGGTGAACCACGAGCATCCTCCCGGATACTATGGCAGCGAACTCTCCCGTACGGCGGTCAATCTCGGGCCGGAAGCGGCGAAAATGGCGCCGCTTGCAGCCTTGCCGGGCGGCACTGCGCGGGTCAGCTACGGCGGCGGCGACGAACTCGACCTGGCGCCCTGGGCGTTGAGTGCCGCGGTGCTCCTGTTGCTGGCGGACTTTGTCATCACCCTGGTGATGCGCGGCCTCGTGCCGGGGGTCGGCAACGCGCGGGTGCGCGAGACCGCGGCGATTCTCCTGCTCGGCACTGCGCTCGCGGCGGCTCCGGCCGCCGTGCAGGCACAGAACATCATCTCGAGCGGCGCGCCGATGAGCGAGGAGGAACGGTGGATCATGCGGGCGGCGCTCGCCACCCGGCTCGCCTATGTCATCACCGGCGACCGGGAAGTCGACGAGATCAGCCGCTCCGGGCTGAGCAACCTCACCGAAATCCTGACCCAGCGCACCGCGGTCGAACCGCTGGAGCCGATGGCGGTCGATGTCGAGGTCGACGAGCTCTCGCTCTTCCCCCTGCTCTATTGGCCCGTCACCGAGGCGCAGAACGACCTCACGCCGAACGGTGTGGCGCGGCTCAACCTCTATATGCGCAACGGCGGCACATTGTTCTTCGACACGAGGGACCGGATCGACAGCGGCAGCGGCGCAGGGCCGGGCCTGCAGCGTCTGCGCGCGCTGACCCGCGAGCTCGATATCCCTGCGCTCGCGCCGGTACCTGAGAACCACGTCCTGACAAAGACCTTCTATCTGCTGGAGTCCTTCCCCGGTCGCTACGAAGGCGGCCGGCTCTATGTGCAGCAGGACGAGGGCGACCGGTCCAGCGAGGTCTCGCCGGTCATCGTCGGCAGCCATGACTGGGCCGCGGCCTGGGCGAAGTCCGACGATGGCTTCTACCAGTTCCCGGTGGTGCCGGGCGGCGAGATCCAGCGCGAGATGGCGCTCCGCTCCGGGGTCAACCTGGTGATGTACATGCTGACGGGGAACTACAAGGCGGACCAGGTGCATGTCCCCGCCATTCTCGAGAGGCTGGGGCAATGAAGGAGTCGCGGCAATGATCGGTTCCGCCGTCGGCATCGATTTCTCGCCGATGATCCCCTGGTGGGCGATCGCGCTCTTCGCCGCTTCCGGGATCCTGCTGGTGATCTACACCGCACTCATGCGCGGACGCGGCGCGGTCTGGCGCAGTCTCGCGCTCGCCGTGCTGGTCGCCGCGCTGGCCAACCCCTACCTGATCTCCGAGGACCGCGATCCGCGCAACGACATCGCCGTGCTGCTGCTCGACGAGAGCACCAGCCAGAGCATCGATGGCCGCGCCGACCGGGCGGCGGCGATCGCCGAAAACCTGCAGGGCCAGCTCCAGGATTTCGAGGATCTGGACCTCCGCGTGGTCACGCTGGACGGCGGACGCGCTCGGGCGGGCAGCGGCCGCGACGGCACCCGCTTCTTCGCCGCCCTGCGCGACGTGCTCGACGATGTGCCCCAGGGTCGTCTCGCCGGTGTGCTGGCGGTGACCGACGGGCAGAGCCACGACCGGGTGGAGGAACTGCGCGGCCGCGATCCCGGCGCGCCGCTGCATGTGATCCTGACCGGCAGGCGGGGCGAACGCGACCGCCGCCTCGTGGTCGAACATGTCCCTTCCTTCGGCGTCGTCGGCCGCTCCGTCACGGCGAAGATCAGGGTCGAGGACGCGGAGGAAGCGGCGGCGGTGCCCTTCAGCCTCTCGATCGACGGCGTCGCCCGTCCCGATCAGGTGATCCGTGCCAACCGGTTGGTCGAGATCGAGATCCCGATCACCCATGGCGGCGAGACCATCGTCGAGCTGATGGCCGGACCGGGAGAGGACGAGCTGACGGTGAAGAACAATCGCGCCGTCCTTGCCATCAACGGCGTGCGCGACCGGCTGCGCGTGCTGCTGGTCTCCGGCGCGCCGCATGCGGGAGAACGCACCTGGCGCGACCTCTTGAAGGCCGACCCCTCGGTCGATCTCGTGCATTTCACCATCCTGCGCCCGCCGGAGAAGCAGGACGGCACCCCGGTGCGCGAGCTCTCGCTGATCGCCTTCCCGGTGCGCGAGCTGTTCGAGCTGAAGCTGGACGAGTTCGACCTGATCATCTTCGACCAGTACCAGCGCCGCGGTGTGCTGCCGCGCAGCTACCTGCGCAACATCGTCGAGTTCGTGCGCAGCGGCGGCGCCTTTCTGGAGGCGAGCGGTCCGCCCTTCGCCTCCCGCCTCTCGCTCGCCAATACCCCGCTCGGCGAGGTCCTGCCGGCGCTGCCGACCGGCGCCATTATCGAGGCGCCGTTCCGCGCCCATACCACGCTCGACGGCCATCGCCATCCGGTGACCTCCGGCCTCAGCGGCGCACCGCAACTCGACGCCGACGGGATCGAGGCGGAAGCGGCGACCTGGGGCCGCTGGTTCCGCCAGATCGAGGCCGACGTGCTGCGCGGCGTGGTGCTGATGGACGGTCCGGAAGGCCGCCCGCTGCTGGTGCTCGACCGTTTCGGCGAGGGCCGGGTCGCGCATCTGCTGACCGACCAGATGTGGCTCTGGACCCGCGGCTTCGACGGCGGCGGTCCGCAGGCCGAGCTGCTGCGCCGCACCGCCCACTGGCTGATGCGCGAGCCGGACCTGGAGGAGAACGATCTCCGGGTCCGCGTGCGCGGCGAGGAGATCGAGGTGATCCGCCGCTCGCTCGACGGCGAGCTGCCGGACGTGACCATGACAGCGCCCGACGGCAGCACGATCACCCTGCCCCTCGCCCGTACCGGCCCCGGCCGCGGCCAGGCCAGCTTCACCACCGACCAGGTCGGGCTGCACAGCTTCGCCGACGGCACCCTGACCAAGCTCGCCGCCGTCGGCGCGCTCAATCCGATCGAACTCTCGGACGTGCGCACGACAGATGAATGGCTCGGCCCGATCGCCGAGCAGACCGGCGGCTCCGTCACCTGGGGCGCCGAGGAGACGGTCCCCGACCTTCGCCGCGTCCGCGCCGGCCGCGCGACGGCAGGCCGCGACTGGGCGGGGCTGATCCGGAACGAGGATTATGTCGTGACGGGAGTCCGCACCGTGCCGCTGCTGCCGGGTGTGCTCGTCCTGCTGCTGGTGATCGGCGGGATCATCATGGCTTGGAGGCGTGAGGCGGGGTGATTTTGTAAATGATAAGATTGAGAGAGATTGGCCCAGTGCTGAATTTGTCTTTTTGAGTTGCGAGTATGTCGGAAATCGATGGGTTCTTGGATCGAGAGGTCAGTGAACTGATTAATCAGCAGAATGCTGAAGATGCTGATCGGAGCCGGGTGATTCAAAAAATTGACAATAACTGTCGCGTGCTTATCCAAAACTTGGCTCTGTTCGAAGCGCTCAATGAGAAAGCAAGAGACTATCCTCGCTCAAGGGCGGCGCACGCATATAACTGGATAGTAAATGCAGTTCTCTCATCAGCCGCGCTCTGCGTTGCGCGTCTATGGGACAAGCACAATGATACTGATTCCGTTCCACGGTTGGAAATGCTTCTGCAAACTCCCGGATTTTCTAGAAGCTTGATTTTTGATGTGCTGGATTCAGAACGACGATTAGGCGAAGAGCTCTCAATGAGCGGTATGAAAGACATGCACGATAGGGAGCGTGCGAGGGCATTGTGCCGATCAGCAGCTCTACGCGACGCTAACGACCGAGCGCGAGAGCAAATTGAGCGTCGAGGCAAAATCCTTCAGATGATTTGCCAGATGAAAGAAGCAGATGCATTGCGCCACATTCGGGAATTTAGGCACACAGAACTTGCTCACTCCCTTGAAATCTCTAGAGAGGGGCGTCGAAGGCGCGCGGCAGGGCTTGAAGTCCGTAATCCCCTGATTGAAGAACTGCGCGAATTTGCCTCAGGAACAATCGAGCTAGCGCAGGAAATTCAAATCTGCGTTCGAGCATTCAATCCGGGGTATGGACGTTATGCCAATGATTGTCGTGCTCACGTTGAGGATTTGATTGCGCGCGGTTTACTTGCCGGTGAATGCTAACCTCAAGGAATTCGCATTCGCGATATCAATTAGAGTTACCCAAACAAGCTCATCCGCCGCATCACCCCGTCCTTCTTGATCAGCCAGTGCCGGAGCGCGCCGGCGATGTGCAGGCAGATCAGACCGGCGACCGTGAGCGCCGCGAGGCCGTGAAGCCGGAAGAGTGTGTTCGAAAGCTCGGGGTCCTTGGCGATGAGGCCCGGGAGTTTCCAGTTGAAGAACTCCACCGGATAGCCGCCGGCGGCGGTGGCCGCCCAGCCGAGGATGGGGAGCGCGATCAGCATCAGATAGAGCAGGTGCTGCACCCCGGTCGCGAGGATGCGCTCGGGCGGGGTCAGGCTCTCCGGCTTCGGCGGCGCGCCGAGGCGGACGCGCAGGACGAGGCGGAGCAGCATCAGCGCGAGCACGAGCACGCCCGCTGTCTTGTGGTACTTGTAGATCGCGTTGGTGAGATCGGTGCCGAACGTCTTCATCAGGCCTTCGAAACCGAGGGTGAAGAAGAGGATGCCGGCGCCGAGCGCGGCGAGGACCAGCGCAGCGGTGATCCAGTGCAGCCAGCGCTGGGCGAGGGAATAACGGTCGTCCTGCATGGGGCTCCCTGCCGATGGTGATCGGGACAGGGTAGTGTAGCCGACATCTGTGGGTATGCGACAGATGCTCTTCAGATCGTCATCCCGGCCGCGGTGCCGGGACCTTGTCGAACATCGAGACGGTTCCGACGAAAGATCCCGGATCGAGGTCCCGGATGACGGCGTCCAGAAACGACGAATTCGACGCACTCCCTACCCCGTGATCGCCTTCGTCTCCAGGAACTCCGCCAGGCCGAACGGCCCGTTCTCGCGGCCGATGCCGGATTGCTTGTAGCCTCCGAAGGGTACGTCCGTGTCGCCGTAATTTCCGTTGATATAGACGTTGCCCGCCCGCAGCCGGCGCGCGACGCGCTGGGCCCGCGCCTCGTCCGAGGTCTGGATATAGGCGGCGAGACCGTACTCCGTGTCGTTGCCGATGGCGACCGCCTCGTCCTCGCCGTCGAACGGGATCATCACCAGCACCGGGCCGAAGATCTCGTTGCGCGCGATATGCATGTCGTTGTCCACATCGGCGAAGATCGTCGGCTTGACGAAGTAGCCCGTCTCGAACCCGTGCGGCTTGCCGAGCCCGCCGGTCACCACGCGCGCACCCTCCTCGATCCCCTTGCGGATATGCTCCTGCACGCGTTCGAACTGGATCCTGTTCACCAGCGGTCCGATATGGTCGCCCGGCCGCTGCGGATCGCCGACCGTCACGTCCGCGGCAAAGCGTCCGGCCATGGTGACCGCCTCGTCATAGACGCTCTTCTCGACCAGCAGGCGGGTCGGCGCGTCGCAGGACTGGCCGCTGTTGGAGAAGCAGTTCTCGACGCTGAAGCGCAGCGCGCCGTCGAGATCGGCATCGGCGAAGAGGATGTTCGGGCTCTTGCCGCCGAGTTCCAGCGCGACCCGTCGGATACCGTCCGCCGCCGCCTTCATCACCTCGGTTCCGGCGCGGGTCGAGCCGGTGAAGGAGAGCAAGTCGATCCCGGGATGGGCCGAGAGCGCGGCGCCGGTGCAGAAGCCGTCGCCATGCACCAGGTTGAAGACGCCGGGCGGGCAACCGGCCTCGGCCAGGACCTCCGCCACCATGCCCGCCGAGAGCGGCGCGTACTCGCTCGGTTTCAGCACCATGGTGCAACCGGCGGCGAGCGCCGAGGCGACCTTGGCCATGACCTGATTGACCGGCCAGTTCCAGGGCGTGATCAGCCCGGCAACACCGGCCGCCTCGTCGCGCAGCGTGCTGCCGCCGCGCAGGCTCGGTCGTTCAAAGGCATGCGCCTCCAGAGCCTCGATGGCCGACGCGAGAAGGGTATCGCCGCAGGGCGCCTGACTTTCCCGGGAAAAGTCGCGCGGCGCGCCCATCTCCAGCGTCATCGCGTCGGCGAACTCGTCCCGGCGGCGGAGATAGATCTCGCGCGCCCGGCGCAGCAGATCGATGCGTTCGGAGACCGCGGACTCGCTCCACATCTCGAACGCGTCCCGCGCGGCGCGGACGGCATAGTCCACGTCCTCGGCGCCACCGAGCGAGATCACCGCCACGGCCGCTTCCGTCGCCGGGTTCACGACCTCGAAATCCTGGCCGTCGATCGGCGACACCCAGCTTCCGTCGATGAAGAATGCGCGTCGGTCCAGCATGGCTCCCCTCCCGGCTGCAGGTTTCCCCTCGCGAGCGTCCCCTACGGGCGCCCCGGGGGTACGATTTCATAGCCCGGCGCTTCCGGCTCGTCATCCACCATCTCAGGCGGGAAGCCGGGGGCGGTGATGTCGAGGCCGGTCGCCTCCTCCAGTCGCCTGATGATGTTGGGCGAGAGCTCGCGCGGACCAAAGCGGGAGATGCCGTCACGGAAGATGTCGCAGAGCAACGGCGAGACCTCCAGCGGAACGCCGTTTTTCTCCGCGATCTCCTGAAACAGCCCGACATCCTTCAGCACCAGATCCATGGTGAAGCTGATGTCACGCGAGCCGTTCAGGATCACCTGGCTCTCGGTCTCATGGACGAAGGAGTTGCCGGAGGAAATGCGGATCGCCTCGAACGTGGTGTTGAGATCCATCCCGGCCGCTTTCGAAGTCGCAAGAGCCTCGCAGAGCGTCACCAGATTGGCCGTGGCGAGATAGTTTGTCATGACCTTCAGCACCGATGCGGTGCCGAGATCGCCGGTATGGAGCACGCGGCGGCCCATCATGGTCAGGACAGGCAGGATCTTCTCGAAGGTGGGCCGCCCGCAGCCGGCAAGGATCGCGATATTGCCGGTCGCCGCCCGGTGACAACCGCCGGAGACTGGGCAATCGACCGCCTCTGCGCCTTTCTCCGCGACCAGCGCGCCGAGCCGCTTCACCTCGCCGGCATGGGTGGTCGACATCTCCGCCCAGATCTTTCCCGGCGCGAGGCCGGCAAGGATGCCGTCCTCGGCCTCCATCACCGCGGCAGAGACCGCGGGGCTCGGCAGACAGGTGATGACGATGTCGCACGCTTCCGCCATGGCCTTCGGACTTTCGCCCGCAGCGGCGCCTTTCTCCAGAAAGGGCTGCATGTTCGCCGCGTCAAGGTCGCGCACCGTCAGTTCGGCACCGTTCCGGAGCAGGCTGCCCGCCAGCTTCGCCCCGACATTTCCCAGTCCGATGAACCCGATCTTCATTTCAGTTCCTTCGCGTGATCAGAATTTCGGGCGCAGCTTGCAGATGATCCGCGCCGATGAACACCGGGAAAAAGCTTATCGCAAAGTAGCGAAGACATTATGCTGGCCGAGTACAATCTGGGACCGGAGGCCGGGCGGCACGGTTCAATTCCGCGCGCCGCCCGGGCTTGGCAATGCAGATCGCCGCCCTTACCTTGCCGCAAGCACCATAGGCTGCCGGCGGCTGCCATCACAAAGTCTCGCGTGAGTAATCCCAATGCAGGGCTATGACAGAGAAAACTTCGCAAGACTCATATTCGACAAGCAATATGAACAGGCGATGGAACTGGCAAAAAACAGTCATAAGGAGACTGAGCCGTTCTCGTCGGAAAACCTGTACAGCCTTGTCGATGCCCACGCTCTCTGGCGCTCACTCTATCCGAACGACCGCTCGTGGGACGCGATTTTCTCCAGCCAGTACATAAAACATTACCGGTACGGCAAGATCGGCGGCTTCCGAATCGACGAGATCAACAAGAAGCTGACCGAACTCTGCCAGGAAATCGGCTATACCGAGAACCCGCGTGAGCATCTGGATATCGCCGGCGAGAATAAACTGATCATCACCGATCAGGATATCCCGACGGACCTACCGGAGATCATTGCCCTCAAGGCAACGGCATCCGAGATCTACGAAGACTATGTCTCGACCATTCTGCGGCTCGGCTACCCGCGATATCGTGTACGCGAGATCGCGCGACAGCGGCTTTTTGCCGCCGCGACGAGGAGCGATGGGTTCCACCCGCCGCATCTGCACTCCAACGCAACTTTTGTCATGACATATTATTTCCAAGTCCCTGCCGAGAGCCGCACGAAGCTGCAGTTCGGTAAGCACAACCTGATCCAATCCACGCCCTTCCACGAAGTCGTTCCGGAGACCGGCGACTTTTTCATTTTTCCTTCGTGCTACATGCACGGGACTACGAAGGCCGAAACGAAGGCTTTGAGGGCCAATCTAGGGTTCGAGTTCGAGCCTGTCCCGCAGAGCTAGCATCGGTCATGCGAGCGCCTACCCGACCGAAAGCGCGAGCGTCCTGCTGATCGCGGCGCGGGGCAGACCGGTTTCTGCCTCCCATCCGTTGAAAGCGGCCTGGATCTTCGCCAAGGCCGATTTCGAACCTGCGGGACCGTCGATCACGCCGGCATGCCCCAAGGCGGCAACGACATCTTTCGAGAGGATGAAGCCGTCCCAACCGATGAAGCGCAGAAAATACTGCCCGGTCGCGCCGCCAAGCCGGTTGCCGTGCCGTTTCAGATAGTCCATCAGCCCCGCCTGGTCGGCACGGTCCCAATTGGCAAGGAACCGCCCGGCGCTGCCGTCGAGCGCCGCCATCTGCTCCACCAGCAGCGCATTGTCCCTGACGGCGAGGATCTTCGCCTTGTTGCGGACGATGCGTTCGTCGGCCATCAGGGACGCGAGGCGTGCGGCGCTCAGTTCCACATTGACCGCGATGTCGAACTGCTCGAACGCCTCCTCGATCCCGGACCATTTGCGCTCGATCACTTTCCAGGAGAAACCGGCCTGGAAGACCCGCTTTGCCATCTCCGAGAGGATACGGTCGTCGGACAAGGCCGCCGGGTCGCCGGGCCGCACGCCTTCGGCAATACGCTTGTCCAAGGCGGCCGCGCCGCCATGCCGGGCCTCGGCCCGCCGCCTGATCTCGGCAAAACTCTCAATCGGCATCCCGCGCCTCTCCATTGTAGAGCTCGGTACTCAGATACTTGACCCCACTGTCGCACATGATGGTGACAACGATGGAGTCCGGTCCCAGACGCTCGGCCTCGCGCAGGGCTGCAACGACATTTGCCCCGGTCGAGGTCCCGGCGAAGAGCCCCTCCTCGCGCGCGAGACGGCGGGACATAGCCATTGCCTCTCCGGTGCTCACGGTCGCAATCTCGTCGATCGGCTCCGGGTCCCAAAGCGGGACCACGAATCCCGCCCCGACACCCTCGATCCGGTGTTTTCCCGATTGCCCGCCGGACAGCACCGCGGACTCGGCGGGCTCTATGGCGATCGTACGGATGTCCCTGCCACGCTCCTTCAGGAATTCCGAAATCCCGCGCGCCGAGGCCGCCGTCCCCGTCGTCTGGACGAAGGCGTCGATCCGGCGGCCGGTCTGTTGCCAGATCTCCCTGCCCATCGTGCGGTAGGCCGAAAGCTGGTCGGCATTGTTGAGCTGGTCGGTCCATAAGGCGGCCGTCTCGCGCTGGATCCGGTCCGCTTCGGCGATCATCGCGCGGGTCAGCGCCGCGTCCA
Organism: Nisaea sp.; assembly: GCF_965216895.1. Taxonomy (GTDB): domain Bacteria; phylum Pseudomonadota; class Alphaproteobacteria; order Thalassobaculales; family Thalassobaculaceae; genus Nisaea. The sequence continues at coordinate 2,323,335 of NZ_OZ244205.1, forward strand.
TCGCTCCGTTGTCGCTGGGCACCACGGTCAGTGTCGCGCCGAGCGCCTCCATGTGCCGCCGCTTCTCGAGGCTGAAGGCATCGGAGGTGACGATGTGCAGCGGATAGCCCTTCACCGCGCAGACCAGGGCGAGAGACACGCCGGTGCTGCCGCCGGTATATTCGACGACCGATCCGCCGGGCGATAGCCGGCCGTCGCGTTCCGCCGCCTCCACCATGGCGAGCGCCATGCGATCCTTCATCGACCCGGTCGGGTTCTCGCTCTCGATCTTGAGCAGTACGCGTCCTGCACCTTGTGGCACGACTTTTTGCAGCTCGACCATTGGCGAATCGCCGATCCGGTCAAGGACAGTCCGAGCCTCCACGTTCCGTTCCCTCCACTTGTCCGGCGCGCCGTGCCGGCCATCAACAGGAGCGGACGATATTTGTTTATTTATTCGAACCAAAGCCGGATAATTCTGAACAGTATGGTTAAAAATCCATCCATTGACTGGGACGATCTGCGCTTCGTCCTGGCGATTTCCAGATCCGGCTCGCTCAGGGGTGCGGCGCGCAGCCTGTCGGTCAATCACGGGACGGTCTTGCAGCGCCTGAACCAGATCGAGGCGGCGCTCGATTCGCGGCTGTTTGGGCGCACGCGGCGCGGCCTGGTGCCGACAGAAACGGGGGAAGCGCTCGCACGACACGCCGCCGAGATGGAACGCGCCTTCCGCGCCGCGACACATGCGGCGGCCGGGCGCGATGCGGAACTGCGGGGTCCGATCCGCGTCAGCGTCCCCTTCGCGCTGTGCCCGGCCGGCCTCGGCGCGGCGCTCGCTCGCTTCTCAGAACAGCATCCGGAAATCGAGCTCGAGCTGGAAATCACCGACCGCTTCACCCGCTTCGCCGATCTTGAGGCCGATCTTTCGGTCCGCCTCGCCTTCGAAGTCGACGACGACGCCATCGGTCAACGCGTCCTGCAGTATCGCAAGACCGTCTATGCCGCCCGGGAGACCTGCGACCTGCTCCGATCCGGTCCCGGCGCGGTTCGCTGGCTCGGATGGGACAAGGAAGACGAAAGCGTCAGTTGGACGGAGGACACCGGGGTCACCGGCCATACCACGGCGCATAAATGTCCGGAACATCGCAGCCAGATCGAGATTGCGCGCCATGGCCCGTACCTCACCCTGCTGCCGTGTTTTCTCGGCGACTGTCAGGACGGATTGGTCCGGGTGCCCGGCGCGCGCCTGATCGACGACCGCAGCATCTGGATTCTGTACCGCACGGACCAGAAGACCACGGCCCGGCTCCGCGCCCTGAAAGGCGCACTCGACCAGCATTTTGCCGACAACAGGGCCTTCTACGTGGGCGCCTGATCCAGCTCAGTAGGCCTTGCCGCGCGCCGTCACCGGCCAGAGACATTCGACCTTGCCGTCCCGTATCCCGACATACCAGTCGTGGATGTTGCAGGTCGGATCGCAATGCCCCGGCACCAGTCGGAGTTTCTCGCTCGCGGCGAGGGTGTTTCCTGGGTCCCGGATCACGCCGTGCTCGTCGGAGCAGTTGACGTATTCGATATCGTCCCGCCCGAAGATCACCGGCAGGCCGGAATCGATACTCTGCACCTTGAGCCCGGCATCGCAGACCGCCTGGCCCGGTTTTGCCGTGCTCATGATCGAGGTCAGCAG